>CALGXT010000111.1 GCA_937935255.1 uncultured bacterium | reverse complement strand
CTCCGCCGGCGCCTGCACGAGCAGGTGGAAGTGGTTGGACATGACCTGATAGGCGACGATCCGCACCGCGTAAAACCCCGCCACCCGCCGCAGGATGCGCACGAACTGTTCCTTGTCGGCGTCGTCCAGCGGCCGGTCTTCGCGCGTGCCGACGATGCGGTTGTAGCAGTGGTGCCAAGTGTCGCGATAATCAGGCTTCAATCGGGGCTGTCGCATGGCTCTTCTCCGGTTCCCGAGACCGGCGCCCATCGCCGGACTCTACCGTATAGAAGGCGCGAGCCCGCAACTTTTCCGGATCTTTTTGAAACTATTTCTCTGTCCCCTGAAACTATTTCTCTGTCCCCTGCATTTGCCCCAGCAAATCCTCCATGCGGCTCAATTGCAACTCGATGGATTCCACAAGCCGGAACTGCGCGCGGGCGCGGTCGAGATTGTGGTTGGGACGATGAATTTTGAAATAGACGTCGCCTTGGAGATGATCGGTCAGGAAGCGGACGCCGATCTCCAGTGTGATCAGCGCGCCGCTGAACGGCAGCCAGCGCCGCTCCTCCGCCGTGAGAAAGCCGCCGGCGGCATCCAAGTAACCCCGCAATAGCGCCTCAAAGTAGTCGAAACGCAGGAAGACGCGGCTGAGATCGCGTTCGTCCTCGGGCGCGGCGCAAGCGCTCGTCCGCACGAGATCGCCGAAATCGTAATGGACAAGGCCGGGCATGACGGTATCGAGATCCGTGACAGCGACGGCGCGACCGGTTTCGTCGGCAATCAGCACATTGTTGACTTTGGTGTCGTTATGCGTGATGCGCTCCGGCAGCCGCCCGGCGAGCTGGAGGGCCATGAGCCGACCGGCCATCTCCCGCCGGGCCCGCGCGAATTCGATCTCGTGGCGGACCTCTTTCGCGCGCCCGACGCGATCCTCGGCGACGGCTTGTTCCAGCGCCTCGAACCGGCGGGGCGTGTCGTGAAAATAAGGGATCGTGTCGTGCAAACGCGGTGGCGGAAAATCGGCGAGATCGCACTGGAAGGCGCCGAAGGCCCGCGCGGCCTCGCGCGCCAGATCGAGCGAGAGGACGACGTCGTGACTGCGCCCCGGCAACAGATTGAAGCCACGCCAGACATTGCCGTTCGAGGCGCGGAAGAACGGCGCGCCGTCGGAAGCGCGCAGAAGTTCCAATGCGTTTCGGTCGCCCCGCGCGCACGCTTTTGCCGCGAGGTGCCGGATGACCCGATCCATATTCTCCATCAGCCGCTCCGGGTCGCGAAAGATGCGGGTATTTACGCGCTGGAGAACGTAGCGAACCGGCGCTCCGTTCGTGGACATTTCGACCAGCAACGTGTCGTTGATGTGCCCGGAACCGTGGGGCCGCGCGAAGACGATCTCGCCCGTCAGGCCCAATCCCCGCGCCGCCTCTCGAACCTCCGCGATGAGTTCTCTGTCCCTTTTCGTATCTTGTGCTTCGGGCATGGCAAGGGGTTTTGTAAGTCCGCGTTGCGCACTGAATATGCCCCCGCCGAATGATTCGCAAGCGGAAAACAGAAATAGGGACAGAGATTCAGCGCGGCGCGCCTCGACGGCAAAATCCGGGTTTATCGCCTCTTATGTTCTATGTCCCTTGAAGCTGCCGGTATTCGCTTTCACGGCGAAAGGCGTCGCGCGTTTCGATGATCTGGGGTAAGTTACCGACATGTCTGCCGCCCTTCGATCGCTCGCGATCGCCGTGCCGCCGCTGCGCGTTACATCGCCGGAGGCCTACGAGTTTTTTTCGACCGCGTTTCAACTGGCTCCCAAAGAGCAGGAGTTGTATCGCCGATTGCTGCTTGAAGGCCCGGTCGAGTCCCGATATCTGGGCATGGACTACGTCGAGCAGGCGCGCGAGACCGACCCCGACCGGCTAAATGCGCGCTTTCTCCGCCATGCGCGCCTCACCGCCGCGGAAGCGGCGCGGCGCGCGCTCGCCGCCGCCGGCTTGACGCCGTCCGACATCGGCGCGCTCGTGGTCAACACCTGCACCGGTTACGTCTGTCCCGGCCTTACCTCCTATCTCGCCGATGATCTCGATCTCCCGCGGGGGATCCACGCGTTCGATATCGTCGGCATGGGCTGCGGCGCGGCGCTGCCGAATCTGGAATGCGCCGCCGGGCTGCTGGCCCTCGACGGCTCGCGCCCGGTGTTGAGCATCGCCGTCGAAATATGTTCGGCGACGCTTTTCATGGGGCCCGATCCCGGACTCATCGTCAGCAACTGCATCTTCGGCGACGGCGCGGCGGCGGCCGTGCTCACGGAAGAGCGTTCCGGCGGCCCGCCGTTCGCCGCCCGATTCAAAGGCTTCTCCGCCGTACTCGCGCCGGAATACCGCGAGTCGCTACGGTATCGGCAGGAGGGCGGACGGTTGCGCAATCGCCTATCCATTCGCGTGCCTCAGATCGGCTCCCGTCTGGGCGCGGAAGCGCTCGAACGCCTGCTCGCCCCCCGCGGCCTTTCCAAACGCGATATCCGCTGGTGGGCGGCGCATGCCGGCGGGACGGCGGTGCTCGACGAGGTCGGCGAGCGGATCGGACTCGATCCCGAAGCGTTGCGTTTCTCCCGCGCCGTGTTCCGGGAATACGGCAATATGTCCTCCCCCTCGGTCTTGTTCGGCTTGGAACGCGTGCTCCGCGAGGGACGGCCCGCCGCCGGCGATCTCGGCGTGCTCCTCGCCTTCGGCGCCGGATTCTCGGCCTACGCCGCGCTCCTCGAATTCACGGGGGCGACCGGAGCGGCGTGATGGGGCCCGATCTTCTGCGCGACTTCGCCCCGGAGGTCTGCGTCGTCGGCGCCGGCCCCGTCGGTTCTTTCCTCGCATTGCGGCTGGGCGCGGCAGGTCTTCGTACGCATCTGATCGAACGGCGCGCCCAGCCGCCGGCGCGTTCGATGGCCATCGGCGTCATGCCGCCCACGCTGCGCCGCATGGCCGCGCTCGGCCTGGATGCGGAGTTGAGCCTCGCGGGCATCCGGGTGCGCCGCGCCGTGGCGCACGACGAACGGCAAGTCCTCGGCTTCCTGGACTTCTCCTCCCTGCCGCCGCCGCATAACTACGTCCTTTCGCTCCCGCAAGGGGCGTTGGTTTCCGCGCTGTGGCGGCGACTGCGCGGCGAACCGTCGGTCGTTTTCGAGACGGATTGCACGGTGGAGGATATTGCGCTCGATCGGTGGGGCGCCGCCGTGCGAAAAATCGCATCCGATGGAACCGCGCGCCTGCTTCGATGCCAATTTCTCGCGCTGTGCGACGGCGCGCGAGGGCGCTTGCGCACGCGGCTGGGCCCGGATTCGTTTGCCCGACCCTACGGCCCGCGTTTTGTCATGGGCGATGCGCCCGACGCTGCCGACTGGGGCGACGAGGCGCACCTCTTTTTCACGCCGTTCGGCTCGCTGGAATCATTCCCGCTGCCCGATGGCCGCCGCCGCTGGGTGGCGCTCATGCGTCCCGGCGATCCGGAGGCGCCGGCCGCCGCGCTCGATGAGCGCATCCGCCGCCTGACCGGCGCGCCGGGCCGCGCGGGGGATTGGATCGGAACGAGCCGGTTCGCCCCCGAGCGCCGCCTGGCGCCCCGCTATTTTCACGGCCGCGCCATTTTATGCGGCGACGCCGCGCACGTGATGAGCCCGATCGGCGGGCAAGGCATGAACACGGGGTTGGGCGATGCCGCCCGGCTCGCGGAGGCCCTGATCGCGATCTTGCGGGCCGGCGCGGATGCGGAAACCGAACTGCGGCGCTATCAGCGCGAACGGCGGCGCGTGTTCTTACGGGCCGCGGCGCGCGCCGCGCGGGGCATGTGGCTGGGCACGCGAACCGGGCGGGGCGCATCCGCGCTCCGAAGCGCGCTCATACGTTTCCTGCTGGGCGCGCCCGCGCGGCAATCGAGTCTGGCCCGCTATTTCTCGATGTGGAGTCTGCCGGATGCGGCGCCTCTGTTGGAGCGCGATTCGTCGCCCTGGAAAGAGGCGCCCGCATGAGCGCGCCGTTCCAGATCAAACCGCGAGAACATCTCGACGATCCGGCGCGGAAGCGCGCGTTGAATCGGAATCTTTTCGAGGCCGTCGCGCCCCGCTATGACGCGATCACCCGCGGACTCTCCTTCGGCCGCGATGCGGCATGGAAAGACCGATTGATCTCCTCCTTGCCCCCCTTGGCCGCGCCGGAGTGCCTCGATCTCGCCTGCGGCACCGGCGATCTCGCGTTTCGCCTCGCGGCGCGCTATCCCCAAGGGCGCGTGCTGGGTCTCGATATCACGCCGGCGATGATCGAGCGCGCGCGCGCCCGAAACCGCAACCCGCGCGTTCGGTTCGAGGTCGGCGACCTCGGACGCACGGGCCTGCCCCATGCCGCGTTCGATATCATCACCGGCGGCTATGCGCTTCGCAACGCCGGCGATCTGGAGGAGGCCATCGCGGAAGTTTTCCGCCTGCTCAAGCCCGGCGGGGCGGCCGCGTTCCTCGATTTCTCCAAGCCGCCGAATCGCGCGGCGCAACGGATCGAACTGGCGCTGTTGAAGTTTTGGGGCGGCGCGTGGGGCTGGGCCTTGCACCGGAACCCCGACGTGTACGGCTACATCGCCGACAGTCTGGCCCGCTTCCCGGACCGAGTCGAGCTGGCGCGCCGATTCGTCGCCGCCGGCTTTGAAATCGCGGAATCGCGGCGGCGGTTTTTCGGCGTCGTCGAGCTGGTCTCGCTACGCAAGCCCGACGGAGCGAGACCCGCATGAGATCGCGGGACTGGTCCCGGCGCAGCGCGGAGATCGAGCGCATGGATCGCGCCGATGCGCCGGAAGATCGGCTGTTTCGGACGCTACGGCAATTCGAGAGCGTCAACCGCTTTTTCACGCGAGCCTTCGGCGCCCTGGAAACCTTTGTTCTACGCGCAATGCGGCGCGAGCCGGGGCGCGCCTGGCGCCTCGCCGACCTCGGCGCGGGCGGTTGCGATTTGGATCGCCGGCTGCTTCGGCGTTGCCGCCGCGAAGGATTGCGGCTGACCGTGCGCGCAATTGAGCCCGACTCGCGCATCCGACGCTACGCCGCGACGGCGAACGAAGGGTTTCCGGAAATCGAACTGGTCGCGGCCGACGCGTTGGACACGGAGGCCTGGGGCGCGCCGGATTTCGTGTTCGCCAATCACCTTTTGCATCACCTGCCTGACGAAAAAATAGTGGGACTGCTGCGCCGGCTCGACGCCTCGGGCGCGCGTTACGTTCTCGACGATATTGTCCGCACTCGCTGGGCTGTCGCGCCGTACGCCGTGACGGTGAGCCTGTTCTTTCACGGAGGCTTTCTGTTGGAGGACGGCCTCATTTCGATTCGCCGGGCATTCTCCCGCCGCGAACTGGAGGATTACATCGCGAGCGCCGGTTTGCCCGGCAAGGTTCGTCTGCTTCGCCGTTTCCCCTTCCGCTGGCTGCTGGTGGGCGGTTCATAGGGACAGGGTTTTTAGGGACAGAGATGCCCGCAGGCGGCGACCGCGAAGAAACGATGACCGGCGTATGACCGGCGTAGGGACAGAGATTATGCGCAGAGAAGAGATGATGTGCAACCATCGAATGTAACTCGTTGTAATTCCAAGGCTTGGAAAATTTTTCAGCGTTTTTTCCAAGCCTTGGAAAAATCGGCAAAAGACCTAAATCCCGCCGGCATCGAAAATAGGGCTGGCGCGAGGACAGCTGGCGAAGGGGACGGAGAATTTGAGGCAATTTGGCGGGAACGGGAAGCGGGTAATCCGTTCTCACTGTGGGTCCGCTGTGTTTCAACAACTTGCGCCTCGTTATCTGTCCCTGTTTTCTCTGTTTTCCCTGTTTTGTCTCACTTTTTCTCCTGCTCTCCTCCACGACCTCGGCGCCTCCGCGGTGATACATCCTCCGGAATAATCTCTGTCCCTTTGCACTCTTTGCACTTGTTCCTTCGTTCCTTTCTAATTCTCTGTCCCCACTGTCCCTCAAGACTGTATCACACTTCGCGAAGTGTGATACAGTTGTTCGGCGACGCGCGACGTGTTCTGTCCCGATCCCGCCTTCCCGCCCAATCCTGCTGAGCTCGAAGTAAAAATATTTACTTGACATTGGAGCGCGAAAAGCCTCCAAAGAATATGTTGTTTTGTGAAGCTTTGAGGTCCTTCGTATCGCCGCGCGGCGGCGGGAGGTGTTAGGATATGAAAACAAGGCCGTATGCGAGACAGTGGATCTACTGGGGTCTGGCGATGTGGCTTTGCGCGATGCCCGCTTTTGCCCAGACTTCCAGACTGACATGGAATAAGACCGGCAGCAACGGCAATTGGTCCAATGTGTATTACTGGGATGGCGAGCCGAATGAAGCGCCGGATGCCCCGCATGAAGAGGCCTATTTCGGAAATCCCAGCGGCATGGGCATGCCGATCCAAAATGACTCGATGTCCGACGGCGTCGGGAAAGTGACCTTCCGCTACACTGGCTGGATCGTTTATGCGGGCGGCGAGACGTTGAAATTCAAGTCGCAAAACTATTATTCACATAATGCCATCAACGCCTATGCCGACGGCGGCAGCGGCAATATCACGATTTATGCGCCAATCGAGTTTCTCGGCGCGAGTCAAAACATCCACACGGCGAGCGGCGCGACCGTCGTGATTTCCTCCGGAGGCATCACCGGCAGTTACGGCCCGACGATCAGTTCGTTCAACCCCACGGCGACGGACACCGGCGCCGTGCGGCTGGCTTCCTCCAGCAACTGCACGGGGCCGTTCTATCTGCGCCAGGGCACGCTTCTCGTCGGCAATTCCACGGCGCTGGGGGCCAGCACAGGAAATCTCAACATCGGCGGCGACGAACATGTGACGGACGGCGCCAACGCGCGCCTTCTGATTGATACCAGCGGCGTCAGTGTGCCGAAAAACTTGCATGTCCGCAGCTATCCGAACCGCAATGTCGCGGCCACGATCGGCGGAAACCACTCCAGCGGCACGTCGTCGTTCACCGGCAACTTGACGCTGGATCTCAACGCGACGTTGACGGCGGCGGGAACCAGCACGGTAAGTTTCAACGGCATCATTTCCGGCGCCGGCGGCCTCACCAAGACCGGTACGGGCACAGTGTCGCTCGGCGCCGCGAACAGTTTCAACGGCTCGATTTCCATTCAGGGCGGAACGTTGAAAATGGGCGCAAACGGCGCGATTCCCGCCGGGCGAGATGTCACCCTGGCCAACACCGCCGGCGCGGCGCTCGATCTCAACGGCTACAACCACACCCTCGGCGCGCTCAACGGCGGCGGCGCGGCCGGCGGCAACATCACGCTCGGCGTCGCAACGCTGACCGTCGGCTCCGGCAACTACAACGGCGTCATTTCCGGAGCGGGCAGTCTGACCAAGAACGGCGCCGGCACGCTGGTCCTCGGCGGCGCCAATCAATACACCGGCAACACGACGATCTCCGGCGGGACGCTGCGCAAGGGCGCGGCCAATGCCCTGCCGAATGGCGGCGACCTCACGATCGAGAACGTCGCCGGCGCGACATTCGATCTCAACGGCTACCATCACACCCTCGGCGCGCTCAACGGCGGCGGCGCGGCCGGCGGCAACATCACGCTCGGCGGCGCGGCACTGACCGTCGGCTCCGGCAACTACGACGGCGTCATTTCCGGAGCGGGCAGCCTGACCAAGACCGGCGACTACACGCTTGTCCTCGGCGGCGCCAATCAATACACCGGCAACACGACGATCTCCGGCGGCACACTGCGCGCAGGCGTGGCCAATGCTCTGCCGAATGGCGGCAACCTCATGATCGCGAACGCCGCCGGCGCGACATTCGATCTTCACGGCTACAACCAGACCCTCGGCGCGCTCAACGGCGGCGGAAATAATGGCGGCAACATTGCGCTCGGCGGCGCAACGCTGACCGTCGGCTCCGGCGCCTTCGACGGCGTGATCTATGATATGGGCGGTCTGACCAAGACCGGCGACGGCACGCTGGTCCTCGGTGGAAATAACATATACACGGGCCAGACGACCATTTCACAGGGCGCCCTACAGATCGGCAACGGCGGGACGAGCGGTTGGCTCGACACCCAAATCCACAATTCCGGCGAGTTGATTTTCAATCGGTCCGACAATGTCTCCTTCAGCAAGGATATCGAAGGGACAGGCTCGCTGCGGAAACATGGCGCGGGCACGTTGAATCTCACCGGCAAACTGGCCTACAGCGGGGCCACGGATGTGCTCAATGGCGTGTTGATGATTAATAGCGATCTCACCGGCGTCGGGCCGGTCACCGTTTACGGCCCCATGGCCGGCGTCGGCGCCACGCTCGGCGGCAATGGAAGCATCGCCGGGAATTTGTTCGTTCAACCGAACGCGATAGTCGCGCCTGGCGCTTCAATCGGCGTATTCCGCGTGGGCGGCGACGCGAATCTGCAAGGCGCGCTGGATATCGAGTTGCAGGGTGGCCGATCCGACTTGTTGCAAGTCGGAGGCGCACTATCCATCAGCGAGGCCACGCTGCAATTGAAAAAGCTGGGCGCGTTGACCGCACCGCGCTATTTCATCGCCTCCTATGGCGTTCTCAACGGCGAGTTCGCCGAGGTGCGGGGTCTGCCGGAAGGCTACTGGCTGGATTACAACTACGAGGGCACAAACCGGATCGCGCTGGTGCCGGAGCCGTC
>CALGXT010000110.1 GCA_937935255.1 uncultured bacterium | reverse complement strand
TTCCATCGCCTTGCGGTCGCTCGAAATCTGTTTGCTGTCGCGCACGCCGAGTTTCCGAAAGCTTTCCGCCAGCGCGGCATCGGTGTAAGCGGCGGCGATGACCATCGGCCCGAAGAAATCGCCCTTGCCGCTCTCGTCAATCCCCATGTGCGGGGTGAAGGCCTCGGGGTGAAGCTCGCGGTCGTAGCCGGTGACGACGCCGCGGAGGATTTGGGGCTCGAGCACGAAGGCGACCCAGTCGGCGGCGCCCTGGCCCTGCACGAGGCATTTGCCGCTCTCGTAGAGCGTGATTTGGCAGTCGGGACGCTTGCCGGCGATACGCGCGTGCGGCACTTCGACGAGGCGATAATTCCCGTGGCGCAGTTCTTCCGTCAACGCCCGCTGCTGCGCGGCGTCGAGTTGGAAGGTGAAGGAGTTGGGATTGGATGCGCTCATTCCGATAGATTGGTAGCACCAACGCCCCGCGGCAATCCAGTGCGGAATGTCGGGGCGCGCTCTCCGAAATTCTTCGCCGCGGGCGTAGCACGTTCGCGCCACCGCATTCCTGCCGCTGTGGCTTGTATTTTCCCGCTCGATTCGCCATCCTTCCAACCGTGGGCGTGAAAAATACGGGGAGATCGGAAACAATGATCGCCATTCCGACACCGGGACGCGAGATACCGCCGGATCCTGTCGTTCGTGGCCGCCGCGTGACGCTCGCACGTTTTCCGTCGAAGATCGTCGGCATTTCACACTACACCGGATGGCGCGACGCGCTGGGGCGGCGCGTGCGCTTCGTTCGCGAACCGGAGAATCCGCACGACGAAAACGCCATCGCCGCGTTCAACGGCCGGGGCGCGCGAATCGGCTACCTCCCGCGCGAGGAGGCTAAATGGCTGGCGCCGTTGCTGGATGACGGTTTCGTACGCCTGGGCGGCTTGGCGGAATCTTTGAGCGAGGATCAGGCTTTGGGCGTGACATTGATCGCGCGGGCCCCGCCGGAATTTATCGCCGATATCTTGGCGTCGGATATGAAGGATGACTATACGGCGATATTGCATAACTTTGTCGCTCCGTTGGTAAAAAGTCGGGCGGCCTATTCGGAAGTGACCCTGCGCATGACTGTCGAAGGCGTGCGCCGGATCTTCGAACACGAAAGCTTGTGGCCGAAGACGCGGCTTCTGTTGCGCGCGGTAGAGGGCGAGCTGGAGCGACGCGAACGGACGCGAAGCAAGCAATGTCGCGCGATTCTGCGAAATTTTCTCGCGTGCGTTCGGATCGGCGCGCCGCGCGGGTGGGCGGAACTCGCGATTGCGCCCCTGTGGCCGGGCGACGCGAAAGATGAAATTCCGGAACCGGCGAGGCCGTCGCTGCCTTGTATGGATTCGGATAAAGACGCCGTTCTGGAGCAAATCCTCGACGCCTGCCCCTACGCCGAAGGGGCGCGGGGATATGTGATTTTCCAGCGGGATGGGCCGATCGTTTTGCACTGGTTCGAGCGGGTCGAATACGCGCGCGTCAATTGGTTGCCGGCGTTGTTGCATCAGTGGCGCGGCCTGTCGCGCGCCCAGTTTGGCGAAACGGCGCCCCGGCGCCCCGACCCGGAGGATTGGCGCGGGCCGCTGGCGAAGGCGCTTTGCGGCGGCGGCGCCGTGTACGAATTGCAGTATTTGTGCGAACCGGGCGAGATCGAATATTACGAAGTGCATGCGCCGCCGTGGCGCGGCAAGGCGCAAATTCAGAACGGGAAACTGTTGCGCCTGCTGCTGCCGGCGGATGACACCGGCGTGTTCGCGCCTTGAGCAAAAGTCGAAGGTCATGGAACCCGGCGTTTACCGACCGTTGTCCGTGCTGCTGACGCAAATTGTCGGCCTCAAGCACTTCGGCGGCGGCCGCGCCGCCTATGGGAAGCGGGTGCGCTTTCGACGAGAGCCGCTAAACCCGCGCGATGCGCGCGCGATCGCCGTGTGTCTCAGCGACGGCGCGCAAATCGGCTATCTGCCGCGCAGGGTCTCCGCCTGGCTGGCGCCCGTTCTCGACCGCGGATGGATTCGGATGCTCGGAAGGGCTGACGATGCCGAGCGGGACGGGGCGATGGATGTGGCGATCGCGATTCATGCTCGATCGGAAATCCAAACGATTCTGGCGCCGCTGCCCGCCGAGGATCCGGATGCGCCGCGCCACAATATGCTAGCCGATCTGTGGACGCGAATGGACGACTACTCCCTTTGCGCGCTGGAGTTCTTGTTGCAGGACCTGCGCGAGGCGATGGACTTGCCGAGCAATCCTGAGAAAACGCGCGTTCTCTTTCACCTGATCTGGGGGCGCTACGAGCAACGTCGTAGGGCGCTCAACCGCGCGTGTCGCGCCCGGATTCGCCGTTTTTTGCGCGGCCTGCGCTTCGGCGCGCCGCGGGGATGGGCCGACGCCGCGCTCGCGCCGCTGTTCGAGGCCGATCCCTCGGAGGCGTCCTCAGCGGCGACCGCGCCGAACACGTTCGAACTGGCGCCGCTGGAGGGCGGATTGGCGGGGGCGTTGGAAACTTTCCACCGGCGTTGCCCCTATCCCGAAGGCACGCGCGGTTATGTCGGTTTTCAACGGGGCGGCTTTGAGCTTTTTCATTGGTTCGAGCGCGCGGAATACGCGCGTTTGAACTGGACGACGAGCTTGCTACAGGTGCTGACCTCCTCGCTCCGACTGGGAAAAGTGAAACCGTTAACGCTGGATCTCGGCGAGCATCGCCGGTGTCTCCTCGACTGGTGGGGCGGGCGGCACACCTGTTTCGAGGAATGGTCATCCTCCGTCGCGGGTGTTCGAGAGTTTCGGATGAACGCCGGAGCACTGGAAGGCCATGTCTGGATTCGGGGCGAATCGGTGGCCCGCCTGCTCTTGACGTGTAGGAGCGGCCGGACTTTTTTGCCCGCTCGGATCGCCCCTCACACCGGCGCGCCGCGGTAGCGGGGCTGGGAAATCTCCGGCGGCGGCGCCTCCAGCGCGACGTTGCGCTCGCCGAGCGTCTCGCGCAGCGCCGCGAAGAGCGCGGGCGCCGGCGCGACCCGCCACTGCGCGCCCAGCTCCACCGTGTAGGATTGGCAGGGGCCGTCCTTCCCGTTCCGCACGAGCAACCGCACGGGGCAGCGGCCGGAGTGCGCGGCGAGCGCCCGCTGCAGCGCCGTGAGCAACGCGCGGTCGGCCAGTTGTTCCGCGGTCAGCCGCAACGACACGGCCTTCGGCCGCAGCCGGAGCGCCGTCTCGAGCGGCGCGATCTCGCGCACCTTGATCTCCGGCTTGTCGCGCGATTTGTCCACCTCGCCGACGACAAACACCACGGCATCCTCGACCAGCCAGTCCGCGTTCGGCTCGTACTCGCGGTTGAACACGATCGCGTCGCAGCGGCCGGTGCGGTCTTCGAGCGTCAGCCGCGCCATCTTCCGACCCGCGGACGCGCCCGATTTGATCGCCATGGGGCGCACCGCGGCCGCCAGCGCGACACAACTCACGGGCGCGCCGGCCGCCAGATCGCTGATTTCCGAGAAGGAAAAGCCCCGCGGCCAGGCCAGCCCCGTGATTTCGGTCGAAAGCCCGTCGAGCGGATGCTGGCTGACATAAAGGCCGATCGTCTCCTTTTCCGCCGCCATGAGTTCGCGGCGGTTCCAGGCGGGCACGTCGGGGAAACTCACGACGACGGGCCCGGCGGCGGCGCTCTCGCCGAACATATCGAGTTGGCCCGCGGCGCGGTCGCGGGCGGAGCGCTGCGCGGCGGCCAGCGCGATGTTGAGCCCCGCGATCAGCGCGGCGCGGTGCGCGCCGCCGACGGCGTCGAATGCGCCGCAGCGGATCAACGATTCGACGGCCGCGCGGTTGACGGCGCGCGAATCCGCGCGCGCGCAGAAATCGAACAAATCGCGGAACGGCCCGCCGGCGGACCGCGCGCCGAGGATCGCCTCGACAGCCGCCTCGCCGACGCCCTTGACCGCCAACAGCCCGAAGCGAATCCGCTCGCCGTCCACCGTGAACTGGCTGCCGGAGGCGTTGATGTCGGGCGGGGCGATCGCGATGCCCATGCGCTTGCAGTCGGCGAGGTATTGAACCAGCTTGTCGCGGTCGTCGGACTCGAAGGTCAGCGTCGCGGCCCAGAATTCGAGCGGATAGTGGAACTTGAGCCAGGCGGTCTGATAGGCGACGATCGCGTAGCCGGTGGAGTGGGCCTTGTTGAAGCCGTAGCCGGCGAATTTGAGGATCAGATCGAACAGGCGCTCGGCCTCGCGCCGGGCGATGCCGTTCTTGCCGGCGCCTTCCAGAAAGGCCGGCCGTTCGCGGTCAATGACGTCCTTCTTCTTTTTGGAAATGGCCTTGATCAGCGTGAGCGCGCGCGAGAGGGGCAGGCCGCCCAGGCGGTTGACCACCTGCATGACCTGTTCCTGATAGATCATGATCCCGTAGGTCTCGGCGAGCAGTTCGTCCACGAGCGGGTGGATTTTCTCGACCGACTCCTCGCCGCGCTTGCGCCGGGCGTAGAGCGGAATCAGTTCCATGGGGCCGGGGCGATACATCGCGTTGGCGGCGATGAGGTCTTCGAGGCGCGTCGGCTGGATGTCGTTGAGCACGCGCTTCATCCCGCCGGACTCGAACTGGAACACACCGTCGGTCTCGCCGTTGCGGAACAGCTCGTACACGCCGGCGTCGTCGAGCGGGAGCGCGTTCGGGTCAATGTCGCGGCCCGTGCGCTCGCGGATCAGATCGCGCGCGCGCTGAATGACGGAAAGCGTCTTCAGGCCGAGGATGTCCATCTTCATCATCCCGGCCTTCTCGCAGGTCGGGCCGTCCCACTGCGTGATCACGTCGGGGCTGTCGCTCTGCCGGTAGAGCGGCACCAGGTCTTCGAGCGGCTGGTCGCAGACGACGATGCCGGCGGCATGGACGCCCGGCTGGCGCACGAGGCCCTCGATCTGCATGGCATTGTGCAGCAGTTTCCGCACGTCCGGGTTGGCGACGTAGGCGTCGTAGAGGTCTTTCGAGAACAGATGCCGCTTCTCTTCCGGCAGGTTGGGGTCTATGGCGCACTGGATGGAGGCCTTGAGGTCTTCCGGCACCATCTTCGAGTAGCGGTCGGTCTCGGAAATCGGCATGCCGAGCACGCGCCCGGCGTCCTTGATGGCCTGGCGCGCCTTCATGGTGGCGAAGGTGATGATCTGGGCGACGTGGCCGTATTTTTCGCGCACGTAGCGGATCACGCGGTCGCGGCCGATCTGGCAGACGTCAATATCCACGTCGGGGTCTTCCTGCCGCTGCGGATCGGTGAACCGCTCGAATAGGAGGCCGTACCGCACGGGATCCACGTGCGCGATGCCGAGGGAATAGCCGAGCAGCGTGGCCACGCCGCTGCCGCGCGGCATGGCGGGAATATTATTCTGGCGCGCGAACTGGACGAAGTCGTTGACGATCAGGAAATAGGAGCTGTAGCCCTTGTCCTCGATGACTTTCAGTTCCCAATCGAGTCGTTTTCGATATTCTTCGGGAATCGGGCGGCCGTCGAAGCGCGCGGCGAGGCCCTCCTCGGCGCGGCGGCGCAGATGGGTGCCCGGCGTCTCGCCCGGCGGCAGGGGGAACACCGGCAGGTGCTTGGTCTTGAGGTCGAGCTCCACATCGCACATCTCCGCGATGCGCATCGTGTTTTTCAGCGCCTCCGGCCAGCCGGAGAACGCCTGTTCCATTTCGGCGGGGCTCTTGAGGTACAGCTCGGCGGAGTATTTCATCCGCTCCTTGTCCGACAACTGCTTGTTCATCGAGATGCAGGTGAGGACGTCGTGGCCGGGCTTCGATTCGCGCGAGAGGAAATGCACGTCGTTGGTGGCCACCAGGCCCAGGCCCAGTTCGCGCGCGAGGCGAATGAGCAGCGGGTTGGCGCGTTTCTGTTCGGACTCGCCCTGCTCCTGGATTTCGATGAAGAACCGGTCGCGCCCGAAGATTTCGAGGTATTCGCCGGCGATCCGGCGCGCGCGCGCCTCGTCGCCGAGCAGCAGGGCCTTCGGGATTTCGCCGGCGAGACAGGCGCTGGTGGCGATAAGGCCGGCGTTGAACTGCGAGAGCAGTTCGCGATCCACGCGCGGCTTGTAGTAGAAGCCCTCGAGGTAGGCGCGCGAGGAGAGCCGCATCAGGTTGCGCCAGCCCTCCGCATTCATGGCCAGGAGGAGCAGGTGGTTCTGCGCCGATTCTCCGCTGCCGCCCGGCGTGCGCTCGTCGCGCCGGCCCGGCGCGATATAGGCCTCCATGCCGAGGATCGGTTTGATGCCGGCCTCGCGGGCGGCGCGGTAGAATTCCACGGCGCCGAACAGATTGCCGTGATCGCTGAGCGCGAGGGCTTTCATCCCCAGCTCGGCGGCGCGCCGCACGAGGTCCGGGATGCGATTGGCGCCGTCGAGCGTCGAGTAATGCGAATGAACGTGCAGATGCGTGAATTCCATGGCGATAAAGACATCCCCGAAGCGGTGAAAAGAACGGGAAAAAACAATTTCAGTGTACGCCGACCGAACCGCCTGTCCAGTCCGCCCTTAAAGAAAATTTAGCGCGGTCGAAAAAGCCGGGCGCGCCCGCCGGGGCATTCCCGCACGGACGCGCCCGCGCTAACGCCCCCTCCATCCGCTTGCGCCGCCGAACACGCGCCCCAAGCGGTTTCCGCGGGCGCTACATGCCCCGCAGGACCCGCATTTCGCCGGCCAGCGCCTCGGCGCGCTTCGCCCCTTCCGAGCGCGCCACGAGCGCCAGCGCGAACGCGAAACAGGTGCCCGGTCCCTGGCTGGTGATGAGCGAACCGTCCTCGACCACCGGCGCATCCGTCCAGACGCCCTCCCGCAATTGATCGCGCACCGCCGGATGGCAGGTGACCCGCCGTCCGCGCAGCACCCCGGCCGCCTGCAACACCAGGGGCGCCGCGCAAACCGCCGCCAGCCGCCGCCCGCCGGCGTCGAAGAGACGCACGGCTTCCAGTACGCCCGCATGTTCCATCAGGTTCTGCGTGCCGCGCGCGCCGCCCGGCAGGATCAACGCCTCGAAGTCGGCCGGCGAAAGGTCCGACCACACCGCGTCCGCCAGCAGCCGCACGCCGCGCGATCCGGTCACGGGGCCCAGGCGCAGGCTCGCGGTCGTCACCGCCCAGCCCGCGCGCCGCAATACATCGGTCACGATGACCGCCTCCATTTCCTCCACGCCGTCCGCCAGAGGGATCAATGCTTTCATGGTGTCCGTAATCCTCGCTCAAGAATGCGCAGCATCAATATGCCCATCCCCGGCGGCGCGAGCAAGCGCGCGCCCCCGGGCGCCGGCGCCCTCGGTTCGGGACTCTGCGAGGGGCAACGTCCGCCGCGCCGCGGCGGGGCGGCCGCGACCACCGATCCATCAGGGCAGGCCCAGCGCCAGGAAGAGCGGAACGGTGACGACCGCCCAAAGGTGGGTGAGCAGCAACCCGCCGGCGACAAATTCCGTGTCGCCGCCGTAGCGTTCGGCGAAAATCGCGCTGGCGATCGCCGCCGGCATCGCGGCGACGATGAGGATTACGCCGCGCGCCGTCGGATCGAGCCGCAGGGTGTTGACGATCGCCAGCATGAGCAACGGCGCCGCGACCAGCCGGATCGCCGAGACGAGCCACACCCGGCGATCGCCCAACGTGCGCGCCTTGAGCGCGGCGATGCGGCTGCCGGCCACAAGCATGGAAACGCCGACCGTCGCCCCGCCGAGCGTCTCGGCGCCGACCGCCGCCAGCGCGCCCAGCCGGCCCAGCGTTCCCCCGGCGGGCCAACGCCCGCCGAGGCCGTCGCGCAGCGCAACATAGGCCAGCGCCGCCAGCAAAGCCATGAGCGGAGGGCTAAATACGTTGCGAATGCGCTGCCGCAGCGACTGGCCGGGAACGAACAGAAAAACGCCCAGCGTCCAAACGGTCACTTCGTAGCCCAGCGAAGAGAAGAAGAGGAGCGCGACGCCGCGCTCGCCATACAGCCACTGCACGATGGGCAGCGGCAAAAACAGGTAATTGTTGACCAGACAATGAAAGAGGAACGCCCGACGAGTGGCGTTTGCCGAATCGTCCAGCCAGCGGAGCGCGGCCAATCCCAGCGCCAAACCGATGAGGGCGATGGCGAGGATCATCAACGGCAGGAACCAATGCTCGAGCAGGTCGGCGGCCGAGAGCCGGGGAATGCGCGTGAGAATCAACGCCGGGTAAATGATTCCGACCAGCACGCGAGCCATATCGCCGGTGCCCGCCTCGGAAAGCAGACCGCGCCGGCGCGCGAAGAATCCGCAGCCGATCAAGGCCAGCACCATCAGGATGGGCAAAGCGTTGAGCATCGGGATTTGTCCGGCGCGCGGGATTTTCCTTCCGGCGGGCGCGGCGGCGGCCCACTGTACCGCCCCGCCGCCGCCTGTCAATCGCAGGCATCTCGGCGGGCGACAGGGGGGCGGTAATTTATCGTGCAGGCCCGGCGCGACCCGGCCGCAACCCGCGCTGCAGCGGCGGCCGTTGACCGCCGATTCCGCGACCAACGGTCGCGGCTGCGACAGGAATCTATTCCGCGCTCTCCGCGTCTGCGCGGCGGGGGGGGGGCGGACTTCCCTTCGGGGGAGTTTTTTCGGCGCGCCGGCGGACGCCGCCAACGCCTCAGCCGCCGGCGGCGATTGCCTGTCCGAGCGCGACGCCGCCGTCGTTGGGGGGAATGTCGCGGTGAAGCCCGACCTCGAAGCCGCGGCGTTTTAGCGCATCCGTCAGCAGCGCCGTCAGCCGCCGGTTCATGAAACAGCCGCCGCTCAGGGCGATCCGGCGCAACCCGGTTCGTTGCGCGCCGTGCTCCGCCATGCGCTCTGCGGCGGCGGCGACCGCCGCGTGAAAAGCGCGCGCGAACTCCGCCGCGTCGGGGGGCGTTTTTTCCGCGAGGGCGATAAACAGCGGCGACCAGTCCACGAGGAGCAAACCGTCCCGCGCTGAAACCGAGAAAAGCGTCGCGGAGTTCGCCGTCGGCGGCGCCGCGCCGGCGAGCGCCTCCAACCGTAGGGCCGGCCGGCCGTCGTACGTCGCTCCCTCGTCGGCGAGACCGAGCGCGGCGGCGACGCTGTCGAAGAGGCGGCCGGCGGCGTGGGTGAGCGGGGCGTTGAGTCCGGCGGCGCATTGGCGGCGCCAGAGTTCGAATGCCTCCTCGGTGATTTCGCGGCGGCGCAGCAGCTCCGCCGAAGGCGCGATTCCGGCGGCGATCCAGCGACCGGCGAGCTGGCGGCGGGGGTCCGACACGGCGGCGTCGCCGCCCGGCAGGGGAACCGGAGCGAAGGTCGCAAGCCGCTCGAAACCGCGGGCGTCGGCGCGCAGGAGTTCCGCGCCCCAGAGGCGGCCGTCCGCCCCGAAGCCCGTTCCGTCGAATACCAATGCCAGACCGGATTCCCATCCCTGTTCGGCGAACGCGGCAAGGGCGTGGGCATGGTGATGTTGCACGGCGGCGATCGGCAATCCGCGCGCCGCCGCCCAATCTCGACCGAGCCGGGTGGAGGCGTAATCGGGATGCAGGTCCACCGCGACGGTTTCCGGCGCGAGGCCGAGAAAGCGCGGCAGACGGTCGAGCGCGCGTTGCAGACCTTCGAGCGCCTCCGGCGTGTCGAGGTCGCCGAGATGGGGCGATAGGACGACCTCCCGCTCCGCGCCGAGGGCGATCGTGTTCTTCTGCTGCGCGCCGAAGGCCAGAACGGCGCGCGCGAGCGGGCGCGCGAGCGCGACGGGCCGCGGCGCCCAGCCGCGCGCGCGACGCCAGATTTGCGGCGAGCGGCCTTGGAGGGCGCAAACCGAATCGTCGCAGCGCAACAGAATCTCGCGGTCGTGCAGCAGGAAGCCGTCGGCGATGCCGGCCAGCCGCTCCAACGCCTCGGCATTGCCGATGGCGATCGGTTCGCCGCCGCGATTCCCGCTGGTCATGACGAGCCACTCCAGCGCTGGCGTCGGATCGCCGTCCAGCGGGCGCGCGAGCAGCGCGAGCAGCGGCGAGTTCGGCAGCAGCACGCCCAGCGTCGGCGCGTCGGGCGTCAGCAAATCCGTCGGCAAGTTCGGCTCGCGATCCGGGCGCACGTTGAGAATGACGATCGGCGCGGCGGCGGAGCGCAGCAGCGTTTCGGCCTCCGGCGGCACAACGCAGACGCGGCGAACGGCGTCGAGCGAAATCGCCATTACGGCGAAGGGTTTGTGGGGGCGCCGTTTGCGCGCGCGCAGCCGTTCGAGCGTTTCGCGCCGGCGGGCGTCGGCGGCGAGCAGAAATCCGCCGATGCCGCGGACCGCGAGAATGCCGCCGGCGGCGAGCCATGCGCGCGCGGCGCGCAACGCATCGCCCTCTCTCGCGCGGCCCGCGGCGTCGGTGAAGCGCAGTCGCGGGCCGCAAGCGGGGCAGGCGATGGATTCCGCATGGAAGCGGCGATCGGCGGGGTCGCGATATTCCCGCGCGCAATCGGGGCATAGCGGGAATTCGGCGAGCGAAGTGCGGGCGCGGTCGTAGGGCAAGGCGCGGAGCACCGTATAGCGAGGGCCGCATACCGCGCAGGTGGTGAAGGGGTATCCGTAACGGCGATTCGCGGGGTCGAAGATTTCGCGCGCGCAATCGGGACACATTGCCAGATCGGCGGGAATCGTCACGCGCGGCGCGCCGTCCGTTTCGCTCTCGACAATGCGGAACCCGGTGCGCGCGGGACGGTCAAGCGCGCGGCGTTCGAGGTCGCGCAGGACGGCGATGGCGGCGGGGGGCGGCAGGCGCGCGGGCAGTTCCGCGAGGAAGCGATCCACGGCGTCCGCGGCGCCTTCGAGCGTCAGCACGACGCCGCCGGGCGCGTTGCGGACTTCGCCGCCGAGGCCGGCGGCGGTCGCCAGCCGATGCAACGCGGGGCGGAAGCCGACGCCCTGCACGACGCCGCGCAGTTCGACCGTGCGGCGCGCGATGGAGGGTTTGGAATCAGAGCTCGCCACGGCCTATTTCCAAGGGTTGGAAAAATAATGTCGCCGGTTTTCCAAGCCTTGGAAAAGCGGCGGACGAGCGGCCTTTGCATCTGTCGTGAGATGAGCGCATGGGCGCCGACAAGATACCCCATTCGCCCCCGCCGCGCCTATCGGCGAAATGCGAAATACGGGGCGGCGATCGCACGGCGCCGCGTCGGGGCGGCGGCCGATGAAATTCCAACGCCGCGCGGATTGGAAAGCGGCGGGCCGATTGCGCTGTGGATTGTTTTGAGGGGTGAGACGAGGGGTCGGAATGCGGGAAGGAGCAAAAATCTTCAGAATGCGCCCGAAAAAACTCGGTTTCCGCCTTCCCAACCGTCGCTTCAGCCGCCGAACAGCGCCCTCGG
>CALGXT010000109.1 GCA_937935255.1 uncultured bacterium | reverse complement strand
GAGTGCGTGTACGAGTACGTGTTCGAGTACGTTATACGTTCCACGTCTTACGTCCTACAATCTTCGCCGACCTCTGACCTCGGACCTCGGACTTCTCCGGCGGCGGAGCGCCGGAGCTACAGCAGCAGCGTTCCGCGATACCCACCCATGGCGTCGCGCAGCTCCGCCCTCCATGCGGCAGGGAATGCGGGAAACGCGTTCGTTTCACAGGCGGCGCCCCGAAGCTCCCACCTCTATTTTCGTCCCAGATTCCGCCGCATTACGCTGATAAAAAGCATTTTATCAATTCGTCTCGGCAAACTTCGTGTTCTCTGTCCCCGTATTCTCGGCAAAACCTCCTTTCGGACATCGGTGCGGCGCCGCCGGACATCCCCCGGCGGTTGCCCGCGCCAGACGCGGTTGACGCGGGGCCCTCCCGCGGGATAAGGCCGTTCGCTATTGCTCGAGGCGGGGCGTCGCGTCGGCGAGGGTTTGACAAAGCGGGCGATTCGTTAGAAGCTCAAACCGGATGCGGAAGCGCGGCGGCCCCGCGCGGGAGGCAGTGCCATGCGAGACGGAAAGCCGGTGATTCTGTACGTGGATGACGATCAGGATTTCCTGGATTCGATGCGGACGATTCTCGAATCGAACGGGTACCTGATGGAGGAGGCCATTTCCGCTGAAACCGCGTTGCGCAAGTTCAAGGCGGAACGCCCCGATCTGATCATCATTGACCTCATGATGGAGGAAGTGGATTCGGGCGTGTCGCTCGTGAAGGAGCTGCGCTTGCTCAAAAACACGGCGCCGATCTATATGCTCAGCTCCGCCGGCGATCAGCTCAACCTCGCCGTGGATTACTCCGATCTCGGGCTGGAAGGCGTCTTCCAAAAGCCGATCCAGCCCAAGGTGCTGTTGAAGACGCTGAAAGAAAAGCTCGGCGTTTGAGCGCCGCGCCGCACGATTATCCGCCGCCATGAATCCTGCGCGTTCATCGTGGGCGATCGGGGCGTGGGCCGCGGCGGCCGTCGTCGCCGCCGCGGAAGCCCCCGACATTTCCCGCTTCAAGGTCATTTTGGAGCGGCAACCGTTCGGCGCGCCGACGGCGGCGGCGCCGACGCCGACGGCGCCCGCCGCGGAGTCCGCGTTGGCCAATTTCCGGCTCAGCGCGATCGTGGAAGCGTCCGACGGCGGCTACCGCGCGGGCATCGTGGACCAACGCACGCAACGCAGCTATTTTCTGGGACCGGGACAGTCGGAAGAAGGTCTGGAAGTCGTCTCGATCGCTTTCGAGGACGAGTCGGCGCAGGTCCGGCTCAACGGCGAAACGGCGATCTTGCGGTTGCAAGGCGCGACTGCCGCGGGCGCGGCCGTGCGCAGCGGGGCGCCCAACCGCCTCTCGCCGCCGGGCGCGCCGCCGGGTATTTCCGGCGTAACGCCGCGGGGCAGCGGCCCGCCCTGGATGCGGCGGCGCCTTGGCGCTCCCGAAGGCGGCGAGGCCGCTCCGCCCTCCGCCGAAGGCGCCGGAGCGCCACCCCCGCCGCCGCGGCCCTCGCCGGAGGAGGTGGAGCGCCGTCTGCGCGACTATCAGATGGAAGTTATCCGTCGCGGGCTCCCGCCCCTGCCGATTCCGCTGACGCCCGAAATGGACGCGCAGCTCGTCCGCGAAGGCGTCCTCCCGCCGCAGTGAGGCCGCAATCCCGCCATCGCCTCGCCATCGCAGGGAATTGCGCCGCGGAGCGGCGCAAAAAACCGAAAAAAACTTTGTGAATTTTCGCTTTGTTCGCCTCCGCGGTGGATTTCACAACGGTAGGGCCGGGCGGCTCGCCCGGCCGAGTTCAGCACTGGCTTTTGCGTCCCCAATCGCGATTTTCGGCGTCTTTCTTATCCGCGATCATTCCCGTCATCTGCGGTTCATTTAGCGTCGAGATACTTGCCGCCTTTGCCCCGCGCGACGCGGGGCGCAAGGCGGCCTACGCGATGCGGCGCGCAGGAGCGGTGCAGGCCGGATTGTTCGGTCCGCCCCCGGCGGGCCGAACAACCGGCGACGGGTTGATGTCCCCGCTCGTCCCCGCAGACCGCGGAATTCGCGTGCGCGAGCAGGCCCCAGATCGCACATCCCGCGTTCCACAATCTTCCCGCCCCAGGCTCGAGACTTTCCCCCGCCGCATCGCCCGTGTATCTTTATTCGCGATGAGCGTGCGCCGCGATAAAATCGGAGTGGGGAAGGCCGCTCCCGATGCGCCGGTCACCGTTGCGATCGCGCTGCCGTCGAATCCTTGGATTCGCGAGGAGGCCGTCGCGCGGGGATGGCGGTTGGTGCACATGCGGCACCTGTTTTTCCACCTGCCCGCGCAGGCCGCGCCCCGCGGCGCGCTCGTGGATCTGGTGCCCGATGACGACCGGGTCCGCCGCCTGCTCCGCAGGGGCTGCCGGGTGGTGCGGCTGGGGCATTTCCCGCATCCCGACGACGATCGGGTCCCGGCGGTGCTGCCCGACCATGAGGCCGAAGGACGCATGGCGGCCGATTATTTCGCCGAGCGCGGGTTCCGCCACGTCGGCTATGTCGGCAGCGATCCGTGGTCGGAGATGAGGGTGCTCTACGAGGCCTTTCGAGCCCGAGCGATCGAACGGGGCATGTTCTGTCACCTGCACCGGTTCAAGACGGGCGCCTCCGGGGAGGGCTTCAGCCAAACGGCGCCCCTGAAGGAGCGCGGTTTCAAGGCCTGGTTGCGCGGGGTTCCGAAGCCCTTCGGCTTGCTGGCTTACAACGACGTTCGGGCGTCCGTGTTCGCCGCCTGGACCGTGCACGCCGGTTTCCGCGTGCCGGCCGATGTCGCGATTCTCAGCCGGGGCAAATCCCCCGAAATTTGCGAGTGGAATATGCCCTCCCTGAGCTGCCTGGACTTGTATGAGGAACGACGGGTGCGGACGGCCTGCGACCTGCTCGCCCGCCTGATGGCCGGCGAGCCGGGACCGAAAACGCCGATTCTGGTTCCGCCCCGAGGCGTCATTACTCGGGAAAGCACCGATGCCTTGGGCGCGCCCGACCCGATCGTCCGCGCAGCGGTGGATTTTCTCTGGACGCACCTCGAACGCGATCTGTCCGTGGACGATGTCGCCGAGGCCGTCGGCGTTCCGCTCCACCGGCTCAAGCGCGCCTTCCACGAACACCTGGGCCGCGGCGTCGCCGCCGAGATGCTGCGCCGGCGCCTGGAGGTCTTGCGGGATTTGCTTTGCAAAGAGAAAACGCCCGTCGCCGACTTGGCGCTGCGCGTCGGCTTCCGCAACCTGGCGCATCTCCACCGCCAGTTCCGGCGCGCCTACGGCGTCTCACCCGCCCGCTATCGAAAGGAACACCGCGGGCGTTGAAGCGCGGCCGGGCGAGCCGCCCGGGATATTCACCGCGGAGGCGCCGAGGCCGCGGAGAGGATTGTGGAACGTGGGATGTCGGACGTATTTTCGAAGCGGACCCGCCCGCGCATCGCCCGCGGATTTCACCCCTCCGCTGGGCGACTGCCGCCGAAGCACAAACGCTTATTCCGCATTCGGCATTCCAACCTCGGACGGCGTCCGGGGTTTCGTCTTGCCCGCGCGAGGCGGTAGGGCGGCGAGTCCCCTCGCCGCCGTTTCCGCGCCCCGCAGCCGCGGCCGGGCGAGCCGCCCGGCCCTACCTGTGACGTACTAG
>CALGXT010000108.1 GCA_937935255.1 uncultured bacterium | reverse complement strand
GGCGCGGTCGCCGATGACGGGTCGGCCGGTGCGGCGCGAGAACTCGGCTATCAGTTCCGACGGGAAAGAGGGCGGCCCCGGCGGAAACAGCGCGAATCCGGGGCGAAGCAAAAGACCGGCGATCTCCCAGTGGCCCGTGATGGTGTCTTTGCCTTCCGAGCGTTCTCGCATCGCGCCGTGGGCGGCGAGCGGGGAAGGCGCGGGGGGCACGCCGCGAATGGGCAATCCGCCGGGCAGCAAAGCGGGGATATGGCCCAGCCCCAGCGTTTCGAGGGTCGGCAACCGAAGACCTTCGGGGCGCGTCTGCGCGATGTGGGGCAGGGTCGCCGAACCTTCGTCGCCGTACTCGAAGGCGTCCGGCGCCGCGCCGACGCCGACGGAGTCGAGCACGATGAGAATCACGCGCCGCGGAAAGCGGTCATTCATCCGCATCCCGCGTTTCGCGCTCCAACGCCGCGATCGTCTCGCGGAGAATCGCGACGCTGTTGCTCGAACCGATGCGCGTTGCGCCGGCGTCGAGCATGGCGAGCGCCGCCGCGCGGGTGCGAATTCCGCCGGCCGCCTTGACGCCCAATCCGCGCGCCGAGACCTTCCGGCTTAAAAGGCGCACATCCTCCACCGTCGCGCCGCTCGCGCTCAAACCCGTGGAGGTCTTGACGAAATCCGCCCCGGCGGCGACGCAGAGGTCGCACGCGCGCTCCTTCTCTGCCGTCGTCAGCAAGCAGGTTTCGAGAATGACTTTGCAAAGCGCCTTGCCCTCGCGACAGGCGGCGACCACGGCTTCGATGTCGCGGCGCACCAGGTCATCCCGCCGGCCTTTCAGACCGCCGATAAAGAGCACCATGTCAATCTCGGCGGCGCCGTCCGCGATGGCGCGGCGCGCCTCATCCGCCTTGGTGTCGGAACGCGCCGCGCCGAGCGGGAAGCCGGCGACCGAGCACACATGCACCGGCGCGGCCCCGATGAAGCGGACGGCGTCCGCGACGTAGACCGGGTTGACGCAAACGGAGAAGAAACGGTGCTCGAGGGCTTCGTCGCAGAGGCGCCCGATATCGTCCACGGTGGCGTCGGGCCTTAGCAGGGTGTGGTCAATCACCGCCGCCAATTCGTCGGCCGCCCAAGTGGCGGCCGCGCCGGAGTGGGTGGGGCTCATAAGACTGAATTCTCCCGTGATGGCGCGTGCGCCGCATCCGATCGAATGAGTTTGGGCCGCTTCGAAATCAAATTGGTGGAGGTAAGGAGGTTCGAACTCCTGACCTCTTGAATGCCATTCAAGCGCTCTACCAACTGAGCTATACCCCCACAACCATCATGCGAAAACTTAGCGATGTCGCGGCGCTCTGTCAACTCTCAGCAGACTCGGCAAGCGACACCGCCACAGCGACCACAACGCCCGGTGGAGGACGCCCCGGGGGATCGCCGGTTTCTGCCGCGCATCGGTCAACGAACCGAGTTCGGCGCGCAAGCCGAAGATCTTCTCGGCATGGGTCGGGAGGCGTGGGAGCAGGGTTTTACTCCCGGACGAGGCGTTTCCAAGCCTCGGCGCTGATCTGTTTGAGCAAATCCCGGCCTTTTCGGTCGGCGTCGAGCCGCCGTCGGCCGACCCGCCGCCCGCTCGCCTTTCTCTTCCGCTCCGGCGCCCCATCGCGGCATAGTCCACCGCGCTGCGCGTTTGACACCGGGCCGCCGATCGCTATGATGCGCGCCACTACGGCGCTTTCCGGTCGCCGTCGCTCGGCAGGCGGGTTGGCCCGCCTTCAGCCGCTGTTTCCGGAAGCCCGCTACGGAACGAAAGAGGCTTGGATGCGCTGGTCCCGACAACTGTTGCCGACATTGCGCGAGGTTCCGCTGGAGGCGGAAATCCCCAGCCATCAATTGCTGTTGCGCGCCGGTCTCATCCGGCGGCTGGGCGCCGGCCTCTACACCTTTCTTCCCGCCGGTTTGCGCGCCCTGCGAAAAGTGGAACGCATCGTTCGCGAGGAGATGGATCGCGCCGGCGCGCTCGAAGTCCTCATGCCCGCGCTTCAGCCGGCCGAGCTCTGGGAGCGCACCGGACGGCTCGAGACGATGAAGGACGTGATGTTCCACATCGGCGACCGACAGGAACGCGGGCTCGTGCTCGGCCCCACGCACGAGGAGGTCATCACCGACCTCGCGGCGCGGGAAATCAATTCCTGGCGTCAATTGCCCCGCACCTTCTACCAGATTCAGACCAAGTTCCGGGATGAAATCCGTCCGCGCTTCGGCCTCATGCGCGCGAAGGAATTCATCATGAAAGACGCCTACAGCTTCGACGCCGACACCGAGGGCGCGCTCCGGAGCTATCGCGCGATGTACGAGGCTTACGAGCGCATCTTCCGCCGCTGCGGTCTGCGCGCCAAAGCCGTGGAGGCCGACACCGGCGCGATGGGCGGCAAATCGTCCCACGAATTCATGGTGCTCGCGGAATCCGGAGAGGATGGCGTGATCGAGTGCGACCATTGTTCCTATGCCGCGAATCGCGAGCGCGCCGAGGCGCGTGAAGTCGCCGCCGCGTGGCCGGAGGACGCCGCGCCGATGGAGATCGTGCCGACGCCCGGCGCGCGGACGATCGAGGAAGTTTCGAAGTTTCTCGATGCGCCGCCCGCGCGCCTGGTCAAAACGCTGATCTATTTGGCGGACGAGCGCCCGATTGCCGCGCTCGTGCCCGGCGACCGCGGGCTCAACGAAATCAAACTGCGTCAGGCGCTCGGCGCCGCCGTCGTGCGCCTGGCCGACGATGCGACGATCGAGCGCGTCACCGGCGCGCCCGTCGGTTTCGCGGGGCCGGCGGGCCTCCAAATCCCGATCGTAGCGGATTGGCGGCTGCGCGGCGCGCGCGGCGTCGTTTCCGGCGCGAACCGGGCCGACGCCCATGTGCGGCATCTGGACTTGGCGCGCGATGTGAGCGCGGACATCTCCTGGGCCGATCTCGCCTTTCCGCGCGCGGGCGATCCCTGCCCTCGCTGCGCCGAGGGGACGCTGCGCGAATTGCGGGGCATCGAGGTCGGGCATGTCTTCCTGCTCGGGACCAAGTACAGCGAGGCGCTTCACGCGGAGTATCTCGACGAGGCCGGCGCGCGTAAAACGATCATCATGGGCTGCTACGGCATCGGCGTCACGCGCACGCTTCAGGCGGTGATCGAGCAGCGGCACGACGCCAACGGCATCGTCTGGCCGGTCACCATCGCGCCGTATCCGGTCGAAATCCTCGCCCTCAACATGCAGAGCCCCTCCTGCGTCGCGGCGGCGGAGGCCGCCGAGACGGCGCTGGCCGCCGCGGGGATCGAGGCGCTCTACGACGACCGCGACGCGCGCGCGGGCGTCAAATTCAATGACGCGGATCTGCTGGGGCTGCCCTACCGCGTTTCGATCGGGGACCGCTCGCTCGGACGCGGCGTGGTGGAGATCAAACGACGCGCCGACGGGCGCGTCACGGAGGTTCCGCCGTCGGAACTGGCCGCGACACTGGCGACCATGATTCGCGAAGAGGAAGCGAGGCTGTCCGATGGCGCGTAAATATAAAGTCGAAGGCACGAAGGATTTTCTCTACGCGGCGATCGTACTGTTCGCCCTCGGCGCATGGGCGATCCGCGACGGCTGGTTTCCCTCCGAGAGCGTGCTCGAAAAGCATCCGCGCACCCTGCCGCTGGCTTTCGAACAGGGCGGTGTGGTCGCGGATATTCTCGTGGCGCCGGACGACGAGGTCAAATCGGGGCAGGCGCTGGTGATTCTCCAGCGCTTCGAATTGGAGTCCCGGCTGGCCGCGCTGGAAAAGAGCCTGAAATCGTTGGATGAACCCGGCATGGACGACGCCCCGGACGGCGCGGCGCGGCGCGCGGAGGCGCGCGCCCGATGGACCGCGGAGCTTGCCGAGACGCGCGCCGCGCTGGCCCAGCGGGAACTGCGCGCGCCCACCAACGGCTATGTCGCCGCCGTCTTGGTGGAGCGGAACGCCCTCGTCAGGCCTAAGGCGACGGCGGTCGAACTGGCGGTGAAGGATCACTTCTATGCGTTCAACAAAAGCTTGGCGTTTTTGTCCATTACGGCGGCGCTGGTCTGTCTCTATATCCATTACAAAGTGAAATGAACACGAGCGAAATTCTTTCGAAAGGGGACCTCGCGGACGGGTTGCCGAATCTGTGCGGCGCGGAACGGGAACTGGAGAACGCGGCGCGGCGTCGTCCGCCGCCCGCCCCGACATCGCTGGACGGCGTTCGCGCCGCGTGCGCGATCGCGCTGCACATGCACCAGCCGTTGATCCCCGCCGGGGGCGGCGACCTCGCGTCGGCGGATATCATCAGCAATTTGCAATATATGATGTGGAATATCGGCGTGGGCGATAATCACAACGCCCCCGTGTTCCACCAGTGCTACCGGCGCATGGGCGAGTTCATCCCGCAATTGCTGGCGGAAGGGCATCGCCCGCGCGTGATGCTGGATTATTCGGGCACGCTGCTGTACGGCCTTCGCAAAATGGGGCTGCACGACGTGTTCGACGCGCTGCGGCCGCTCGCGACCGATCCGCGCTATATTCCCGCCGTCGAATGGCTCGGCACGGCCTGGGGCCATGCCGTCGCGCCCTCCACGCCGCCGGCCGATTTCGCCCTGCATGTGCGGGCGTGGCGGCATCACTTCGCGGCCTTGTTCGGGCTGGAGGCGCTCTCCCGCGTGCGCGGATTCTCCCCGCCCGAAATGGCGCTGCCCAATCAGCCCGATGTCGCCTACGCCTTTGTGCGAACGCTGCTCGAGAACGGCTTCGACTGGGTATTGGTGCAGGAACACACGATCGAGCTGCCCGAGGGCCGCGGCGTGGAGCGCAAGCACCTGCCGCATCGGCTCGTGTGCCGCAATTCCGACGGCGAAAGCGTCGAGATTCTCGCGTTGATCAAAACCCAGGGCAGCGACACCAAGCTCGTCGGTCAAATGCAGCCGTGGTACGAGGCCCGATCGCTTTCCCGATGGCCGCTCGCGGGGCGCGACGTGCCGCCGCTGGTGACCCAGATCGCCGACGGCGAAAACGGCGGCGTGATGATGAACGAGTTTCCGCCGAAATACTTCGAGGTCGTGCGCGCGGCGTCCGGTTCGGACGTGCCGTTGCTGAATGGATCGGAATATCTCGACGCGCTTTTCGCGGCGGGCGTGCGCCGCGAGGATTTGCCGGCGATTCAACCGATCCATCAAAGCCGCGTCTGGAAACACCTGGGCGATCGGCGCGGCGCGGCGGCGTTGGAGGAGGCGATCCAGGCGGCGCGGCGCGAGGATCATCGCTTCCACATGGAGGGCGGAAGCTGGACGAACAACCTCTCCTGGGTGCGCGGATACGAAAACGTGTTGCAGCCGCTCCAGAAGGTCAGCGCGCTCTTCCAGGAACGGGTCATCGCCAAAAAGGTCAAAACGACGGAGCCGCGCTATCGCCGCGCGTTGTTCCTGCTATTGACCGCGCAGACGAGCTGTTTCCGATATTGGGGCCAGGGACTCTGGACCGACTATGCCCGCGAACTCTGCCGCCGCGCCGAAGAGACGCTGTTGCGCGAGTTCGCTTGACGCCGCCCAGCGGAGATCGCCGTAATTGGGCCGTTGCGACGCCGGATGCCGGCGACCGGAGCGCATCGTACAAGTCGTCTCATCCGCGTCCGGACCCGCTCGTGCGCGGCGTCGCGGCCTCCGCCCGCCTTCGCCTTTTTCTGAGTCGTAAGTCGCGAGCCGGCAACGAGAATATCGCGAGCATCAGTCGCAAATCGCTGTCCGATCGGACCGCGTTGCGCGCGCGAGCCCTGACGGAAGGGGGCGGCGCCGCCGTCGGGCTCGCGCCGTGGGGAACGAGCCGGTGAAGCTCCGCTCGCGAACATTCGTATTGCGCCGATGACGGTTCGACGATACAGTGATGCCGCATGATGCGTTTGACGGTAATTATGACGATGGCCGGCAGCTCTTGAGGGAGCGCTGCCTGGCGCTGGTGTGCCCCTCCCCGGAGGGGTTTTTTTTTACCTGGTGGCGATGGAATCATGAAAGAAATCGGCGTCGGTGTGCTGGGTTGGGGCACCGTGGGCGCGGGCGTGGTGGAGGGGCTGCTGCGCCGCGGCGACCTGCTTTCCGCTCGCGCGGGGGTGCGTCCGGTCCTTCGCGGCGTGGCGGATGTGGATTTGGAACGGGACCGCGGTTACGCGGTGGACCGTTCTCTGCTCACCACGGACGCGGCCGCCCTCGTGGACGATCCGCGGATTGAAGTCGTGGTCGAATTGATCGGCGGCGTCGGCATTTCGCGCGAGCTCGTCTTGCGCGCCCTGGAGCGGGGCAAAACGCTGGTGACCGCCAACAAAGCGCTGTTGGCCACGCACGGTCCGGAATTGTTCTCGACCGCGCGCGCGCGCGGGGTCACGATTCATTTCGAGGCCAGCGTCGGCGGCGGCATCCCCGTCATTCGCGCCCTGCAATACGGCCTGATCGCCAACGAAATCCGGTCCATCTACGGCATTCTCAACGGGACCTCGAACTATATTCTGACCCGCATGGAGATCGAAAATATCCCTTTCGATCGGGCGTTGCGCAAAGCGCAGCACGCCGGTTACGCCGAAGCCGACCCGACCCTCGACATTGACGGCCATGATACGGCGCACAAATTGGCCATCCTCGCGACGCTCGCCTACGGTCGGGCCGTGCCGACCGATGCGATCGCCGTGTGCGGCATTCGATCCGTGCTGCCTGCGGATATCGCCTACGCGCGCGAGCTCGGCTATCGCATCAAGCTTCTCGCCTCCGCCCGGCCGCATCCGGACGGCCTCATTGTGGGCGTGCAACCCACCTTCGTGCCCGCCGATCATTTGCTCGCCTCCGTCAGCGGCGTGTTCAATGCGATTCTTCTCGACGGCGATCTCACGGGCCAAACGATGTACTACGGGCGCGGCGCGGGGCGGGAACCCACCGCCAGCGCGGTCTTGAGCGATATTGTGGAAGCCGCGCACCGGCGCGTGTCCGCCGATGCATGGCTGCCGCCCTGTTTTGAAGCCCGCCGCGGTCCCTTCCGATGGCTCGCGCCCGACGAAAGCGTCGGTCGCAGCTATCTTCGCATGACGCTGAAAGATCGCCCGGGCATCCTCGCGCGCGTCGCGCAAGTGCTCGGAGAGCACGGCGTCAGCATCGCGTCGGTCGTGCAGAAGGAGACGGCGACGGGTCGGCAGGTGGCGGTGATCATCATCACGCACGAAACGCCGGGCCGGCAGGTCACGCGGGCGATGGAGGAAATTGACCGGCTCGATTGCGTCGGCGCGCCCACGGCGCGATTCCACATTGAGGATTTCAAGAACGAGGTCTTATGAGCGCTTGCGCGAACTCGAATTCGCCGCGCGCGGAGGATTCCCTCATGCTGAAAGTCGCGAAATTCGGCGGCACGTCCCTGGCGAGCGCCGAGCAAATCCGCAAAGTGATTTCCATCGTGCGGTCGGATTCCGCCCGCCGCATCGTCGTCGTTTCCGCGCCCGGCAAACGAACGCCGGACGACACGAAGGTGACGGATCTCCTGATCGCCTGCGCCCACGCCGCGCTGCGCGGCCAACCGCCGGAAACGGATATCGCCCTGGTCGTCCGGCGCTACGCCGAGATTGCGGCGGAACTGGCGTTGCCGGCGGAGCTCGTTTCGGAAATCGAGCGGGACTTGCGCGCCCGCCTCGCGGCCCCGCGCGATCACGTCGGGCGTTTCACCGACGCGATCAAGGCGGCGGGCGAGGACTACTGCGCCCGCCTGGTCGCCGCCGCGTTCGCGCGCGAGGGCGTGCCCGCGCGGTACGTGCATCCGGGCGAGGCCGGACTGGTGTTGAGTTCGGAATTCGGCAACGCCCAAGTGCTCGATGAGGCGTTTCCCCGCCTGGCCGCCCTCCGCGAGATTCGCGATTTGGTGATCTTTCCCGGCTTTTTCGGCGTCACCCGCGACGGCGCCCTCGCCACCCTGCCGCGCGGCGGGTCCGACACCACCGGGGCGATTCTAGCCGCCGCCGTCCACGCCGATGAATACGAGAACTTCACCGACGTGGATTCCGTGTTCGCCGCCGATCCGCGCATTTATCCCGAGGCGCCGCCGATTCCGCTGATGACCTATCGCGAGATGCGGGAACTGTCCTACGCCGGTTTCAGCGTGTTTCACGACGAGGCGATCATCCCCGTCGTCCGCGCGGGCATTCCCATCCATATCCGCAACACCAATCGTCCCGACGCCCCCGGCACGCGCATCGCGGCGAGTCGGCCGTATCAGCGCGGCGGCGTCGTCGGCATCGCCGGCAGCGAAGGCTTTTGCACGATCCTGGTCGAAAAATACATGATGAACCGGGAGATCGGTTTCGGACGGCGTCTCACCCAGATTTTCGAGGATGCGGGGCTTTCCTACGAACATCAGCCCTCGGGCATTGACAGCCTTTCGACCATCTTTCGCGCCGCGGCCTTGACGCCGGAGCGGGAGGCCGCGGTGCTGGCCCGTATTCGGGCGGAACTCGCGCCGGACAACGTGGAGGTGGAGCGCGGTCTGGCCTTGATTATGGTGGTGGGCGAAGGCATGCGCTATACCGTCGGCCTT
>CALGXT010000107.1 GCA_937935255.1 uncultured bacterium | reverse complement strand
CCTTGCGATAGACTTCGCGCCCGTCCAACAAAACGACAGCATGGCTGCTCTCCTCAAATCCGGCGCGCACGGTGTAGACGCCGTTCTCGGGAACCTCGATAGCGGCGCGCGCGACCACCGTGTGGGGTCCCTCGATCGCCGGCAGGCTCTCGCCGAAAGTCCCCAACGCGACAACGGTTGTTTTGACCGGCTGGAGTTTCGAGTAATCGGTCCGGGCATCGTAGGCGCCCGGATACACTGAGGCCCGCGCGCCGCGCGGCGCATCGGGGGCCTCCGATTGGAAAATCTCGTGGCGCGCCAGGCCGCCTTTGCCGACCGGCATGGGCCCCGGAAGGATCGCCGGATCGGCGGAGAGAAAAACCGTCGGATACGGAGGCTGGGCGCCGGTGATGTCGCCCATGCCGACCATGTTGGACTGGCCGGCCAGGATATACACTTTGACCGGTTTGGTCATATTCCCCGGTTTCCCGTCCGGCCGCGGCAATTGCAACGGGACGGGATTGCCGGCCAAGGCCGCGCCGCCCCCCGCCGCCGCGATTGCGATGACAACGCTCAGCAAACCTATGCGCCGAATCATGATTCCATTGCTCCCTTCGTTGTACTGTTCTCGAAATCCGAAGCCGTGAATTCACGGGACTCGCCGTGCGCCAGGGCCAGCGGGCGTAAAGCGTCCCGATATCTCAACACACAACGGCCGAGTCCCTCCGCCGCGTATTTCACCGCCGCCCGCTTCAGCGCGCCCGCTTCCCACTCCAGCTCCAGCGCGAAGCCCCCGCGCGCCCGCAAGCCCGCGACCCGCCCCGCCGGCCATGCGGCGGGAAGCGCCGGCAAAAGATGAATCAAATGCGGAACGGCGCCTGCCGAGACCGCGCCCTTATTTTCCGCATTCCGCATTCCGCATTCCGCATTAGCGTGGTTCCGCGTTCCGCCTTCCGCGTTCTGCATTCTCAAGTGGCTTTGCGCCAGCATCTCCTGCGCCGCCGCCGCATAGCCGAAATTCGCATCAATTTGGAACGGCGGATGGATCGCCCAGAGGTTGCCGTGGATATGCGTGCCGAGCGTCCTCGCCAGCTCGCCGTGCGCGGCGTCGCCATCGAGCAGGCGCGCAAAAAGACACGCTTTCCAAACGCGGCTCCAGGCCGGATCGTTCTGCCCGTGATCGCGCCGCGCGACGAGGCTGACCTTCGCGGCCGCGGCGAGTTTCGGATTCAAGAGCGGATGAATCTGGCGGCCCGGATACACGCCGATCAGATGGCTGAGGTGCCGATGGTCGTCCGCCGGATCGTCAATATCCTCCATCCATTCCTGGAGCTGGCCCCAGCGTCCGATGCGCGGCCCGAGCAGACGGTCGCGCTTCGCCCGCAATTCCGCCCGGAAGGCCTCGTCCACGCCGAGCGCTTCCGACGCCTCGATCGTGTTCGTAAAAAGATCCCAGCACAGCGCTTGGTCGTAGGTGACGCCATCCACATCCACGGGGCCGTGTTCGGGCGATCGCCCCTTCGGCGCCACGAGCGTGCCGTCGGGCAATTCCTTGAGATGATCCAGCCAGAATCCGCAGATTTCCTTCATCACGGGATAGGCGTACCGCTCCAGGTACGCCCGATCCTGCGTGAAAGCGAAGTGATCCCAGAGGTTCTGGCACAGCCACGCCGAATCGCCCTTCTGAAAATGCCACGTGGAGCCGCCGAAAATGCCGTTCTCGGAACGCATCAGCCAGCCGCGCGAGACGCCCAGCACGCGGCGGGTCTCCTCCTTGCGCACCTCGCGGATCGAATCCACCCACTCGGCCAACGGCAGGAAACATTCGGAGAGGTTCGCGCCGTCCACGAACCAGTAGTTCATCTGGATGTTGACGTCGGTGTGAAAATCGCAACGCCACGCAGGATGCCGGTTGGCCAGCCAGATTCCCTGGAGATTCGCCGGCAGCGCGCCCGCGCCGGGACGCGAGCTCGCGAGCATCAGATAGCGCGCATACGGATGCAGCAGGGCCTCCAGCCCGCGATCGGTCGGCGGTTCCCCGCGGCGATGCCGCTCCCCATAAGCCCGCACCCGCGCGGCGGTCGGCAACGCCGCGATCTCCGGCGGCGAATCGCCCAAATCCAGGGTCATCCGGTCGAAGAGCGCGCGGTAATCCGCGACGTGTTCCGCCCGCAATTCGTCGTACGGACGCTTTGCCGCCGCATCGAGCCAGGCGCATACGCGCGCATGGGGATGCTCCCCGCGCCAGCCGCGGTCGCGCCGGTTCAGATAGTCGGTATCGGCGGCCAACAGCAGCGTCACAGCGTCGCAGCCTTCGAAGACCAGCGCGTCGCCCTCCACCCTGAGGACGCCGCTCTCGTGGAGCACGCGAACGCGCGCTTCCAGCGCAAGGTCAATGTTTTTGTCCGAGGCATATGCGCGAAAAGCGATCAGACGCTCCGGCTCCTGCAAGTGTTTGCGCCACCACCAGAAGTTGGAGGTGTCGCCCGCCATGATAAGCGTGTCGGCGCCCTCCGCCCGCGTCGGAATCTCGTGCTCGTTGCCCATCGTCACCCGTCCGCGCAGCGCGCCGGGGCGATCCGCGGAAAGGCGGCAAACCAGGACCTGGGCGGGATGGCTGACGAAGAACTCGCGCCGGTAGCGCACGCCGCCCGATGTGTACGCGACGGTCTGCACCGCGCGCGCGATGTCCAGTTCGCGGCGATAGTCGGTGAAGTGTTCGTGGGGCAGCTCGATGTAAATGTCGCCGAACGGCTGATAACCGCCCGTGCAATCCTCGTTGCCCACCCAGAGCGAGTCCTCATTGAACTGGATGCGCTCCCGCCGCGGCTCTCCGAACACGGTCCCGCCCAGACGGCCGTTGCCGATGGGATAGACCGAGGATTCCCAGATTCGGAAGAATTGACGGCGCGACTCCGGATCGTCCGCCGGCGGCGCGATCACGGGTTCGGGAGACCAGAGCGTAAGCGAAGAAGCCATAGCCAAAGAGCCTTTCACCAGGTTTCAAACGTCGCCCTTGAGCGGCCCCGCCTTGGCGGGGCGCGCTCGGCGGGCCGATTCGTTTTTTTGACTGCGGATTTCGCGGATGGAGACCCATCGGAGCGCCGCACTCCGTCGCATTTTCGTGTCTCTCGCGCCTTTCATGCTTGTTTCATCCGCGTTCATCCGCGTCATCCGCGGCGGATTCCTTTTTATCTACCGAAATCTTGTTTGTGCGACAGTTCTATTCGCAGGCCCGCCTCTTACTCGGCAGAACGCTTGATTTTGTAGACCACGAGCTCGCCGTTTTCGGGCCAGGGTTCCGGCCGCGGGCGGTCGCGGTTCACCCCCAGCGTTTCCCAGCGCAACACGTAGCGGCTCTTCGGATCGGGCGACTTGCCTTGGTCTTCCGCCCAATTGACGCTCATTCCCGGAAAATCCGACTGTGCCCTCGTCAGTTCTTCCGGATAGCGCGGCGGTCGTTTCGGGGCGGGCGCCGTTCCCAGCGGTTCGAGGGTCTCCTCATCCACCACCAGCACGCCGCTGCCATACAGCCAGTGACGGTAGGGCAGCGCCAGTTTGCCGTCGTCACCAGGCTCGATCGCCTCCAGCCCCAAGTGCGTCCCGAATGTGGCGGGCCCGCTCCCTCCGCCGCGAAAGATATGTTTGCCTTTCCAGGCGGAAATCTGCCGCACCCGCCATCGTCCGTCGTCGAAGCGAGCGATATACGCCTGCGAATCGCCGTTTTCGTCGTACTTGTAGTACGTTGCCAACACCCGGTTTCGGCGGTCGAACCCAATGCGCTGACAGCCGTTGATGATGCCGCCGTCGATCGGAATCGGATCCACGATCGTTCCCGGGCTGGAAAGCGTGATCGGCAATTTCAACGCCTCGCCCGCCGCATTCTCCCAGTGAACAAGGTCGCGGCTGCGGGCGTAGGACAGATCGTGGCAGGTTTCGGCGGCGGGCGTTTGCCGCCACACCCAGAGCAGGTGATACCATCCGTCGGGGCCGAGCGTCGGCCCGTGCGGATAGGCGTTGTTCCGACCCTCCCCCGCCAGCAGCGGCTGATCGCTCAGTCGCCGCCAGGATCGGCTCGCCTCGTCATATACATTCAGGATTTCATCGCCGTTGCCGCTGCCGCCGTGGCGGTAGAGAAACGCGAGGCGGCCCTCCGGCGTCTTTAGAAAACGGGGATAGGTGCAACGATCTTCGCGCGAGCCGGTCATGGAAAGAATCTGCTCCAGGGTGGTCGCATCGTACGGCGCCCGTGATCGGAAATAAGTCAGCGGACTCGCATGCATGTTCCCGGCCAGATGCAAAAAACCCCGCGCATCCAAGGCCATCGTCACGTAATTGTGGGAATCCCATCCCTGAATCGTACTGCTGGTCTGCCGCGTGGGAGGCGCGTCCGAGCGGGATGGCAGAACCGTCTTCACGAACGACGGCGCCCCCGGCTTGCGAAACGCCACCGCCAGCCGCCGGTCGGAATCGTAGTAGGCGACATATTGCCGTTCGCCGTCGGTCAACAGACAGAAACCGACGCGCACCGCCGACCAAATACGATCCACAACAACTTTTTCTTCGATCATGGGCGCACCCTTCGCATTTGGGGTTTCCGCGGCGGGCGCGAACGCGCCCCAGGCCCAAACGGCCGCGCAGAGGGTCCCGATCCGGAACGCGCCGCCCGTCATGGCTGAGGCTCCTGAAACCGGCCGTCCTTCCAAACCGCGTCGAGCGAAACGCCGTGATAGGCGCGCGCCAGCGCCGCGATGTTTCGATCGTCCCCTTTCAACTCCGCGACCGCCCGCGACAGGATCGCATCCAACGGCACAAGTCCCCCGTTATTGCGCGGCGCGGTGAAGCCGTAGAGCCCCACCCCCGCCGCCAGCGCCTCGGGAACGACCTGGGTTGCGTCCTGATTGTTCCAGCGCGCCAGACACGTGATCAGGCGCGTCTGGGGACCGATCATGTTGCGCACGGCGTTGATCCTCCGCAGGTCGCCGCTTTCGTTCATCAGCCAGTCGGCCTCCCGGTATAAGTCGGAATTGACGACGTGCGGATGCATCATGTCATTGCTGGTCAGCCAAATGATGCAATTCGGATTGGCGGTTTTGGCGGCCTTGCGAATCGCCTTCCAACAGCGATCAATGGCCTTTCGGCTGTAGGCCAGGTCTTGTTCGGGGGTCAGGGCCTCCTCGCCCGGAAACGGCTCGCCTATGAGCTGCGCGTACAGTTGCTTTTCGCAGTCCAACCACTTGCCTCCGGTCGCGTTTCGGTTCGGCATCCACAGCCAGTCCACCATGAAACCGTCTATTCCGGTTTTACGCACCGCGTCTTCGATGGATTTTGAGAGGTAGTCGAGGTAGGCATCCGTGAATGGAATGTGGTAGGTGGTCGGCGTCCCGTAGCTCAGCTCGGGATGGTCCTCGCCCCATTTTTGGTTCGCGGCGACGCAGAAATAGCCCATCACCAGCATGCCTTCCGCGTGACCGCGCCGGACCACCTCGGTCAAAAAGTCGTGCTTGAGCCCCGGTTGTTCCGGAACGAAACCGTTCTTGTACCAGGCATAACCGTTATTGGAGACGCAGAAAGTCTGGATGACGTTCGCGCCGATGGCCTTGTACCAGGCCACATGCTGCGCCGGATCGGCCCCGGCCCACGTTCCGGGCTTCGCGAACGGCTTTCGCTTGCGGCCCGTCGCCGCCCAGTTGAAGTCCAGACAGTAGGCCTTGATCTCCCGGACATCGGCCGCTCGCGGAGGCGCCGGTTCCGCCGCCTCGCCGCCCAGAGCCGCCCCTGCGAGAAATCCGTGCGCCAAGGCCAATGTCCCTATCCAATTTTTTTCACGCATCGTTCGTCTCCTGGCGCGCTCGCGCCTCGCGAGTTTCCCGATAACGCCCGCGCGATCGCCCTGGCGACGGCGCGGCCGACCGTTTCCTGCAAGCGCGAGTCCCAGAAATGCACATCCGACTGATTGCGCCATTCGTCGAACTCCGGCGAGGCGCGGACAAAGGCGTTGAGGTCGTTGACGAGGATATCGGGATGCCGCCGCATCACCTCCAGCGCCGCGCGGTTGTACACGAGGTCCTCATCCTTGCGCCGCCCGAAAACGACGTTTCCCAACCGGCCATGCGAATCGTTGGGGACCGGCGTGGTGGAACACCACATGAGTCGGGCGCCGGTTTGTCGAAGAATCGCGATGAGCCGCTCCAGATTCGCCTGATATTCCTCCACGGGGACTTGGTGGGCGCCATATTCGCCCGTCGCCTCGTCATAGGCTTGCTTCAGATCGTGCAGGCCGTGATTGAACTGGATCAGATCCCATTGCAGGCCCGGCTGGGTGTAATCGCCCAGCCAGAGTTCAGCGCACGCGACGCCGCGATCCGACGGGCCCCCGTTTTCCTCGATACGGCGATAGTTCGCCACGCCGCGCAGCGCGCGTTTCGCGGCCTCGTGGTAATTCATGCTGATCGAATCGCCAATGACCAGCACGCGCGGAAGCCGGGGATCGTCGGTCGCGCGCGGGTCCGGCAAGGCCTCGATATCCATGCGCGAGGCCGCCCACACGCCGTCGGCGTCGCGCGCGCCCCAGACCCGCGCTTTCCAGAAACCCTGCAAAAGCGCGTCCGCCGTTGTCTTTCGATGAATCTCGACCTCGGCGCGAGGGCCGCGCAACCGCACCGGCACGTCGTTTTCCCCAAACCGCGTCCAACCGCCCCGCTGCGCCTCGGAGGATGGGTCCGGACGAAACGCCGCCAGATAATTCGAGTCGTCCTGCCGAAAAATTTCTCTTTCCTCCCCCTCGGCCAGCAGCAGCACGCGGAGCGCCGTGAAGGGCTTGCCCGAGCGCGCGGCGGCGGAGTTTTCGGCGTCCAGGTCGCGAAAAATCGCGGGGCCGGCGCTTTCCAGCCCGGCGAAGGAGTTCTGGCGGATAACGCGCACGAAACGGGTATGCTCGGTCCACCGCGCCGGGTGGCGCGTGCGGCTTTCGCGCGTCACAGAATCGAACAGGGTCTCCGTAAGCAGATCGAATCGCCGATTCGCCGCGTCCACGCGATATATATGCCCCTGTAGAACCGCCGGCGCATCCATCATCTCGCTCACTCCGCCCCTCTCCGTCGTTGCCAAGCGCGGCAATCCTACAGGAGCGGCCCCGGAATACGGAGAGATGAACACCGTCAAACACATGTCGTCTTAGCGACACAGCTCAACGGGCGAGCGGGAACGAAACGGTCACTTCTTTTCGCCGCGGCGCTTGGCGCGATAGGCGGAGGGCGAGAGGCCCTCCTCGCGGACGAAGGTTTCGTAGAGCACGCGGGGACTGTTGAAACCGGAATCGGCGACCAGCGCCTTGATCGGCGTGTCGGTCTCGGCCAGACGCCGTTTCAGGCGGTCGAGGCGGCAGCGGACGATTTCCTGCATGATGGTGCGATCCATGACTTCCCGGAATCGGCGCTCGAGCGTACGCCGCGTGGTGGCCACGTGCCGAGCGACGTCGCTCACCCGGATCGGCTCGTGGGTGTGCTCCAGAATAAAGCGCATCGCGGCGGCCACCAGCGGGTCGTCCACGACGACCGCGTCGGTCGAGCCGCGCGGATGCAAGGCGAACGGCTCGACGTGGATGATCTCGCGCCCGGAACGCGGGGGGCCCTCGGCGAGCCGGCGATCCAGCAGCGCCGCCGCCTCGTAGCCGACGCGGCGGAATCCCAAATCCACGGCCGTCAGCGACGGGCTGCTGAGCAAACAATGGTTCGGCTCGTTGTCCGCGCACACGAGGCCCAAATCGTGCGGCACGTTCAAGCCCAGCTCCGGCGCCAGGTCGGCGATATGCCGGCAGAGCATGTCGTTCGGCACAAAGAGCCCCAACGGACGCGGCTGCGCCAGAATCCACTTGCGGATCGCCGTGGACCAGCGCCGCCATACCTCGGCGTCGGCGTGGACGACCCGCGGGGCGATAAAGGGAGCGCATCGGAAACCCCGCGCCTTGACATAGGCCGCGAAACCGAGCGCATCGCCGCCGATCAAGCTGTCGTCGCACATCGTGGCCTGCGCCTGAATGTTTCGGTTCACGACGTAGCCGAAATGCTCGAAGCCGCGCGACACCAGATGTTGTCCGACCATGCGGCCCGCCATCGCGAAATCCGGGAAAACGCAATCAATCGGCACGGTGACCGGCGAATCGCGCCACACGTCCACCAGGGGAACCCCCGCGCGCCGGGCGAGATCCACCAGTTCCGGGGTCGCCTGCGCGAGGATGCCGTCGTAGGGCGGGCGGGACTTGGAGGCGGCGCGCAGGTCCGCCGCCGCGAACGGCGCCAGGATGCATTGGAAGCCGGGATGCTCCTGGCTGTAGTCGCGCACTCCGCGATACAACTGCTGGTCCTCGGCGTGGAGATGCTGCGTCTGAATCGCCACCCCGATGCGCCGCGTTTTCATGGCCCCATGATGACAAGCCCACGCCGACGAGGCAATGCGAAATCGCGCCACATCCCGGCGCCGTTGCGACAGCTTATTTGACTGCCGAATGTTCCGAATGCGGAACGCGGAAGGAGGAAGGAGAAACCTGCGCTTCGAGTTTCAACCAAACGCACATTTCCGCTTG
>CALGXT010000106.1 GCA_937935255.1 uncultured bacterium | reverse complement strand
GCCGCCGTGTTGGTGTGTTCGCCGTCAATGAAGCAAAAATCCGGCGCTTCCTCCAACGCCCGCGGGTTCACCTCGCGCGCGTCGGCGTCGAAGGTTCTCAGTTTTTCCGGCCCGACCCCGGGATAGGCGCGCCGTAGATTTTCGATCATGGCGGCGGTCGAATTGTCCGGGTAACTGAAAAAACGGCCGCGTTCATCGGGCGTTTGCGTCGGGCGTTTGTCAATGGCGTAGATTCGGCGGCAGCGCGGATCGCCGTAATGCGGCTGTAGCGTGCCCCCCAGATAGGAGCCGATCTCCAAATACACGTACTCGCCCCGACGCCGCAGCCCGCGCTGGATGGTCAGGAGGGTCGTCCGATCGCCCGGCTCGGTTTGCGAGGGGACGGCGTCGAACAACCGAAGGTCGAGCCGCTCGATTGCGTCGTCAAAATTCTGCGCGGCTGCGCTCATGGCAGAGCGACAGCCTATCATATGGCGGATGGAGTCCAACGGAAAAAAGGCGGAACGGGGGCCTCGCGGGTTCATCGGCTCGTTCTCTGTTCAGCCTTCGGATGGGTTTCGCTTTTACAGCGGCGGGGTTGTGCGCTAGGATGCCGGCCCGTGATTCACGGAAAGGAACCGGCCCATGGTCTCGACGCCGCGCAACGCCCAACTGAAGTACCGGCGCATTCTGCTCAAGCTCAGCGGCGAGGCGTTTCGCGACCGCGCCGGCGGCGAGAGCCTCTCGCCGGAAATCTTCCACGACATGGCCGCCCAGTTGAAGCGCGTGCGGCGGCTCGGCGTCGAGATCGCCATCGTGATCGGCGGCGGCAACATCTTCCGCGGTTTCAAGGGCGAGCGCTACGGCATTGACCGCACCACCGGCGATCACATCGGAATGCTGGCCACCGTCATCAACTCGCTCGCCCTTCAGGCCGCGCTGGAGAGCGAAGGACTCGAGGTTCGCACCATGACGGCGATCGCGATGCCGGCGGTGGCCGAGCCCTTCATCCGCCGCCGCGCCGTGCGGCACCTCGAAAAGGGCCGGATCGTCATTGTCGGCGCCGGCACCGGCAATCCTTTCTTCTCGACCGATTCCGCGGCGGCGCTGCGCGCCAGCGAGATCGAAGCGGACGCGCTGCTGAAGGCGACGAAAGTGGACGGCATCTACACGGCCGACCCGAAACTCGACCCCCAGGCCCGGCGCTACGACGAGATCACCTACGAGGAGGCGCTGCGCAAACAGCTCAAGGTCATGGATGCGACCGCCTTCGCGCTGTGCCAGGAGAACGACATTCCGATCGTCGTGTTCGACTTTTTCCGCAAAGATGAAATAATCCGCGTGGTTCGCGGCGAACGCGTCGGAACGCTGGTGCGCCGCTGAAACGCGGCCCCGCGCCGCGGAGGAGTGACAAGCATGGAATCGCTCGATGATGTGTTGCTCGATTCGGACGACAAGATGTCGAAATCCGTCGAGGTGCTTCAAAAGGAACTCTCCGGATTGCGCACGGGCAAGGCCTCGCCCAGCCTGGTCGAGCACGTGACGGTGGACTACTACGGCGCCGCCACGCGCCTGCGCGAAATCGCGAACATCGCGACGCCGGAAGCGCGGCTGCTGGTGATCAGCCCCTACGATCCGACCTCGCTGGGCGCGATCGAGAAGGCGATCCTTGCGGCCAACATCGGCATCACGCCGGTGAGCGACGGGCGGGTCATCCGCATCCCGATTCCGGAGCTGAGCGAGGAGCGGCGCAAAGAGCTCACCAAGGTCGCCCGGCGCATTTCCGAGGAGACCCGCGTGGCGATCCGAAACGTGCGGCGCGACGCCAACGAGCAGATCAAGACGCTGCAAAAGAACGGGGACATCACCGAAGACGAGCGGGACGCCGGCCTCGCCGAAATCCAGAAGTTCACCGACGATTACATTAAGAAAGTGGACGACCTGCTGGCGGCGAAGGAAAAAGAGCTGATGTCCGTCTAAACCCCGGCCGGCGCGGGGAGGATTCCGCGGCGCGCGGCGTCGAAGTTTCCGCGTTTTCCAAGGCTTGGAAAATTTCGCCGGATTTTTTCCAACCCTTGGAAAACGGCGGGAGCGACCCGCCGGTCGTCCGGTCCGTCCCGCATCGTTCCGCCGGCCGGCGTCAGCGGATTTTATTCTGCTCGCGCCGTCTCTTGATGATCTGCTCCGCGATCGCGAAGGGCACGGCCTCGTAGCGTTCGAAGTGCATCGAGAAGTTGCCGCGGCCCTGGGTCAGCGTCCGCAGGGTGTTGGAATAGCCGAACATCTCGCTCAGCGGCGCCATCGCGCGGATGAGCTTTTCGCCGCCTTGCTGCTCCATTTGTTCGATGCGGCCGCGCCGCTGGCAGATGGAGCTGGTCACCGGCCCCATGAACTCCTCGGGCATCGTCACCTCCAGCGACATGACCGGTTCGAGCAGTTCCGGTTGGGCCTTGGCGAAGAGTTCCTTGAAGCCGGCGCGTCCGGCCTCGCGGAAGGCGAAATCGTTGGAGTCCACCTCGTGGTACGAGCCGTCGGTCAGTTTCACCCGCATATCCACGACCGGATACCCCGCATAACTGCCGGAGGCCATCGCGGCGATGACGCCCTTTTCGACGGAGGGGATGAACTCGGCGGGAATGCGTCCGCCCACGATGCCGTTGACAAATTCGAAGCCGGAGCCGGGCGGCAGCGGCTCGAGCTCCAGATAGACGTGGGCATATTGGCCGCGCCCGCCGGACTGCTTGACGTGCTTGTAGGCGCCTTGCACGGCGGCCGTCGCGGTCTCGCGATAGGCGACTTCCGGGCGTCCAATCCTGGCGACGACCCCGAATTCGCGTTTCAGCCGGTCCACGATGATTTCCAGATGCAACTCGCCCATGCCGGAGATGACCGTTTCGCTGGTTTCCGTGTCGAACGAGACCACGAAGGTCGGGTCTTCGTCCGCCAGGCGCGCGAGCGCGTGGCTGAGCTTTTCGCTGTCGGCCTGGCTCTCCGGCGCGATGCTGATGGAGATGACGGGCGCGGGGAATTCGATGGCTTCGAGATGGATCGGATGGTTTTCGTCGCAAATCGTGTCGCCCGTCTTCGTATCCATCAGGCCGACGATAGCGACGATGTCGCCGCAGAACGCCGCCTCGATCGCCTCCTGTTTGTTGGCGTGCATGCGGAGGATGCGGCCGACCCGTTGCGGCTTGTCGCGGGTGCTGTTGAGCACGGTGGCGCCGGCGCGCAGGGTGCCGGAATAGACGCGCACATACGTCAGTTTCCCCATGTGTTTGTCGGCCATGATCTTGAAGGCGAGCGCCGACAGCGGATCCTCGTCGGTGGGGTTGCGCCGATTTTCTTCCGGCTCCCGGGCGCAGATGATGGGCGGGATTTCATTGGGCGCGGGCAGGCAGCGCACGACAGCGTCGAGCAGATGTTGAATGCCTTTGTTTTTGAAGGCGGAACCGCAATACACGGGCACCACCCGGCGGGCGATAGTCGCCTTGCGCAGGATGGAAAGAATCTCCGCTTCGGACAGGTCGCCGGTGTCGAAAAATTTCTGGAGAATGGCGTCGTCGCCCTGTTCCGCGCACTTTTCGACCAGGTAGGCGCGCCATTTGCGGGCCTTTTCCATCTTGTCGGCTGGAATCTCCTCCTCGCGGTATTCCGCCCCCATCGTGTCGTCGGCGTAGAAAACGGCCTTCATGCGGATCAGGTCGATCAACCCCCGGAACTGATCCTCCTTGCCGATGGGGACGACGACGGGCACGGCGTTCGCGCCGAGTTCCTCCTGAATCTCCTCGACCACGCGGAAAAAGTCCGCGCCGACGCGATCCATCTTGTTCACGAACGCGATCTTCGGCACGTTGTATTTCTCGCTCTGCCGCCAGACCTTCTCGGATTGGGGCTGGACGCCGCCGACGGCGCAGAACAGCGCGATGACGCCGTCCAGGACGCGGAGGCTGCGCTCGACTTCGACGGTGAAATCCACATGGCCCGGGGTGTCGATGAGGGTGATGCGGTGGTCTTTCCACATCACGGTGGTGGCGGCGGAGGTGATTGTGATGCCGCGCTCCCGCTCCTGTTCCATCCAGTCCATCGTCGCGGCGCCGTCGTGCACCTCGCCCAGTTTGTGGGTCTTTCCGGCGTAAAACAGGATGCGTTCGCTGACGGTGGTCTTGCCGGCGTCTATATGCGCCATGATGCCGATATTGCGCATGCGCGAAAGCGGTACGGTTCTGCTCATCTGCTGTTCCTTCTTCCGGGGGGTACTCCGGAGTGCGATCCGAAAACGACATTGCGCGCGCCGCGCGGATATTCGCCGCCGGCGCGTTTCAAAAAAATGAGCGTAGAGGATAGCCGCGCCGCCGGTGAAAAGCAAGAGCTTTAGCGTATTTTTAACCGTCGTGCAGGGCTTCGCGCGGAGTCCGGCCGGCCCAACGGATTCGCGGGCCGGGGTTTGTTCGCGCCGCGGCGCGGGGATTCAGACGGGCGCGGCCGCCGCCTCCTCGCGGAGACGGCGCAAGGCGCCGCGCAGGGCGATGCGCTTCACGGGCGACATGCGATCCACCAGCAGCACGCCGTTGAGATGATCGAGCTCGTGTTGCGCGGCGCGGGCCGCCAGTCCCTTCAGCCGGGCTTCGTGCGGCCGGCCCTCCGCATCCTGCCAGCGCAGCGTCACCTCCGCGGGCCGCTCGACCGAGACGCGAATATTGGGGAAACTCAAGCAGCCCTCTTCGCACGTCTCGCGGCGGCGCGAGGCTTCAACGATTTCCGGGTTCACCACGATCAGCGGCATCGGGATTTCCGGGTTCTCGCGAATTCCCCGCTCGTCCGTGTCCGCCGTCGCCGGGATATCCAATACAAAGATCGCTCGGGTTTCGCCGATTTGCTGCGCCGCCAGACCGATGCCTTCTTCCGCGTGCATGGCGCGGATCATTTCCTCCGCGAGGCGGCGCAATTCGTCATCGAAGCGCTCGACCTTCCGGGCCTTTTCGCGCAACACCGGATCGCCGTAGATTCTCAAGGTCAAAGGCATATGCAACTCCCGTGCGGCATCGGCTGCGCCCAAACATAACGTCCGCCGCCCTCCGGCGCAAGCGGGGCGATTTCCGCTTGTCGCGCGCGGACGGGGTCGTTAGCGTCGCGGGATGGAGTTCGCCATGAAATCCTGGAATCGCATTCGGCGGGCCGCTTCGATCGGCGCGCTGTTGTTCGGCGCGGGACTGGTTTCGGCGTTTGCGGAGGCGCCGCCCGCGCCGCTCCTATGGCGCGTGCCGCGATTGGCGGCGCCGCCGAAACTGGACGGCCGCGTCGAGACGGCGGAGTGGGCGGGCGCCGCCGCCGTCACGGGTTTCGTTTTGCAGCCGACTCCGCCCATTCTCCTTCCGCCGGAGTGGCAGCCGACGGTCTGGATGGGTTATGACGAGCGTTTTCTCTACGTGGCGGCCCGCATGCCGATGGTCGCGGATAAATATCCGATGGCCCGGACCGCTCGACCGGATGCGGTCGAGATTTTCGAGGAGGATCGCTTCGAAATCCTGATCGCGCCCGGCGCGCGCGCGCGCGTCGGCCGCGCGGGCGAAGGGTATTACCGCATCGCCCTCAATCCGCTCGGCGCGGTGGCCGATCGCTGGATGAACAGCGGTCGGGCCGACACCGAGTTGTTGTGGTCGTTCGGCGGCGTCGCGCGTTGCGTCGTGAGTCCCGAGGCGTGGACGCTCGAGTTCTCGGTGGCCTGGGAGCGTCTCGGCGTCGCGGCCCCGGACGGGCAAGTGCTGTTCGCGCAGTTCGGATTCCTGGCGGGCGGGGAGGGGGCGGCGCCGCACCGCGGATGGGCGGACGCCACAGAGCGTCAGCCGGAGCGGTGGGGCGAACTGCGGATGGCGCCCGGCCTTCCCGCGATACAGTGGCGGGACGCGAGCGCGCCCGGCGAGGGGCGGCTCGACGCGCGGGTGGAGGCGCGGGGGGCGGCGTCGGGCGCCCCGTTGCGCGTTTCCTACAAAATAAAAGGCGCCGATGGCGCTTCCATTTATGACGAGACGCGGGAATTGACGCCGGCGCCCGGCGGCGCGTCGGCGCGTTGGGCCGCCGCCGATCTGCCGGTCGCCGAGACGGGGAATACGGTCGAGATCGAAATCGTCCGGGGCGACCTCGCGCTGTATCGCCGCCGCGCGCGCGCGGATCGCTGGACGGACGCCCTGCGCGCGCGGCATTTGAAGCCCTGGCTGGATGCGCGCGCCGCGCGGCCGCCCGCGCCGGCGGCGGCGCCCGAGGACGATCCGCGCTCGGTGTTGGCCCTTCTTTCCGCGCAACGCAAGCGGCTGCAACCGCTCGAAGCCGCATACGCCGCGGCGCAGCAGGCCGGCGATCAATCCGCAATGGAAGAGATCGGCCGGCGGCTGACCGCGGAAGCGCCGTTTCATCCGCTGGGCGACCTGATTTTGGCGGCGCGCGCGGCCGCGCGTTTCGATACGGCCGCGGCGCTCGATCATTTGGAAAAAGCGGCCGAAAAGGGCTTCAACAATCCGGCGTTGTTGAACGCGCCCGAATTCCAGTCGGCGCGCGAGCTGGAGCGCTTTCGGGCGCTCGCGGCGCGCATCGCGTCCAATCCGGGATTGCGCCTTCCGTTCACGCCCGAACCGGCGGAGATCGCGCGTCCGGCCGCGGAGGCGGCGGAATCCAATACCGCCCTGCATCCGCAATTGCGCTTGCCCGTCGCGCTCTATCGCTTCGCGCCCGCCCCGCCGGCCGATCTCGCCGTCACGCAGTTGACCGACGCCCCCGGGGATCTGCTCCGCCGTTGGTATTCGGAGGGATCGGCGGCGGGAAACTGGGGCGATCTGTACGATAATCGGGACAACGGACATTCGCGCCTCGCGGCGCGGCTGTTTCCCCAGTTGACGCACATCCGGTACGGCGCGCTGGCGCGCAGTCTCGGCCTCGACAGCGGCCTGGCGACCACGATCCTGCACGACGGCGTGTTGATCGGCAACGCCTCGCTCGCGATCACGGGCGGACCGGTCGCCCGTTCGCTGCCCCGGCTGGCGCATGCGAACCCCTCGGCCATGACGCTCTTCTATGTTCAGTATCGCGCGAACCAGTTGTATGCGCATCCCGCGCATATGGACTTCCCGCGCGAGCCGTCCGACGCCGCCGGTCTCGATCCCGCGCGCCGCGACGCCTTTTTCACCAATGCGCCGTTTCCCCTGATTTCGCGCGGCTCCTCCGGGACGGATCAGCCGCATTTGCAAGCGCTGGCCGCGACGCTGGCGGCGTTCCAGCCGGAAACCAAAAAAAGATTGCGCGAGGCGGGGCTGCTCATGCCGACACTGCAGATGCTGTTGCGCCGGCATTACGCCGGCGGCGCGGACGATGCCGGTTATTTGACCGCCCGCGCGCACCCGGTTCTTTTCGCCGGGGCCGGCATCGGCCTCGAGGCGATGATCCGCGCGGCGCACGCGATCGCGCCGGACGCGCTGCCGCCGTGGGCCGAGCTGCGCGTGGCGGAGGAGGAGCGGCTCGTCGCGGGCCGGGACTACTTCGAGGAACCGGGCCGGACGGAGGAAATCTTCACCACGCCCGCCGCCGCGGCGCGGATTTTCCGCGGCGTGGCGCAACGCCGGCGCTACGTCCTGAGCGCCGAAAACAGCCGCGACGTCGGCGGGCGGCCGCTGAAATTCGAGTGGCGCTTGCTTCAAGGCGATCCGGCGCGGGTCTCCATCCGCCCGCAGGGCGAGCGGGGGGAGCGCGCGGAGATCGTCGTCGCCTGGCATCCGCCGTTCGCGTCGGCGATCGAGCCCAATGTCATGTCCGCGCGCGCGGACATCGCGCTCTTCGCGCACAACGGCGTTCACTATTCCGCACCGGCCTTTTTCACGGTTTATTTTCCGCCCTCGGAAGAGCGAAC
>CALGXT010000105.1 GCA_937935255.1 uncultured bacterium | reverse complement strand
CATGGGGAGGGCGATGTCGGGCGGGGGGCAGTCAGAAGAGCGGCGTGTTCGCGGTTCAAGTAACCCAAGGGACAGGGAAAAGGGCCGGCTTCTCCAGCCAGGATTCGGCCGCCCCTTCCCGGTTCTGATCTCGGTTCCTGTTCTTCTTTTTCATGGCGTCTCCTCCGGTTCTTACACAAGATTTCGACACCCGCGCGTGGAGAACCGGATGGCCGACGTCCGATCCAGGACCGAGCGCTACCTGGAGGCATTCGAGACCGGCAAGCTGGACGCGGACACCTGCAACCAGAAGGTCCGCGATCTCAAGTCGCGGCGGGCCGAACTCGAGGGCGAGCGGACCGAACTGGAGTCCCGGCGGGAGCGGTTGAGCCTACCGGCGATGGACCGCGAGTTCCTGCGGCGGACGCTTAATCCCGCCTCCGGCGGGACGCTACCACGGCGCTACGCCGGCCTCGCGCGAAAAACGGGCAACGCCGCGGGCTTTGATTTGGCGTTTGCGGCGCATCGCCCCGGCACGGTCGCGCTGAGGTTCCTGCCAGACGGCAGGATGTGAACTGCGAACGGCATGCATTGGCTCAAATCTGCCCTGACAGGGCGCTACCGCGCGGTTAACAGTGGGGGCGTCAAACTGCCGGTTTTTCGGCCAATTGCGGGGGTTCTCGGAAAAGTCGTTTCAGAGCATCCGTGTCGAGCGTGACATCCAGGGAAGACTTCTCCTCGCGGTACACGACCCGTTGGACGACCTCCGGCAGCATACGCATGCGGGCGGTGAAGTCGAGAACTCCACATGCGATCTGGAACCGCAACAGCAAGTCCCGATTCTCGCCCGCTTCAGCGGCAAGGGCGGGATCGGCCAGGGTGTCGGCAACGCCTTTCTCGATCTCGTAAGCGGGGAAAGCCGAGCCCTTGCAGGGCGGGCGGCCGCCCGCATGACTCCGGCAGCGATAGTGGCGATAGACGATATTGCTCTCAATGGTGAGATGGGGGCTCATCAGCCGGTCGCAACGCGGGCAGAGAATCCTGCCGCGCAACGGCCAGAACGGCTGCTTCCTGCTCCGAGCCTTCGTGGCGGGGCGGCGGTCTTCGATCTGCTCACGCACCAGTTCCCGTGTCTCACGGGCAATGATGGGTTGGTGTTTCCCAGGTCGTGTCTTCGCGCCATCACGGATCAACCCGATGTAAACCGGGTTTGCCAGGGTGTCGAGTATCTGACGCGGCGTCCACAGATTGCCGCCCCGCTTTCGGCCTGTGCGCAGCACGACGTATGTCTTGGTTCGCCAGCCGAGACCGTTGACAGATGCCGCGATGGCGCTGGGGCGCATTCCGTCGGCCGCCATCTGAAAGATGGCTTCAGCCCGTCGCGCTTCCTCGGGATTCAAAACGAGTTGCTTCGTTCGCGGATCGGCGTCGTAACCGAAGGGGGCCACCCCCGCCAGGCGGCGGCCACGAGATCGGATCGCGGCCCTGACGTCCGCCAATCGGGAGCGAATCATGTCCCGCTCGAACTCGGCGAACGACGCCATCATGTTCAGCAGGAACTTGTCGGTCGCCGCCGATCCCAGTTCGGGTGCGGTCGCGATCAGGAGTTCCACGTCGTGGCGTCGGAACGCATCCAAAATGTCGAGGCTATCGCGGAGACTGCGTGTCAGGCGATCCAGCCGGTACACAATGATCTTGGCAACGCCATCCGTCTCGATGAGCCGCATGAGTCGCTGGAGTGCCGGTCGGTCAGTTGTCGCGCCCGAGACGCCCAGGTCGTCGAAGCGTTCGCCGACCCATTTCCATTCGGTGGTCTTTTCGGGCCTCGACAAAGTCCTGGCAGATGGCGAACTGCGCCTCGCAAGAAGAGAGCGGCGTCTCCGGCGTGGTGGACTGCCGGGTGTAGATGGCATAGCGGATGGGCGCACTATCCGGCATGACGGTCTCCCAGACCGATGGGTCAACGACTTAGAGGTGGCTCAAGAAGGCGCGAGGCGTGATGACCTCGATTCCCCTGTAGCCGGACGTGCGCAAGAGGGCCTTGTCGCCGCTGACGACGATGCGGCTGCCACCCGCGACGGCGCAGGCCAGGAACATGTCGTCCGACGGATCGGTACAGACGGACTCAGGCAAGGGCGGAGCCACCACCATTCGCGCATGGACGGCCGTGAGTTCCAGGGGCGGGCCTGGATCGACAGCCGGAAACTGGGCTGCCAGTTCGTGCATCACTCGTCGGTACTCATCCAGGATCGGAGGCGAGACTACCAGCGTGATGCGTCCGTCGCGCCAGGCACCGAGGATCGTGGCGGGCGGCCCCGAGAAGAAGACACCCGCGATGAAGACGTTGGTGTCCAGGACGACGTTCACGCCCGATCCCGTACCTTGGCGACGGCACGCGTGATGTCAGACGGCTTCATGCCGGCGGCTTTGGCCTGCCGCCGGGCGCGAGTCACGATGGTGTCGAACTCCGACATCGAAGGGGGCGCGATGACCTTCAGGATGACGACGTCGTTCTCGCCCATCACGATGAACTGTGCGCCGGTCTCGAGCCCCAGGCTGTTGCGCACTTCCTCCGGAATCACGACCTGCCCCTTGGACGACATTCGAGTGGTTGCGACGGTATTCATAGTGATAGCTCCCTTTCCTGGTGTCTTACCAGTAAGAATGTAGCACCTTGCCGAAGCGCACGCAAGCGACATTCTCCCGCAGCGGGCAAGACGGAGACGGTCCGGAGTTCGAGACGTGGTTCTGGGGCCCGAACGCAACGCGGTTGTCAACTGGGAGAGGGTCGTTAAACGGAGAATCGGAGAGTTTTTCGGCGATTCTCTGGGGTCCGGTCGCAACCATCATGGTTTCGTTCGCACCCCAAAGGCTCTCTCTCGAACCGGAGAAAACGGCGGGGCGGCGGGGGATCGCGGAACCCCTTTGCAGTCAATGCGAAAACGAAGAACGCCGAGGACTCTCGCCCTCGGCGTCGTGCGTCAACTGGTGGGGCACGGAAGTACCCCTAAAGAAAATTGGCTCCGGCGGTAGGATTCGAACCTACGACCAAGTGATTAACAGTCACCTGCGCTACCACTGCGCTACGCCGGAATTCCGAAGCGGGTCAAAGACTAACATGACCGGCGGGCCGCGTCAACCGGAGAGCGCGCGGCGGATGATCTCCTCCACCGTCAGTTCCTCCGCCGCCTCCGGCACGGCGGCCGTGACCATCTTGACGGCTTCGGCCTGCTTGTAGCCGAGCGAGATCAAGGCGAGCACGGCGTCGCGCCGGCGCACATCGCCAGGACCCGGCGCCACGGCGCCGGCGGCGGCTTCGAGGGCCTCGCCGGCGGTGATCTTGTCGCGCAATTCCACGACCATGCGCTCCGCTGTCTTTTTGCCGATGCCCGTGATCGAGCTGAGGCGTTTGATGTCGCCTTGCGTGATGGCGAGTTTGAGCTCGCGCGGCGAGAGGCCGCTCAACGCGCTCAGGGCCGTCTTCGGGCCGACCCCCGACACCGCCAGCAGCCGGCGAAAGAGCGAGCGCTCGCCCTCGGTCGCGAAGCCGAAGAGCAGGTGCTCATCCTCGCGCGGCAGATCGTGGATCAGCAGGCGGCAGCGCTCGCCCTCGCGCGGGAGGCGGTCGAAACTGCTGAGCGGGATCAGCGCTTCATAGCCGACGCCGCCGACGTTCAAAACCACGTGGGTCGGTTGTCGGACTTCGATCGTGCCTTCGAGGAACGAGATCATCGAAAAGACCCTCGAGCGAATCGCGCCGAGACGCGGCCGGGCCGGCGGCCCGGCCCCACCCGAACGCCACCCTCCATACATCGGCCCTGCGCGCCGCGCCGCGATGGCGGGCGCCTCGCATTCGCCGTTTTCCAAGGCTTGGAAAAAAATTTCAGAATTTTTCCAAGCCTTGGAAATTCCGCTTCGCCGTTCAGCGCTTCGGCACCGGCACGCCTTTGAAGCGGCCGATTTCCGGCAGTTCGCCCGCCAGCGGGCGCGCGTATTTCAGGAACGCTTCGGTCACGTCGTTGCCGTCGGGCGCGATGAACTCGTCGGGCATGTGCCGCGTTTCCTTCGCGACGTTTTGCAGCGGGACGCGCTCGAAATACACCTGGTATTTCGCGCCGGGCTTGCGCTTGATCGCGATACTGCCGCCGCCTTCCGGCGCTTTGACGGCTTCGCGCACGGCCAGCGCGCCGACCGCGCGGGCCTCTTTGGCGTCCGTCGGGGAGACGACGCCGGCGAACGAGCGCTGGAGATAGCCGAAGGTGTCGGCGCGCACGCGGGAGATTTCGGTGTTCTTCTTCACCAGATCGGCCAGCAGGTCGCCGAGCGCGCCGGTGCCGCTGAGCTGAACGTTGCCGTGCGAGTCGGTTTCCTTCGTGAACTTCGCGGCGATCGCCGTGCCGTTCTCATCGGCGATGCCCTCGGAGACAGCGACGACGCAGCGGCCGAACTGCGCGTTCACGCGCTTCACGTCGGCGAGGAATTTCTCGACGATGAAGGGGCGTTCGGGCAGGTAGATCAGGTGCGGCCCGTCGTCGGGATATTGCCGCGCGAGGGCGGAGGCGGCGGTGAGGAAGCCGGCGTGGCGGCCCATGATGACGTTGATCTTCACGCCGGGCAGGGCGCGATTGTCGAGGTTGTCGCCCTGGTGGGCGCAGGCGACGAAGCGGGCGCCGCTGCCGAAGCCGGGCGTGTGGTCGTTCTCCCGCAGGTCGTTGTCAATCGTTTTGGGAATATGGAAGCACGCGAGCTCGTAGCCGGTCTTTTTCGATTCCTCGTTGACGATGTGCGCGGTTTCGGCGGAGTCGTTGCCGCCGATGTAGAAGAAATAGCGCACCTCGTATTTCCGCATCACCTCGAACATCTTCGCGCAATCTTCCGGCGTGGGTTTTTTGCGGACCGAGCCGAGGGCGGAGGAGGGCGTGTTCGCGACTTTCTCGAGGGTCGCGGCGGATTCGCGGCCGAGATCAATGAAGTTCTCGCCGAGAATGCCCTTGATGCCGTGCAGCGAGCCGAAGATTTTGCGGATCGGCTTTTGCTGTTTGGCTTCGAGGATGGCGCCGACGAGGCTCTGGTTGATGACGACGGTCGGGCCGCCGCTCTGGGCGATCAGCATGTTGCCGACCAGCGCGGCGGATTTGGAGGTCTTGGGCATGGCAGTTATCCTTTTTTGAAGCGCGACACCGATGGCCTTCCGAGGCCGTTGAAAACGGGGCAGATTCATAGCGGTTTCCCGCGGGTTTTGCAAGAACAGCCGCAGGGTTCCGCCGCGCGCCGCGCCGGCCGACGCGTCACGTCTCCGCGAGGACGACGCGCACGGGCGTGGGGTTCTGGAGGTTCTCCGAAATCGGGCAGCGGGCGTCAATTTCGTGGATATAGCGCTCTTTCTCTTCGCGCGTCATATCGGCGTCCACTTTCACGCGGACTTCGAACCCTTGAAAGCCGACGCGATCCGGCGAGGGTTTTCCGAGGAGGCCGTCCGTGTTGATTGGGCCGCTGACTTCGATTTCGAAGCCGCGCACCGGAAGCCGGCGCTGATTGGCCATGATGCGGCCAATGGCGGCGATGCAGCCGCCGAGCGCCATGAGCTGATACTCGAGCGGCGAGGGTCCGCTGTCCGTGCCGCCCGCCGCCGTCGGCTGGTCAATCACCAATTGATGCTTTCCGGCGGAGCATTCCGTTCGATAGCCCGCGCCCTGTTGGACACGCACATGAACTGTTTTGGCCGGCATGTTTCACACTCCTTTCACACTTTCGGGCATTTCTTCAGGCACATGAACCAATCGAGGCATTTCACGTCCGGATCCGCTTTCTCCGTTCGCTCCTTGGCGACGCCGCAGGAGCCGGGCGGCGGAACGATGACGTCGTCGCCGGGCTGCCAGTTGGCGGGGGTGGCGACGCCGTGCTTATCGGAGGTCTGCAGGGCGATGAGCAGGCGCAGAATCTCGTCGAGGTTTCGTCCGTTCGAAAGCGGGTAATACAGGATGGCCCGCACGATGCTCTTGGGGTCAATGACGAACACCGCGCGCACGGCTTGTGTGTTGCTCGCGCCGGGCTGGAGCATGCCGTAGGCCTTCGCGACCTCCATCCGCAGGTCTTCGATCACCGGGAAGGTGATTTCGACGTTCTTCATCCCCCTGTATTCGATCTTTTCGTAGATCGTGCGCAGCCATGCGATGTGCGCGTAGATGCTGTCGATCGAGAGGCCCAGCAGCTCGCAGTTCCGTTTTTTGAACTCCGGCTGCATCGCGGCGAACGTCATGAACTCCGTGGTGCAGACGGGGGTGAAGTCGGCCGGGTGCGAGAAGAAAACGACCCATTTGCCCTCGTAGCATTTTGGGAAGTCAATTTCGCCCTGGGTAGTCCTGGCTTTGAAGGCCGGGGCCGGTTCGCCGATGAGCGGCAGTCGGTTCGCCGCAACCGTGGTTTCCGTCATGATCTTGTTCTCCTTCTTCGGATGATGGCCACCGATCGCCGCCATTCTGTCATGTTCTCGGGAATATTCCAATTTCTTCTGCGTGCGCGCCGTGCGGCGGATGGAACGGCCGAAACGATAGCGCCCGCACGAGCGATGTAGTTCGGGTTGATCGGCTCGCCTCCGACGGGCCGAAGACCCCGGAACATACGGGGACAGAGCCGGCCGCGCAGCCCGGTATTGCGCCGCGGAGACGGCTCCCCCGGCGGACGCGCTGTAGTTCCGCCGGTCCCCCGGCGGAAGATTTGGGCAAGACGGCTCCGGCGGCGGAGCGCCGGAGCTACAGCGGAAGCGCTGGGCGGGACAGCTCCGGCGGCGGAGCGCCGGAGCTACAGCGATCGCCGAAGCCTTGGCGGAAGCGGCTCCTTCCGCGGAAGCGCTGTAGTTCCGCCGGTCCCCCGGCGGAAGATTTGGGCAAGAAAGCTCCGGCGGCGGAGCGCCGGAGCTACAGCGGAAGAGCTGGGGAGTTCCCTGC
>CALGXT010000104.1 GCA_937935255.1 uncultured bacterium | reverse complement strand
CGCTCGGAGGGCTTGTTCGGACCCTTTTCCTCTTCGTTTTCCAAGCCTTGGACGGGGTTCACCCTTCTTCTTCCAAGCCTTGGAAACGGCAGTCCGGTCGCCCTGCCACTTTCCCTTTCGCCCACCGTCGGGCATCATTTCATTATCATTTTCCTAACGTCAGCGGTCACCGGATTCCGAACCCGCCGCGGGTGAGGAATACGGTGAACCGCCTGGTTCGGCTTTCCTATATTCCATGAATTCCCACGAGTCGGGATCGCCATAATACTCCCAAAGAATCAAGCCGTGCTTGTCCTTGGCAAATAGCAGACCGAGAGAATGCGTTCCGGCTGGCGTATGGAGCGTCATATCAATCGCGTTCTTTGCTCGGATATTTGAGTGGGCCTTTGTGTCGTGCTGCAAGGACCATGTTCCCTGAACGTTCTGATAGGTGCCGGTGTGGAAGCCTGCAAGGACGGACTGGTATGCCAGAGTTCCATCGGGCCGGAAGTCGATCGTATAGGCGTTGTGTTCATCGGCATTGAAGCCATCGCGCGTGAGCAGTCCGAGTGAATTCGTCGTGAGTACCCATTTGCCCACGACATCGCTTCGCTCCACTCGTGATTTGAGATCCCGATTTGGCAACCAAAGTGGACGAGGGCAGCCAGTACAGAGGGCCGCGAGTAGGATGAGTGCTGGAATCCTGATTTTCATATGTGAGCCGAACGTTTATTGACCGACCTGTCGCAATATACGGAAATCGGATGGATTGCGTGTGATTTTATCTTGATCCCCCACCCGTTTTACCCTCGCAGTTGAATAACCTCCATCGGATGCTTCGATGAAAAAGTGCCGGGATTGCCTCGCTCAATCAAGTATCATTTCCAGAAATATTTGCCTGTGTTTTAGCGTCGTATTCTGCGCATCGCCGTCCGCGCGCCCCATCGGGTCCCGGTGTTCACCGGGCTTCCAGCGCGTGGCGAAAGGGCGCCATGTTCCGTGACGGATGGGCGCGTTCTACGACCAGGCGTAATATCCGGCGCTCGGCCGACTCATTTATTTTGATTTCTGTCGCACTTTCTGGTCCCAGCGTAGTTAAGCGACCGATTGTATATCGTACAATTACGCGTGAAGGATCTGGATTTCGCGCAGAATCTGTTGTTTGTGCGCGCCGGCAAGGGCGACAAGGATCGCGCGACGCTGTTGCCGAAACGGCTGCGCGAATTCTCGAACAAGGCGGAGAGTCCGCTGGACCGGCTCGGCTGATTACTCGCCGCGGACGAGCATTTCGTCCGCGAAGCCAGCCATTCGGTCGCGCAGCTCGCGGAGGCGCGCGAGCGGGGTGCGGGGCGCGGAGCGGAGCGCCGGATCGGGCAGATCCTCGCGGGGGACGAAAGGTTGCAGCACCCAGCGCCGCGCTCCGCACAGCCAGGCGCCCATCGCCTCCATCGTGGCATCGTCGTGCTCGCCTTCGATCACCGTGGTGCGCAGCTCATACTCGGTCGCGCCGGCGCGCAGCAGCGCCATCGAGCGGGCGATGGCGTCCGTATCGCCGAAGCCCGTGAGCGCGGCATAGCGGTCGGGCGCGGTCTTCACATCCATCGCCACATAATCCAACATTCCCAAAACGGCGGCCAGCGCGTCGGGCCGCGAGCCGTTGGTGTCGAGTTTGACCGCAAAACCCTGGCGCTTGAGCTCGGCGATCAATTCGGACAAACCCGGCGAGAGCGTCGGCTCGCCGCCGCTGATGACCGCGCCATCCGCCCAGGAGCGGCGGAACTCTGCGGCGCGCGCGCGAATTGCCGCCCAGGTGAAATAGGCCGGCGGCCGGACGAGCAGCCCGGCGTTGTGGCAGAAGCCGCAGCGGAAGTTGCAGCCGCCGACGAAGAACACCGCCGCGAGGCGTCCCGGAAAGTCCACCATCGAGGCCTGGCCGAGCACGGCGGCGACGGGGGAGAAGGGGATGTCTGATGTTGGATTTTTGATGTTGGATTTTCGAGGGCGGGGAGCGGAGAGGTCGGAGGTTTGAGTCTTGCCGTCCGGCCGCAAGCCTGACGAAAGTGGCTTTTCCGTCAGATTGCCGGCGGAAGAAACGAGCGCGGGGGACCTTTCTTCCGCATTCCGCATACCGGCTGTCGGCTTGCGCGGGTCGTCAGGCATGCGCCGGCGGCCTCTTCACGCCGCCACGCCGGCGGCGCGCGCGGCGCGGGCTTCTTCGAGCACGGCCGCGATCATCTTCGGCGACAGCACACCGGAGCCGGAATAGTCGGTTTGAAGACCGATGTAAGTGTGCAGTCGCGAGGCGCCGCAGATCGGGTCTTCCGCGCCGGGCGCGGTGCGCGGCATCGGCCGCCAGATGCCCGCGACTTCATCGTATTCGTGAACGACCAGCGCGGGAATCCGGTTGGGGTTGACGCACTCGGTTCGACAGAAAGCGACGAGGCCCTCTTCGGTCTCCACGTCCGCATACACTTTCACGAAGTCGCTCCATTCGCCGCCGGCGAGGAGCTTATCCACGCGCTGCTGGAGCATTTTGCATTTCTCGCAGCCCTGTTTGCCGAAAATCACGATGCGCAAGGGTTGTGTCATTTTTATCTTCTCCGGTTTCCGACCTCTGACCTCCGACTTCCGGACTCGGCTTATTGTTCCTGTCTTGTTTCGATTTCGTCTTCGATATTCGGCGCGGCGGGCCGCCGCGCCCTACCCGATTTCCCTATGATTAAGCCTTCCCGTTCTTGTTCAGGACGATTCGGCGCGGCGGGCCGCCGCGCCCTACCCGGCGCGCGAAAGATGATCTGTCTGGATGTCCTTCAGGGCGTCCGGGGCGGCGGTCTCCGCGGTTTCGACCGCGTAGCGTCCGCGGTGGCGGGCGATGAGCTCGCCGAATCGTTTCGATTTGTTCCAGTTGTGAATTTTGCTGAAGTAGCCGACGACGCGGGTTTCGGAGACGACTTTCGTCGAGCCGCACCGCTCGCACTTCGGGCGGATGCCGCGCATGACGCTGTTGCAGTCGTTGCAATAGGTGAACTCCGGAGAGAAGGTGATTTGAGCGGATTGCGTGCCGCGGAACGCCTCGGTGACGATCCGTTCGATGGCGCCGGGGGAGGGCCGCTCCTCGCCGATGAAGGCGTGGGTGATGGCGCCGGATTCGATCATGGCGTGGAACATCGCTTGCCGGCGGATTCGCTCGACCAGGGGGGTCGGCGCGTCGGCGCGGAGGTGGACGGAGTTGGTGTAGTAGGCGACATCCTCGCTGTCGCCGCAGACGGTCGCCTTCGCCTCCTCGCGGAAATAGATCAGGTCAGTCTTCGCCAGGCGGCGCGCGGCGCTTTCGGCGGGCGATTCCTCGAGGGTGAGCTTGAGGCCGTGCTTTTTCGAGAGCTTGCGCGCCTTGAGGTTCATGTGAGCGACGATGCGCAGGCCCAGCTCGAACGCTTCCTCGGACTCGTGGAAGTGGCGGCCGGTCAGGAAATGCACGGCGTCGTTCACGCCGATCAATCCGAGGATGTAGGTGCACTTGTCGAGCTCGACGTACGGGCGGCCGTCGCAGGCCGTCTTGCCGATCTGGTAGAGGGGGCGGCCCGGCTCCTTCATCATCTCGGCGATCTTCGATTTCTTTTGGAGGTGCGCCTCGACGGCGAGCTCCATGGTGCGGTCAATTTCCTGGAGCAGGCCCTCGAGGTTGCGTTTGCCGGCGCGCGCGGCGCGGTAGGCGGCCTGCGGGATGTTGATCGTGACGTTCTGGAATCCGCAGAAGCGCATGGACTCCGGGTGCCGAAGCATGTAGCGATCGCTGATGGTGGTGCGCAGCCGGCAGCAGGCGGAGAGGGTAACCTCGTCGCGGTCGAAGATGAAATAGGTGGAGCCGTTTCGCGCGGCGAGCTCGCAGGCTTTGCGGAAGATGGCGTACTGGCCGGGGTCGCGGAAGGTTTCCTCGCAGACGTGGAAGTCGCATTTGGGAAACTCGAACACGCGGCCGTTGCGGTCGCCTTCGGCCCACACGTCGAGCAGCGCGCCGGCGAACGCCTGCGCCTCGGCCTGGAAATCGCCGTACACCGCGATCCGCTCGCCGCGGGCGGCGAGCGCGGCGGCGATCGCGGGGTCGGGCGCGACGCCTTGCTCGCGGTCGGGCAGCTCGCGCAGCACGAGCCGCCGGGTTCCGTCCGGTTCCCGCGCATAGAGGTCCATCAGCCGCGGGCCGTTCGGGTCGGCGGCCGGGCGGCTTTCCTCCTCGAGCTCGATTTCCGAGCCGTCGGCGCGCCGCAAGCGGTAGCGACCGCCGGGACCGATGGCGGGCACGTCGGCGAGCGCGCGGGGAACGCCGGAGTGGATGTTGAAATCCAGAAAAAGCGTCTGGCCGCCGCGCGAGAAGGCGTTCTGGGAGCCGTTGAAGATCAGTTCCTGCGCCACCTGCTTCATCTCGCGCGGCGTCATGCCGACGAGGTAAGGCGCATAGAGGATGTTGATGTAGGCGATGCCGAGCGCGCCCGCGTAGTTGGCCTGCATCGAGGCGAGGAACGTGTTCAGGTGGCCGGTGAGCACCGACGCGCTGCGGGCGGGCTTCGACTCCGTATTCAGGTTCAGCAGATTGCACAGGCCGTATTTTTTCACGTACTCGACCGAATGCGAGGAGCAATAAACGCGGTGCGGATAGCCAAGATCGTGCAGGTGGATCGCGCCGGTATCATGGGCGCGTTTGACCTCGGGCGAGAAGATCGTGTCGAGCGCCCACTGTTTGAGCACCAGCTCCGCGATGCCGAGGTTCACGGCCTCCGGGTTGTTGTTCACGATGTTGCTGTTCTCCACCGACTTCGTGAACATCAGCTTCTCGACATAGTCGCGCGGCACGCCGTAGATCGAGGAGTCGCGCAGCAAGCCGCGGCAGCCGCGGTCCATCAACTCGCTGTTCACCAGCTCGCGGATGAGCGCGGTGTTGACCGTGCGCAGGCCGCCGGAGATGACGTGGTTCTCGACCGACTTCGCGACCTGGTTGGCGAGCTCCACCGAAAGGTTCGCCTTCTGCACGAGCTGGCGGACGATGCGCCCGCGATCCCACGGCTGGGTCACGTTGCCGGTGATGGACTCGACCAGAAGGAGGCTCGCGTCGGTGATGTCCAGATCGCCGGCTTGCCCGTCGCGCACGCGAATCATCCGCCGCGCGAGCTCGCGTTGCTTGCGGTAGCGCTTGTAGGCGGCGACGATCGAAGAACAGCCCTCCTCGGCGAGCACGATCTCGACGAGGTCCTGCACGTCCTCGATGGCGGGTATGCGCTGACCATGTTCGTCGGGATGAACGCCGTAGATGCCGTTCGGATCTTGCAAGTGCTCGATCACCCGGTCGGTAATGCGTTCCGGCAGGCCGGGTGTCGGCGGATGACCTTCCCGGCGCGCGACTTCTTCCGCCGCCCGCCGCACTGCGTTTTCGATTTTTTCGCGATGGAACGGAACGACCATGCCGTCCCGTTTGCGGAACCCGTCAAAAATCGTAGAGGAAGCGGACATTCTCGACCCCTTTGCTACGCATTCATTCGACCGCCGGATGGATACCCAAACTCGAATCTCATACCCCGAAGCAAACGGGGCCATTTCAACAATGGCTTGAGGTGTTGTCAATGCAATACCGCAACAAATAGGGGCTTCGGCGCCGTTTGCCTTGGGCGTTGCGGCCAAATAGATTGCGTTGTACGGCCGACCGGAAACCAATCGAGTCAAGTGAAAAAAGTTAGTTTTTTATGAGTCGAGATCGAACGAGCGCGTTCGCCGCCGGGAACTCAAAAAACGGAATAAAAACGCCCCCCAAATTTGAAGGGTTCGAGATTTGCGGTTGGAGATGTGGGCACAGGGCCCGCCGCTGCCCGTCGGGCTTCGGCCAGGCCGGCGGCTTTGGCAGTCAAACCGCGCCTCCGCCTCCTTTGCCCTGCGCGGCGCAAGACACAACGCGGCCCACGCGACGAGGCCCCCGCGAGCGGTGTAGGCCGGCGGGGTTCGGTCTGCCGCCAGCGGATGAAAACCCCGCGGCGTGTCTGTACCACACTTCGCGAAGTGTGATACACCCCGCGAAGGTAAAAAAAGTCCGATGATCGTAAGCGGGAGCGGGGTTATCTGCGACCTTGCGCTCGCTCAAAGGACAAAGGGGGCAGAGCAAAGGGACAGAGATTGCTCCTCCCACAGGGGGCAGAGCAAAGGGACACAGAGCAAAGGGACAGAGATTGCTCCTCCGAGGGGCAGAAATTGAGTCTCTCACCTCCGGTACCGGCCGCGACCCACAGTCGCGACTGCAGGTCGGAGTGTTTCAGGGACAGAGAATATGACGTTCTAAGAACGCGGATTCATAATTGGTTTTTTATCAACGTGATACGTCGTAAGCCAAGATCAAGTCATCGGCAGGATTTCGCAACGGTGGCGTTGCGGGGTCGCAAGAGCCCTCGATTTTCGTGAACTTCGAATTTTTCGTAGTTCAAAAAGAAACTACGAGATACGCGAAACACACAAAACCCCTGGACTTACTTCCGGCCCCGGTGCGAGTCCCGCGCTCGAAAATGTTCTATCCGTCCGCTATTTCGCCGCAAATTCCCCTGTCCCCATGGCGACCCATCCCCGCCGGCCGGCTTTTCGACCGGCGTGGCGGAGGGCGAGCAACCCGGCGGCGGGGTCCTCCCGCCTCACGCTCCACTCGCGCTTCACTTCTTTATGCGTCGGCCATGAAGTCACCGCGTCCCAAGGGCGGAGCTTTATCTTATCCAACCTCTCCTCAACTGCAAAATCTGGGATGAAGTTATACGCCAAATGCCTGTTCCCAGGTTCTTTCCATGGAGGCGCAGAGGCGCTATCCTGCCCCGCGCGAGAACTTTTCTCCGCGATTTCGCGGGCGATTCGGTTTGACTTTCGGGGCGGCGCCGTCTTTCCTTTTCCTTTCGTGCGGTTCGCCGGCGCCGGCGGGCCGCAGGGGAGCGGGGCAGCCATGGACGGCGAAGTCGAAAAGACCGGCGAGCCGGAGCGCGCGGACCTCGCGCTGGAATTGAATTTCGTGCCCACGTGGGCGCGAAGGCCGCCGACAGAGAACCCTTACGCGGACGGTCGCTTCGAGGGGCGCGAAAGTCGCGGGGCGGAAGAGCGTCACGAGGGACGCGAACGATTTCGCGCCGGCGCGCCCAGCGCGCCCGGGCGCGGGTTCGAGCGGCGGCCGCCGCGACGCGAGGGCGGGTTGGCCGCGCCGAAGAGCGCCGATGGCGGTTCGTCGCGCCCTCCGCGCGAGGCGCGGCGCGGGCGTCCGGCGCCGGAGCGGCCTGCGCCCGCAGGGGCGGCGCCGTCCGCGGCGCCGCGCCCGGC
>CALGXT010000103.1 GCA_937935255.1 uncultured bacterium | reverse complement strand
TTATGAGTGTCAAGCGTCAGTGCACGGGGCTGCCCGATCGAAAAACAAGGCGTCGCGCCGCGTCAGCCGGCTTTACGCTGATCGAGGTTCTCATCGCGGTCTTCATCGGAGTGCTGCTGGCGGGGGTCGTGACCGTCAACGTCATGCGACATCTTTCCGAGACGCGCGTCAAGACGGCGAAGATTCAACTGCGGCAATTGAAGAGCGCCGTGCAACTTTACCAAGTCGAACAAGGCCGGCTGCCGACGCAGGAACAGGGGCTGGAAGCGCTCGTGCGCAAGCCCTCGATACCGCCCATTCCCCAGAATTACCCCCCGGAGGGCTATCTCGAGGGCCGGCGCGTCCCGCGCGACCCCTGGGGCCGCGAGTATGTCTATGCGGTTCCGGGCCCCGACGGTCTTCCCTTTGAAATTCTCACCTACGGCAGCGACGGAGAACCCGGCGGCAATGGCGACGCGGCGGATATCAGCACGGCGGATCTCGGCGCGAACCCCTGAGGGGCGCGCCGGCTTCACGCTGGTCGAGGCGGCAATCTCGCTCGCGGTCGCGGCGTTGTTCTGCGCCGCGATCGCGGCGGCGGTCTCGGATTTGCTCCGCCAGGAGGAATTCGCCGTGCGGCGGCGCGAGGCCGCGCTTTGGCACGAAACGGCCTTCGCCCGCCACGCGCTGGGACGCGCCCCGCTGGAGGGCCCCGCGCCCGCCGAGGGCTGGATCGCGCGTCGCGAAACGGTCGAATTCGGAGCCGAGCGACAACGCCGGCGGGCCATCGTCCTTCGGTTCTCGCCCGAGAACCGCCCGGCGCAGGTGGAGACGTTATATCTCATCGAAGAAACCGGCGCGCCGGCGCCGTGAGTTCAGCGTCGGTCCAATTACAACCCGGAGAGCGCCCTCATGTGGCATTATGCGGAGAACGGCAAGGCGGTCGGCCCGATCGGCGAGGAGCGAATGCACGAGTTGATCCGGGAGGGCCGGATCGCCCCGTCCACCTTGGTTTGGAGACCCGGCTGGGCGGACTGGCAAACCGCCGCGGCGGCGGGCCTGATGCCGAAGGCGCCGCCCATCGCTCAGATCGCCCCGCCCGCCGCCCAACCGCCGCCCATGGCTCCGCCCCCCGGAGGAACCGAGGATAAAACACTGCCGGTACTGTCGCACATCCTGGGGCTTTTCACGGGCTTTCTCGGGCCGCTCATCATCCTCCTGGCGACGCCGGACGCCCGCGCCAAGGCCCACGCGCGCCGCGCCCTCAACTGGCAACTCAGCCTCATCCTCTGGTCGGTCGTCTGCATACCGCTGTTTTTCGTGTTTATCGGCGCCCCCCTGATGCTGGCGTTAGCCATCTGCGACTGGGTTTTCTGCATCCAAGCCGCCGTCAAAGCCGGCAACAACATTCTCTGGACATACCCGATGACGATTCCCTTTTCGAAGGATGACCCGCGGGCCTAGGCCGGCCGAACGCCGCCAAGCATTGAAATGCGCGGCATGAATTCGGCCCCGGAAATCTCCGATGCGCGCGCCGCGCAAAAACCCTCTATTGCTCATCGCGCCCGCGGCGTCCCTTTTTTCGAGCCGAAACTGGACGCCCTGCTGACCCAACATCTGGCGACCGCGCTGGACGAACCGTTCTACTGGAACCGTCTTTTATGCCAGGAAGCGCTCGACGCGCCCGCCGGCGTTTCGCCGTGCCTGGATCGCGCGGCGGAAGCCGTCGTACGACGATTCGAGGCCGTCACCGCGTTCTCGAACGGACCGTTCAACAGTCTGGCATTCTCGCTTTGGCGGCGCACCGGACGGCCGTTTTTTCGCACGCTCTTCGAAACGCTGGCCCGCGCGCCGCTCCGCGAGAGCAAATGGTCCGCCGAAGGCGCCTGGATGCACCCGCAGGGAAAACGCGGGGCGGGGTGGGCGCTGCTGGTGGACAGCTTTCAGGAGGACGCCGCGCGTCTGATGCGTTTGGCGTGGCTGTGGCGGCTGGAGAGCGGCCCTAATCGTGAAGCCGGAGAACTGGAGTTTGCTGCATTGCGGCAGTTCGAAATCCACCGCAAGATTCTGCGCGATTCGATCACCGGCCTTTGGCGCAACGGACGCGGATGGAATCCGCGCCGCGCCAATGAATTGTCGCCCGGGGCCTGGTCGCGCGGACACGGCTGGCTGCTGCGCGGCTTGACGGCGTGTCTCGAATATTCGAGCGATCCGAAGATTCGGAGTCGGCTGGCCGATCTGATTCATGAAACGGCCGAGGCGTTATGGCGCGTTCGGGATGCGCGAGGACTTTGGCACGCTCTTTTGCACCGTCCACCGGAGCAATCTCCCGCGGAAAGCAGCGGCTCGGCCATGATCGCCGCCGGCCTGCTCGCCGGCGTCCGGCTGAGGGCGCTGCCTGCGCGACCGTACGCGGCCGGCGCGCGAAGGGCCGCCCGGGTTCTGTTCTCCGAATTTGTCACGTCCGACGGACGAGTCCGAGGGGTCTGCCCGGGTCCGGGACCGCTCACTGATGAAACGCCCTGCCTGATTCCGGAATTCCCCGCTGGAAATCCGCACGGCGCCTTCGCCCTGACGGGGCTGGCCGGCGAACTGCTGCGGCGTCGGGGACGGAGATGAAAACGCAACTCATTCATTTTCAATCAGTTGATTTCTCAACCACTTCTCTGTCCCTTTCCATTTGCCTGTCCCCTATCCTGTTCTCAATCGCACCAATTCGTAACCGACCGCAGCCTGCGCGCATTGACAAAACAGGGAAAGGGGCGGAAGTTTGACCATGCCATGGCGCGAGAAAGCGCCAATGAAAGGAAACCTTGTCCATGAAATTGAGAAGTACAGGCCTGATGCTGGCGGCTTCGACGGCGATCGCGCTGGCCGACCCCGCCCGCCCCCTGCAAAACAAGGCGAAGACCATTGACGGCGAGGAAATCGGACTGGATCAATATGCGGGCAAGGTCGTGCTCGTGGTCAACGTCGCCAGCCGATGCGGCTTCACCCGGCAATATGCGGCGCTGCAAGCGCTATATGAAAAATACGGCCCGCGAGGACTTGTGATTTTGGGGTTCCCCTGCAATCAATTTCTCGGCCAGGAACCCGGCACGGAGGCCGAAATCAAAGCGTTCTGCCAAACGAAATTCGGCGTCACCTTTCCAATGTTCGCGAAGATCGAAGTCAAAGGCGACCAAGCCCATCCGTTGTTCAAGGACCTGACGTCCGACCGCGCGCCGTTCGAGGACCGCGGCGCCGTGAAGTGGAACTTCGAAAAGTTTCTGATCGGACGCGACGGCAAGCCGATCGCGCGTTTTCGCTCGCGTATCGCGCCCGACGCGCCCGCCGTAATCGAGGCTATCGAGAAAGCGTTGAACGAACCGCCGGCTAACGCGACGGCGAATTGAGCCGACCTGCGGGGACAGACACCGAGACGCAAGTCATCTGAATTCAGCGGTCGAAAGCGGGCGGTAACGGATCGTCCGCGCCCGCCGACATTCACGGTCTCCGCGTTCAGATTCTCTGTCCCCAACGGCCACCCAACGGCCAGCGCCCTTCTGTTTCGCGCGCAACTCGCGGCGCGCGCGGCGCAAACTCATGTCGCGCGCCGCGTGTCACATTTTGATGTCCGATCGGACAGGAATTTGCGTATCGCCTGTGCGGCGGAAAGAGAGCGGCAGAGGGCGCCCTTTCAACCCGATCTACTCGTTTCGCCCCTATCATTTCGAGCCCGTTTCGATCTCCCCATCGTCTCGAGCCGGCCTTCCTGATCGGTTCCGCCCGCCCCGATCGGCGCGCCCTTGCGGCCGTTTTCAGCGGCGGCGGATCGGACGGACGTTCAGCGCGCCGTCGTCCTCGCGCCGCACGCGCAAATCGCAGCGGTACACCTCGCGCAACAGCGGTTCCCGCAAGGTTTCTCCCGGCGCGCCTTCCGCCACGAGGCGGCCGCGGTGCAACAAGAACAGCCGACGGCAATACTCCGCCGCGAGGTTGATGTCGTGGCTCGTCAAAAGGACCGTCAACCCCCGCTCGGCGTTCATCCGCTCGATGCGCTCGAAGATTTCCAGCCGATGGCTGAGATCGAGATGCGAGGTCGGCTCGTCCAGCAACAACAGGCGCGGCTCCTGCGCCAGCGCCATCGCGATGACCGCGCGCTGGCGCTCGCCGCCGCTCAATTCCTCGAAGGGACGCTCGCGCAGATCCCAGACGTCCATCGCGCGCATCGCCTCCTCCATCGCCCGTCGGCTTGCGGGATCGGGCGCGCCCCAGCGCGGACGCCGCGCCGTGCGTCCGACGGCGACGACTTCCTCCACCGTGAACGGCAGTGGAACGGTCAATTCCTGCGGCGCGAGCGCCACGAGCGCCGCGCGCTCGGCGGCATTCAACCGCGCAACATCGCCTCCGAAAAGGCGCACCGCGCCGGAAGCCGGCGGATGCCGTCCGGTGATCACCCGCAGCAGCGTGGATTTGCCCGCGCCGTTCGGCCCCAGCAGCGCCGCCAGCCCCCCCTCCTCCAGCCGCAACGTGATGTCGCACAGGCAGGGCGCGCCGCCATAACGGGCGCTCACGCCCTCCAGTTCGATCGCCGCGCTCACGTCTCCCACCCCCTCCGCCGGCGCAGCAGATAGAGAAAAAACGGACCGCCGAGCAAAGCGGTGACGATGCCGACCGGCCATTCGGCCGGCGCGCGCACCGAGCGCGCCAGCGCGTCGCACAACGCCAGCAGCAGTCCGCCGGCGAGCGCGGAGGCCGGGAGCAGGCGGCGATGATCCGCCCCAACCAACGCCCGCATCCCGTGCGGCACGACCAACCCCACGAAACCGATCAATCCGGCCAGCGCGACGGCGGCGGAGGCGGTCAGCGTCGCAATGCCCAGTCCGATCATCCCCGCGGCGCGGGCGCGCACGCCGACGTGGTGGGCCACCTCCTCCCCCAACGCCAGCGCATTCCATTCCGGGGCCAGGATATACGCGACCGCGAAACCGAAGGCGGCCACGCCGGCGGCGGCGCGCAGCAGCGACGCCGATGCGACTTGGAGGTTGCCGAGCATCCACCACGTGATCCCGCGCAATCCCGCGGAATGCGCCATCGAAATCATCAGCATCAGCAGCGCCCCGCACATGGCGCTCACGATCACGCCGCTCAGCAGGAGCGTGTAGACCGAGGGCGCCCGACCGCGCGGCGCGGCGATCGCATAGACGAGCAGCAGCGTCAGCGCGCCGCCCGCGAAAGCCGCGGCCGGCAGCGCCAAAGCGCCCGCGAATCCCAGCACGATGGCCGCCGCCGCGCCGAGGGCGGCGCCGCCGCTGACGCCGAGCACGTAGGGATCCGCCAGCGGATTCCGCAGCAACGCCTGCATGAGAACACCCGCGGTGGAAAGGGCCGCGCCGACGATGAAACCCGCGCTTACGCGTTCCACCCGCAAGCGCCAGATCGCGCGGCCGATTTCCGTGGCTCGATCGGGCCAGTCGAAACCTGCGGGGCCGACGCCGAGACAGAGCGCCAATCCGGCCGGCGCGAGCGCCGCCGCCGCCCACCGCCACCCGCGGCAACGGCTCATGGCGTCTCCTCCGGATACCACGCCCGCAGCCGGTCGCGCAGCAAATCCGCGGCCTCCAGGATTCGCGGACCGGGACGCAACAGCAGATTCGCCGGCAGATCGGCGATGACGCGTCCGGCTTTCACGGCTTCGAGATCGCGCCAGCCGGAACGCGCATGCAATCGCGCCCGAAAATCGTCTGAGCCGCCCATGCCCAGCGAAAGCAAAACGTCCGGATTCTCCGAAAGCACCCACTCGGGCGAGACTTCGAAATATTCCCGTTCCACGCGATCGCCGAGATTCCGCGCGCCGGCAAGCCGAATGATTTCTGAAATGAACGAGCCGCGACCGACCGTCAGGATCGGATCGTGCCACAATTCGGCATAGACCACCGGCGGCGCGGCGCGCGCGGCCGCCGCCGCGCGGCGCTCGGCAATGCCGCGCTCCAGGGCGCCCGCCAGCGCTTCCGCCGCTTCCCGACGCCCCGCCAGCCGACCCACCGCGCGGACGGCTGCCGGAATATCGTCGAGATTGCGGCACGGCACCTCGGCGTGACGGATCCCCAGGCGCTCCAACGTCGCCGGCAAGGTCTTGTCTTCGAGATCCACGAAAAGCACCAGGGTCGGACGCGCCGCCAACAAGCGCTCGAGCGATGGGCGGCCGAAGTCGCCCACGATGGGCGCGCGCGCGACAACCTCGGCGGGCATATCGCAAGCGCTGCTTCGGCCCACGAGGCGATCGCCGGCGCCGATCGCGCCAAGGATCTCGGTGAGATTCGGCGCCAGAGAAACGATGCGCGCTTCGCCGGGCGGCGTTTCCCGCGGCGCGGGCGCGCGACGGCAACCGAAAAGGCCGATCCCGACCAGGGCGACACCGAGCAGCGCCCGAGTTCGCGGGCGGAAAACGCGCCCCGCCTTTCGTCCCGCGCCTTTTGTGAAACCGCATCTCACGGGGCGGTATTTTCGGCGTCGGCGGAACGCGCGTCGAGTACGATCGTCACCGGCCCGTCGTTGACCAACTCGACCTGCATATGCGCGCCGAAGCGGCCGGTCGAAACCGCGAAGCCGAGTTCCCGCAGTCGCGCGGCGAACGCCTCGTAGATCGGCGTCGCCATTTCCGGAGGGGCCGCGGAAATATAACTGGGGCGGTTTCCTTTGCGGCAATCCGCGAGCAGAGTGAACTGACTGACGACCAGAAATGCGCCCCCGACGGCGGCGGCGTCGAGGTTCATGCGTCCGGCGGGGTCATCGAAGATACGCAGACGCGCCGTCTTTTCCGCCAACCGGCGCGCCAGCGCGACGCTGTCGTCTCGACCGACGCCGACCAACGCCAGCGCGCCGCGCCCGATCGAGGCGATTTCGCGGTTCTCGACGACGACACGCGCCCGCGCCACGCGCTGGATCACGACGCGCATCAGCGCCGCAGGGACGCGTCCTCGCCGGTCGTCACCCGCAGGCTCGCGAGACGGTTGAGCGCGGCGGCGATCTCGAACCGGCGGGGTCGGGCGAGGTCTCCGCGGATGTCGCGCGTGAGGGCGTCCAAGCCTTCGCTGCTCAAATCCTCATCCAGCGCGTCCAGCAGCGCCGTGACGGTGCGGCTCTCGTCGAGGTAGTGCAGCTTCAGGTAGTACAGCAGCAGACCGATGGTGCGCGTCTGATTGACTTCGACGATCTGGGGAACGCCGCGGAGATCCACGACCGACTGTCCGAACAGGAGACGATGCGCCTCCGGCGCGTAGATGTGGGCGTCGTCGCGCCCGAGCGCGGGATTGATGCTGCTGGCGCAAACCCAGCGGGGCGTCTCGGCGCCCAGACTGGGGGCCGTCTTTTCCGAACGCGTGGGTTCGATGCCGACCGCCTTCGCCTCGCGGGTGATATCGCGCACCCGCCCATTTTCCAGCAGCAAAATCAGATCGGCGACGGGCACAAACTGGGCGGCGCACGCGTCCGCGCCGACGATCCACGTCACACGGGATTCGTCGGCGAAGCGGCGGACGCGCTCGGAAAGCGCGGCGTAGCGGCGAGTCGCCGTGATGGGAAGGCTTTCCAACCGCGAATCCAGCGAAAGAAAATCAGGCGCGGAACGGGACTCGTCCACGATCAGCGTCCGGCATCCGGCTTGCAGCGCCTCCACGACGGACGCCATTTGCGACTCCGCCGCATCCGCGGCGGTCGTCGTCAGCAACGCGCCGTCGGCGGCGCCGTTCCGAACGAACGGCGTCAAATCCACGCGCTGCACCGCGCGGCCGGGCTCAGCGACAATTTCGACGGCATCGGGGGTGGTGACCGCGCGCCCGGCGCCGGGCGGAGCGTTGTACACGCCGAGGGCGATGTCGCGCAGCAGCTCCGCCCGGCCGGAACGGCGATCGCCGATAATCAATGTGACGCCGAACGGAATGCCCAGACCCCGCCGCGGCCCCCCATTCGGGGTTTCCAGGGTCGCGGATGCGTCGTCCGCGATCTCCAGCCCGCCGCCGGCTTCGATAAACGCCGCGAAACCGCGTTTCGGCAGCGCCAGTCGCATCGCATCCAGGTCTTCCATCACCGTCACGGCGGATCGCACGGCGACCTCATCCAGATAGCAATAGATCAGCGAGGCGTTGACGACCTCGGGCAGATCCTCGAAAAACAAGACGCCGGCGCGCTCGGCATCCACGCGGCCGTCCCGCACCGGCAAGCGGGCGGTCAGGCGGGCCTCAACATAGTCGTGGGCGACGATGACGGAGGAGCGGGGCAGGACGAGCGGTCCGGGGCGCGACACGCGGAGGCGATCGCCGCCCGGGCCGCGGGACCGCAGACGGTCTATCGCATCGGACAGACGACGGGCGAGGAAATCCTCCAGCGCCGTTCGGCGAATGGGACTGGAAAACAAGCCCGGGGGGAAACCTGCGATCAATTGCGGCACATGAATGACGACTAAAGCTTCCGGCGCTTCGACCCGTTTGGAGACGATCCTCAAGCTGTGCAGCACATAGCGGCTGAAATCGAAATCGCCGGCCAACTGCTCATACGCGGAAGGCGGCTGGCCGTCCAAGGTTCGTAAAATGTCGTCAAAATCGCGTTTGTCTCTCATCGGTCACCACCTTCTTTATCGGGCGCACGGAAGCGCGTATCCTTCATCCTCCGGGCGCTCGGCCGGAACCCGCGGTCAGACGGATCAGCCCTTCCTTGAATTCGATACTCCGCGCGGCGTCGAGGACGTGACGCTCTCTTTGCAGACCTGCAAATACCGTTTCGATCTTGGCGGCGATCCAGCCGCCATACCGGAGGGGCGCCGCGATTCGTCCGACGCGCGTTTCCTCGACTCGAAAGGCGAAACCCTTCTCGGTGACGGTCGGCCGGCCGGCGGCCGCCATGACGATGCGCACGGGACCGTACGAGGCGTCCACGGTGACGCGCACGCGCTCGTTTTCGATATCCACGCGCACTTGCCGCAATCCCACCGTCATGCCGGTCGCATCGCCGCCGGCGCCGCCGGCCGCGAGTTGCCGGGAGAGATAGGCGTTGATGCGGTCGGCGGGAATGACCTCGGTGTGGGGCCGGCGCTGTTCGATCGCCTCCAGCAACCGCTCCATGGACGCATCGAAGGCCTCGGCCAGCGCCGCATCGGTCACCGGCGCCGGCACGGGAGGGGCCCAGAACAGGCCGACCAGCAGCGCGATTGCGCCTATGGCGATCGCCAATTTGAAAAGCCCCCAGAGGAACGAAAACGGATGAAACGAACGGCGGCGGGAATCCTCCCGCGGCGGCGCGGTCAATCGCATGCCGCACTTCGCGCAGAAAATGCCGGCGGCCCGGTTCACATGGCCGCATTGGGGACAGACTTTTTCCATAAACCGCGCAACCTCAATCGCCCGACGAGGCCTTCTTGGAGCCGGTCGCCGCGGTATCGGATTTCTTGGCGCCGCCCGATTTCTCGGCGCTCGCCGCTTTGCGATAGCTCTCGCTGCGATAATCCGTGATGTAAAAACCCGATCCCTTGAACAACAGTCCGGCGCCGGCGCTCAAAACTTTGCGAAGCGCGCCCCGGCAAGCGGGACAACGCTTGCGGGGCGGATCGGTGATCCGCTGGAACACTTCCAAACGTTCGCCGCATTTTTCGCAGACATATTCGTACGTCGGCACAACACAACCCCTGCTCTGGATACGGGTAAACTAGCGGCACGGAGGGGCTTTGTCAATGAGCGCAAATCCCAAGGGCGACGGATGCGGCGCGAGCGCCGATTCACCGCAGAAGAGACGAAGGCCGCCACGTCTTGTTTCGTCCGGATCGCGCGTTTGAACGACCGCCGGGGCGGGCGGCGGGATCGCGTCGGGCGTCCTTCAATACGAATACCGGCTGCCCCCGATGAATTCCCGGAAGAGCGAGTCGGGCGGGATATCGCGATCGTCCTCCACGGCCGTCAACGGCTCGAGGAGATCGCGCACGCGCTTCGCGCGCAGGTACGCGTCCTGCCGCTTCGCGTCTTCGCGATAAAGGGCCACCGCCTCCTCGAAGAATTTGAAGAGCCGAGCCTTCAAAAACGGCAGCTCGTAGGGCAGCGCGCTGTTGACGATGGCGTCGGCGGAACCGATGAAGGGGATGATGTGCTTCAATTCGCTGGCGCGCACGTAATGCCAGTGCGCGATGGTCTGCAACGGAGCGTGATTCCGGTGACGGCTGTCCCGAATCATACGCCGCATCAGTCGGTGATCCGCCCACCGCATGAACGTCCCCTCGCGATTCCGAAGCTGGCCGAGCGTCTCGATATAGAGGCGGAACTTGCGCTCCGCCGGAATGCCGCAGGTCATGCCTTCGTAGAGGCCGTGCAGGCTGTCAATGAGCAAGAGGTGGTCGGGCTCGAGACGCAGCTCGTGGACGTCGAGCGTGCGTTTGCCGGTTTTGAAATCGTAGTGCGGGGTGCGAACCGTCCGGCCCTCGAGCAGTTCGATCAGATGCCGGTTGATCAGTTGCAGGTCGAGCGCGTGGGGCGTTTCGTAGTCGTAGTCGCCGAACTCATCGCGCGGATGCCGCTCGAGGTCGAAGAAGTAGTTGTCAATATTGATCGCCGTGAGCGCATAGCCGGCTTTTCGAAGCTCCTCGCCGACTTTGATCGTGGTGGTCGTCTTTCCGGAGGAGGACGGGCCGGCGATGATGACCATGCGGGCCGTCGGCAGGCGTTCCACAATGCGGCGCGCGCACTGCCGCACTTCGGCGTCGTAGCGCGCCTCGGCGTCGCGGATCAGGTCGGGCAAGCGGCCCTCGGCGACGATGCGGTTGAGGCCGTCCACCGTTTCGCAACCCCGGTCCATGTTCCAGCGCAGCACTTCATAGATGAGCTTGTAGGGGATGTTGTCGGTGGCCTCGATCGTCGCCGCTCGCGCGGCGCGGGCTTTCGCCCGTTCGTGCCGATAGATGATGTACGCGCGCGCGATGGCGACATGGCCCTGGCGGATCAAGACCGCCTCGACCACGTCCTGGATGTCCTCCACGGTCGGCGGCTCGTCCGCGGCGCCGTAGGATTCCACGAGCGCGCGTTCGACGTCCGCCGCCAGCCGCTCCGCCAGCGCGCGATCGCCCTCGCCGACGGACGCCGCGGCCTTGAAGATGGCCGTGGCGATCCGGTCGCGGTCGTAGGCGACCAGGTTGCCGTCGCGTTTGACGACCCGCCGGAGGACGCCCGGGCTTTCGGCTTCGGCCTTCATTCAAACACCGGTTTCCAAAAAGCCCTCGAGTTTTCGCAATCGGGTCGGATGCCGCATCTTCCGCAGGGCTTTCGCCTCGATCTGCCGGATGCGCTCGCGGGTGACGTTGAATTTCTTGCCGACCTCCTCGAGCGTGCGCGAATACCCGTCCGCCAGTCCGAACCGCAGCGTCAACACCTCCTGCTCGCGCTCGGTCAGCGTGTAGAGCACTTCGCGCAGCCGCTCCTTGAGCAGCGAATACGCGGTGATCTCCGAGGGATTCTCGGCGCCCATATCGGGGATGAAATCGCCGAAATTGGTGTCGTCGCTGTCCCCGACCGGACTGTGCAGGGAGATCGGCTGCTGGGCGATCTTGAGAATCGCGCGCACGCGCTCGACCGGCAGGCGCATCTCCTCGGACAGCTCCTCCGGCGTCGGCTCGCGGCCGAACTCCTGGATGAGTTGCTTTTGGATGCGCATGAGCTTGTTGATCGTCTCGATCATGTGGACCGGAATGCGGATGGTGCGGGCCTGGTCCGCGATCGAACGGGTGATCGCCTGGCGAATCCACCAGGTGGCGTACGTGCTGAATTTGTAGCCGCGGCGGTATTCGAACTTCTCGACGGCCTTCATCAACCCCATGTTGCCTTCCTGAATCAGATCGAGGAAAGAGAGGCCGCGGTTCGTGTACTTCTTCGCGATGCTGATCACGAGCCGGAGATTGGCCTCGACCATTTCGGACTTCGCCTTGAGCCCCTTGCGCAACCACAGGCGCAACTCGTGATAGCGCTCCTCGAACAGATCGGCCGGCATCAGCATTTCCCGTTCGAACTCCGCCAGCCGCTTGCGTTCCTCCTTCCGCTGGCGCTCGACGGACGGGCTCTTGCGCTGCTTCGCGAGCCGGTCGAGATTCCGGCGGATGCCGCGGTAGCGCTGATAGATCTCGTCCGAGGCGCCGACCATGTCCTCCAGCACCTTCTGCTTGAAATGAAAGTGTTCCAGCTCCGCGCCCATGCGGGCGCGCGCCTCGTCCAGGGCCTTGAGCCGGCGGGCGCGCTCGCTCTCCGACAGGCGGGCGGAGAGGCTTTCAAAACGCCGCGCGAGTTCGGCGCGCCGCCGCAACACCGCCTTCCGGAGGTCCGGCAACGCTTTGAGATAGGCCTCGCGGTTATTCACGAACTTGTCGTTCACCACGCGGTCGAAACGCTCCTTGCCCTCGAGCAGCCGCTCCGCCAGCGCCAGATGCGCGTCGGCGCCGAACACAAACCGCCCATACAGCTCCCGCGTGCGCGCCTCCGCCTCCTCGATGCGCTTGGAAATCTCCACCTCCTGCTCGCGCGTCAGCAGCGGCACCTGGCCCATCTGCTTGAGATACATGCGGACCGGATCGTCGAGCACGTCGCTCCGCTGGGCCTGCTTGACGCGCTCCTCCTGCTCGATCTGCGTCTTGTATTTCTCCACCTCCGAGGCGTCTATCACGTCAATGTCCATGCCCCGGAAAAGGATCAGAATATTCTCCATTTCCTCGGGCGAAACGGCGCGCTCCGGCAGCGCCTCGTTGATATCGTCGTAGGTGAGGTAACCCTGCTCGCTGGCGAGGGCGATGAGATCCTTGATCTTCTGGCTGCGCGCCTCCCGATCCATCGCCGCCGGCGCGCCCCCCGCCGGCCGCGTCTCCGCCCCGCCCGCGACCGAAGCCTCCGGCGGCGCCGCAGGGTTTTCCGGCGGTGTATTCGCCTCCACGGCGGCGGCCGGGGATTTCGCGCCGCTCGCCTTGCGGGATCGCGCTTTGGGAGTTTCGGAACGTTCGGAAACCGAGGTTCGCCGCGAGGGCGCCGACACCGTCTTCACTGCAGATTTCGCCATGGATTCCCTTTTCGGATCGAGACCGGACACACCACGCCCATTATAGCAAAAAACCGGGGGAATATCCACGACCGCGGCCCTCTCGTCAAGCCCGTTTCCGAGCTTTTTGCGGAAAGCCGATCGCCTCCGCCGCGCCGAACCGGTTTGGGGCGCCGCCTTCGCTGACGGGCCCTCTTTCCGGGCCGCCCGCGCTCGTTTCAACCGCGCGCTTGACCTGCCGGCGCGCGCCGACGATCATGCTGCGCGTCGCCGGCGCCGGGCGCTCCCGCCCCCCGGCGCCGCCCATGATGATTCAGGTTTCGCATTTGACCCGCCGGTACGGCCGCACGACGGCCGTGGATGACCTTTCCTTCGAGGTCGCCCGCGGCGAAGTGGCGGGCTTCCTGGGGCCCAACGGCGCCGGGAAAACCACGACGCTGCGCATCCTCTGCGGCTATCTCGCGGCAACCGCGGGCGAGGCGATCGTCGCGGGCTACGATGTGCGCCGCGATTCGCTCGAGGTCCGACGCCGCATCGGTTACCTGCCCGAAAATTGCCCGCTCTATCCCGATATGCGCGTGGACGAATACCTGCGCTATCGCGCCGCGCTCAAGGGCGTCCCGGCCCGGCGCGTCCGCGATCGCGTCGCCGCCGTCAAAGCGCAGTGCGGGATCGAGGAGGTCGGACACCGCATCATCGGTCAGCTCTCCAAAGGCTACCGGCAGCGCGTCGGCATGGCGGACGCCCTCGTGCACGAGCCCGAACTGCTGATTCTCGACGAACCGACCATCGGCCTCGATCCCAACCAGATTCTCCAGACCCGCGAGTTGATCCGCTCGCTGGGCGGACGCCACACGATTCTGCTTTCCACGCATATCCTCTCGGAGGTCGAGGCCGTTTGCGGGCGCGCGCTGATCCTCCAACACGGCCGCTGCATCGCCTCCGACGCGACCGCCAACCTGCGCAAACTGCGCCGCGGCCGCCGGCGGGTCCGGGTCGAACTGCGCGCGCCGCCGGAGGAGCTCCTCCGCGCCCTCCGCGCCCTGCCCGGCGCGCTCGCCGCGGAAGAGACGGCGGCGGAGGGCGAAGGCTGGCGGCGGGCGACCGTGGACTGCGAGGAGGATGCCGATCCGCGCCCCGCCATCTTCCGCGCCGCCGTCGAGCGCGGATGGGATTTGCGCGAAGTCCGCCTGGAGGAACAGCGGCTCGAGGACATTTTCGTTCAGCTCACGCGCGACGACGACGCGGCCCCGGCCCCCGCGAACGCCGCCGGAACCCCGGGAGCGGCGCCGTGAGGACGTTCTTCGTGCTGCTGCGCCGGGAGCTGGGGGCGCTTTTCCTTTCGCCGATCGCCGGGACGGCGCTCGCGCTCTTCCTGTTGCTCATGGGCGCCAGCTTCACCCTGTTGCTCTACCTCCTCGCGCAAGGCGTCGAGGCGACGGATGGCGGAACGGTGATGAGCCACCTGCTCGGCTCGTTTTTCACCTGGCTGGCGCTGCTGATCGTCGTCCCGGCGGCCACCATGCGCGCGTTCGCCGAGGAGCGGCGGTCCGGCACGTTTGAAACGTTGATGACGGCGCCCGTGCGGGACGGGGCGGTCGTCCTGGCGAAGTACGCGGCGGCGCTGGTCTTCTATGTCGCGCTCTGGCTGCCCACCCTGATCTATCCCGTCGCCCTCCACGCCTTGCGGCCGATGGGCGCGCCGGCGGATCTCGGAGCGCTGGCGGCGGGTTATCTCGGCGTGCTGCTGATCGGCGCGATGGCGCTGGCGGCGGGGCTGCTGATCTCGGCGCTGTCCCGCAGCCAGGCGATCGCGGCCCTCGGAACCTTCGTCGCGGTCTGCGTGTTCTTTCTGGCCGGCTTCATCCCCTACTGGCCGCTGGGGCTGGCGCTGACGGGCGCGGCGCATTACGCTTCGGTGGTGACCCACCTGCTCGATTTTGCGCGCGGCATCGTGGATACGCGCGCCATCGCGTTCTATCTGATCAATACCGCGTGGTTGCTTTGGGCGACCACCATCGCCGTGGAGTCCCGGCAATGGAAATGAACGAGCGCAAAGCCGCCGCGCGGCGCGCGTCCGAGTGGCGTCGTTCGCGGCGCTGGAACGCCGGGCTCTCGCTGCTGCTTTCCGGCGTCGTCGCGTTTCTGCTCCACGCGCTGGCGATCCGGCATCACGTCCGCGCGGATTGGAGCCGCGCCGGCTTCTACCGCCTTTCGCCCAAAACCACGGGCCTGCTGGACGCGCTCGAAACCGACATCGAAGTCGCCATCGTGCTCAAGGCGGGCCACCCCGATCTGCAGGACATCGTGACGCTGCTGCGCGAATACCAGAGCCGTTCGCCCCGCATCCGCGTCTCCCGCGTGGATCCGGACCGCGATCCGGCGCGTCTGGAGGAACTCGCGAAACGCTTCCCCATCACCGAACCGAATGTCGTGGTCTTTGCGGCGGAGGGGCGCGCCCGCGTGATCGCCGAGTCGGACTGGATCGAGTTGGAGCCCGACAACCCCGGCCAACCGCCGAAACGCTCCCCCCGGCGCCGGGCCTTTCGCGGCGAGGCCGCCTTCAGCTCCGCCATTCACGCGCTGACCCGGGGCGAACGGCCCGTGGTGTACTTTCTGGAGGGGTTCGGCGAGAAGTCGCTCGACTCGTCCGACCCCGCCCTCGGCTTGTCGCGGCTGGAGCGGACGATTCGCCAGGACAACATCGTCGCCCGTTCGTTGCGCCTGGAGGAAACCGGCCGCATCCCTCCCGATGCGGCCGCGCTCATCGTCGCCGGACCCCGGCGGCGCCTGCCCCAGCCCGCGCTCGATGTGATACATGCCTGGCTGGACGCCGGCGGCCGCGCCATTTTCCTGCTCGATTCCCGCGTCACGACCGGACTCGAAGACCTGCTCGCGCGTTGGGGTGTGCGCGTCGGGAACGATGTCGTCCTGGATCCCGCGCGCACCTTGACCGGCCTCGAGGTGATCGTCGGCCCGTATGACGACCACCCGATCACCCAGCCGCTCGGGCGCTACGCCGCCGTATTTTATCGCCCGCGCTCGGTCGAGCCCGCGTCCGGCAACGGCGAGGCGGACCGTCCCCGCGCCGTCCGCCTCGCCGCCACAACGGCCCGCGGTTGGGCGGAAACGGACTTCGAAACGCGGCCTTCGCGTTTCGACGCCGGCCAGGACCGTCCCGGGCCGATCGGCGTCGCCGTCGCCGTCGAACGCGGCGCGGCGCCCGCGCTGGACGTTCAGCTCCGCCCCACGCGCCTCGTCGTGTTCGGCGACTCCCAATTCGTCGCCAACAGCGCCCTCGCCGGCGCGAACGGCGATTTCTTCATGAACGCGCTGCACTGGCTGGTCGGGCGGCCCGAACTCATGGCGATCGCGCCGAAACCGATCGAGGAGGCGCGGCTGAACCTGACCCGCCGCCAGATGCGCCTCCTGTCCGCGCTGGCGATCGCGGGCTGGCCGGCGGCGTTCGCGCTGATCAGCGCCGCCGTGCGTCTGCGGCGGAGGCAATGACCGTGCTGTCGAAATCCAATCGCGGATTGCTTTTGATCGCCGTCGCGCTGGCGGCCTGGTTCGGATTCTTCGAACTCCGCCGGGATTCGACCGAGGCCCGGCGGCGGCTCGCCGCGCGAGCCCTGCGCGTGGAGGCCGAGCGCGTGCGCTCTCTTCAGATCGAATCCGAAGGGCTGCGCCTCGCCGCGACGCGCGAGGGCGAGCGCTGGACCATGACGGAACCCATCCGCGCCCCCGCCGACGCCGAGGCCATCGGACGGCTGCTCCTGGCGCTCGAGCGACTGCCGCGGGGGGAAACCGTGACGCCCGCCGACCGCCGCCGGGCCGACGCGCGATTGGCCGATTACGGCCTCGATCCGCCCCGCGCGCGCATCGTGCTCGGCGGCGAGGGTCCGCCCCTGACGCTGCGGATCGGACGCGCCACCCCCATCGGGGACGGGTTGTACCTGCAGGTTGAAGGGAGCGACGAACTCTTCACCAGCCATCGCGGAATCCTCGCGCTGCTGCCCGACGGCCCCGAAAAATGGCGGGATCGAGCGCTGTATCGCGGCGAATCCGCCGTCATCCGGCGCATCGAGGTTCGCCGCCCGGAGGGGTTGCTGCGAATCGAGCGCGACGAGCGCGGCGGATGGATCGTCGCTTCCCCCCACCCGGTCCGGGCGAACCGGGCCGCCGTCGCCGAGCTGCTCGCACAGTTGCTCGCGGGCCGCGTTGGCGAGTTCGTCGCCGAGGGCGCCATTGAAACCGCCGGATACGGCTTGGATGAACCCGCCATAACCGTCGAATTCACCGCGGCGGGCCTCGATCCCGCGGCGCCGCTGCTGCTCGGCAACCCCGTCGCGAACCGCCCCGATTGGCGCTATGCCGCCTTCCGCGGCGGCGCCGCCGTCTTCACCGTTTCCGCCGATCTGATCGCCCCGTTGCGCGCGCCGCTCGATGACTATCGCGACCGCCGCCTGACCGCCCTCGATCCGGCGGAAATCGCCTCCATCCGCGTCGAAAACGGCGATCTCGCCCTGCGCCTCGCGCGCCGGGCGGAAGGCTGGATGATCGAGGAACCCGCTGTCGCCCCCGCCGATCCCGACCTCGCCGAGGCGCTCGTCCGCTCCTGGAGCGGCGCGCCGATTGAACGCTTCGACGATTCCGGCGGAACGCCGGGCGAGTTCGATCCGCCGTTCGGCCGCGTGCTCCTTTCGCGCAAAGCCTCGGCCGATGAAGCGGCCGCCGACGAAATTTTGCTGGTCAGCCGCCATCCCCCCGCCGACGGCCGCGTGCGAACCCGCTCCGTTTCCGGGCCGATCGTCTTCGAGATTCCCGCCCGGCTGATCGAGTCCCTCTCGCCCGACCCCTTGCTCTACCGCGACCGCCGTCTGTTCAACGTGCCGCCCGAAGCGATCTATCGCCTCTCGCTGGCGCGCGGCGGCGCCGCGCAATCCGTGCGGCGCGACGCCGGCGGCGCCTTTGTGCCGGAACACGGCGGCGCCGCCGACGATGCCGCGCTCCGCGCCCGATTGACCCGCATTCTGAGCGCCCGCGCCCGGCGCTACGTCGCGGAACGGCCCGCCGATCTTTCCCCGTACGGACTCGACGCGCCCGCCGCCGAGTTCACCATGGATCTCACCGGCGAGGCCGGCATCCGTAAAACCGTATTGATCGGACGCCGCGAAGGAGCTTTCACCTACGCGATGTTGCGCGGACGCGACCTGGTCTTTCTGGCGGACGACGCGACCCTTGAGGATTGGATCGCCGATCTGACCGCGGGCGGAACCGGCGCCGAGGACGCCGCGGCGCGCCCGGAGGCGCCGTGAGCCGAGTCGCAGCGCGCCGCTTCCGCGCCGTCGCGGGCGGCGCGTTGCGCATCGCGATGTATGTCGTCCTCGCCTCGGCGGCGATGGTCGCCGCATTCCATTTCTTCGATCTGCCCCCTTTCCTCGAACGCCGCTTGCTCGCGGAACTGGAGGCCCGCGGCGCGGTCGCCCGCACCGGCGGTATCCGGCTCGATTTGCCGGACGGTCTGGTCGCGCGAAACGTGCGCCTCTACGCCGGCCCCGCCGCGCAGCCCATCGCGGCGGCGCGGCGTCTGGCGCTTCGGTTGCGCCGGCCCGAACGCCCCGGCGGCGGGTGGCTGAGCGGCGTCGCAGTGCGCGGACTCGCCCTGCGGATGGACGCGGCGCCCAACGCCGATCTCCCGGCCTGGAGCGCCGCGCCCTCGGTGTTCGAGGACATGGACGCCGATCTCGAATTCGCCCCCGAGGGTCTTCGGGTTCGACGCCTCGAGGCGCGATTCCTCGGCGCGCGATGGATCGCGGATGGACGAATCGCCGCCCGCGCCCCGGGGGAACGGACGGCGGCGCGGCTGCCGGAGGACTGGCCGGCGCGGCTGCGCGCCGCCGCGCGGCGAATCGCCCAGGTCGCCCGCGCGCTGGACGATCTGGAGATGCGCGCCGAACCGGTCGTGCTCGTACGCTTCGCGGCGGATCCCGACCGCCCGGAACAAACAGAGGTCGCCCTCTCCGCTTCCGGCGGCGCCGGACGCTGCCGAGGGTTGATCGTCGAAGGCTGGAATATCGGGGCCGAACTGCGCGAGGGACGCTGGGCGCTGCAGGAGGCCGAAATGCGATTCGCGCGCGGCCGCCTTTCGGCGTCCGGCGAACTCCAGGTCGAAACCGATGAAATCGCCCTGCATATCGAGGGCGACATGCCGCTTCGCGACTGGCTTTGCCTGCCCCTGCCGCCGGGAATCACCCGCCGGATGGATCGGCTGGATATCCGCGCGGACCGCGTCCGCATCGAACTCGCCACGCCGGGTTTTACGCCGCGCGCGGAATGGGGAAAACGACTGGAAGGCCGCCTCGAAGTCGAACGGGGCGAGGCCGCCGGCGTGCCCTTCGAGCGCTTCGCCGCCCGCGCGCGGCTGGAGGGCGCGCGGCTGCGTCTCGACGAGATCGAGGCCGTTATCGGCGAAGGCCGAGGCCGCGGCCCGGCGCGCGGCGTATTCGAGGTGGACGTGGACACCGGGCGATTCGAGGGGAGCGTTGGATCCGAGTTCGATCTGACAGTCCTCATGCCGCTCTATACGGCGCGGCAGGCGTTCACCGCGGGCGCCGTCGTCTTCCGGGGCGCGCCGCCGCGCGTACGGGCGGAAATTTCGGGGAGCTTCGAGCGGGGCGTGGAACCGCGCATCCGGGGCCGCATCGAGGCGGAGGATTTTGTCTTTTGCGGCACGGGCATCCGCCGCGCCGCGGGCGAGTTCCTTGTCGAAAACGACACCCTGCGCGTTTGGGATGCGTCGGTGGAACGGCCCGAGGGCCGGCTTACGGGCCGGTTTGCACAAAATTTCAAGACCGACGAGGCCGATTTCGAGGGAGAGAGCACGCTCCATCCGCATGCGCTGGCGCGGCTGGTCGCCCCGTTTCTCCACCGGCTGCTCCAGCAATTCCGCTTCGAAGGCCCCGTGCGAATCGTCGGCGGCGGACATGCGACGGGAGAAGGCCGCCACGACCACGACTTTCGGCTCTCGATCGAGGGCGAGAAGATGGGCCTCCGCTGGATTCTCGTGGAGCGCGCGGCGTTCGAAGTGGAGGCCCGAAGAGATCGGGTTTGGATTCGGAACATCCGCGGCGAATGGCACGGCGGGCGCGGCGAGGGCGAGATGGAAATCGAACTGAAGCCGGGGCGCGAACCGCCGCGCTACCGCGTCCGCGGGAAACTCGAGGGCGCGGAGCTGGCCGGACTGGTGCGCGACCTCACGGACTCGGACGCCAGCGCCTACAGCGGGCGGCTGTACGTGGAAGGCGAAATGGCCGGCGCCATCGGCGAGGGCCAGGGGCGCGGCGCCGTCGGCGCGGGCCGCGTGGCCGTGCGCGATGGGAAGCTGCTGCAAATTCCGCTCTTCGGCGCGCTCTCGCGCGGACTGACCCGCATCTATCCCGGCCTCGGATTCGCCGCACAAAACGAATTCACCGCCGACCTGAAGCTGGCGGAAGGCCGTTTCCATACCGATAACGCCATGCTGTTCGGCGACACGATCAGCCTCCGCGCCCGCGGCTATTACGACATCGAGAATCGCATTGAAATGGTCGCGCAGGTCCGCCCCCTCCGCGCCGGCCCCATCGCCGCCGCGCTGCGCTTCATCACGTTCCCGCTGACGCGCCTCTTCGAGTTCGACGTCACCGGCACGCCGCAGCAACCCCGGTGGGAACCGCGGAATTTGCCCAAAGAGTTGTTTTGAGGTTCGAGGGCGGGCGATCGGTCGCGCCGCGCGTTTCTTCCGGGACGCGTTGCTTCACGCCGGGCGCCCGGCGGCGCTGTCGTGCGCGGCGATGACCTCGTCCCACCATCGTTCCGCGTCGGCATCCACGACCTGACGGGCCGGATCTTCATCGAACCACGCCAGCGCCCGGCGGCAGCCTTCCGCGAAAGGCACCTTCGCCGCGTAATCCGGAACCAGACGGCGAATCTTGCTGTTATCGAAGACCGCGCACCAGGCCTTGTCGCCCCAGAGCGGGCCGATCCAGTCGGGCCGCCGTTCGCACAGGAAGTCGGTCGCGATGCGTTTCAAACGGGGCGCGACGCCCAGCGCCTGCGCCTGGATTTCATGAATCTGATTCCAGTTCAAGACCTCGTCCGAGGTGATATGCACGGTCTCGCCGATCGCCTGCGGCAATCCGAGCAATCCTGTGAATCCGCGCGCGAAATCTTCATTCCAGGTCAGCGTCCACAGCGACGCGCCGTCGCCATGCACGATCACCGGCGCGCCGCGCCGCCATCGGGCGATATGCGTGTAGCCGCCGCGGCTGGAGAGCGAGGCCGGCAGTTTGCCCGGGCCGTAGGTGTGCGAGGGGCGCACGATCGTGACGGGGAAGCCGTTCTCTCGAAAGGCGCGCATCAGACGCTCCTCGCAAGCGATTTTGTTGCGGCTGTATTCCCAGAAAGGATTCGCGGCCGGCGTGTCCTCGCGATACACGTGATGGACCGGCGGTTTCCGATAGACGCTCGCCGAGCTGATGAACACGAACTGGCGCGTCCGACCCGCGAACAGCGCGAGATCGTCCTCGATATGCGAGGGCATATACGCGATCCAGTCCACCACGACATCGAAGACTTCGTCGCGCAGCGCGTCCGCCGCGGCGCGAAGGTCGTTCCGGATGTCCGCGCGCCATTGCCGCACGCCCGGCGGAGGCGGATAACTCTTTTCTCCCCGACCTCGATTCAGCAGCGTCAATTCGATGCCGCGCCGCGCCGCCTCCGCCGCGCACGCCGAACTGATCAAACCGGTGCCGCCGATAAAAAGCGCTCGCATCGCGTTCTACTCCCCCATTTGAATCGTGCCGCCGGCGCAGAGGACTATAGGGGCGCCCCGCCGCCGAAACAAGCAAACCCGCGCATCGGAAGCGTCCGGCGGCGGATCGTCTTCGCATTTCCGATTGCGTTCGGCGATGGGCTTGCGCACACTGCCCCGCGCCGGAGGGCAGGGATAGACGGGAGTCGGTATGCGGGACACCAGCATTATCCTGGCGGGTTTCATGGGCACGGGCAAAACGACGGTCGGTCAGTTGCTCGCGCAACGGCTGGAACGCCCCTTTGTGGACTTGGATGCCCGGATCGAGGAGCGAGCCGGCAAAAAGATCAGCGCGATTTTTGCGGAGGACGGCGAACCGCGTTTTCGGGAACTCGAACGCGAGGCGGTTCGCGAAATCGCGGAGCGGCGCGGCCTCGTCGTCGCCGTCGGAGGCGGCGCCGTGATAGACCCCGCCAATGCCGCCCGGCTGCTGCGGGGCGGACTGCTCGTCTGCCTGACCGCGCGGCCCGAGGTGATTTTGAGCCGGGTGCGGCGGGAGACTCACCGTCCCCTGCTGGAGAAGGGCGACAAGGGCCGCCGCATTCTCGAGCTGTTGGAGCAACGCCGCGCGCGCTACGAAGCGCTGCCCTGTCGAGTGGACACGTCCGACCTCGCGCCGGAAAAGGTCGCGGATCGCATTCTCCAGATATTCCGTTGCGGGGGGGCGTCCGACCGGGGCGGCCGCGAAAAACAACCGTCCGAGACGCGTTTGCTGGAGGTCGCCGTGGCGGCCGTCCACGCCGCCGGCCGGCACGCCCTCGCTCACCGCCGCCGCCGCGCCGAAGTCGCTCAACGGCTGCAACACGACGTCAAACTCGTGCTCGATCTCGAATGCCAGCGCAAAGCCGAGCAGGTGATTCGCGCGGCCTTTCCCAACCATGCGATTCTGGGCGAGGAAGGCGCGAGTCCCAACGAAGCGGCGGGCTGCGAATGGATCGTGGACCCGATTGACGGCACCGTGAACTTCTCGCACGGATTGCCCGTCTGGTGCTCGTCGGTCGCCGTGCGCCGCGGCGGCGAAACGGTGGCCGGCGCGGTCTTCGCGCCGGAATTGGGCGATCTGTACACCGCGACTCGATCGGGCGCCGCGCGGCGCAATGGGCGGATAATCCGCGTCTCCGAAATCGCGCGTCCCGAGGACGCGATTCTGGCCACCGGTCTGGCGGCGAAAACGGACGACCGCGTCACCTCGCACGGCGTCTTCAGCGCGTTGGCGAGGCGGCTGCAACGGGTTCGGATCATGGGCGCGGCGGCGGTGGACCTCTGCCACGTCGCCGCCGGCCGGCTTGAAGGCTATCTCGAAACCAGTATCTACCTTTGGGATGTCGCCGCCGCGGGGCTGATCGTCCGCCGCGCCGGTGGGCGCACGGAAGTGTTGGAAGATCTCGGCGGCCATCGCATGCGCTACCTCGCCACCAACGGACTCGTCCACGAACCGCTGCGCGAGGTCATCCTGCAGGCCTTGAGAAACGCCGCCCGCGCCGCGCCGGAATCGGCGTGAACGGAGGATGAGGCCATGCTGAAACTCGCAGTGCTCGGATCGGGATCCGGAACCAACTTTCAATCGCTGCTGGACGCCGTTCGCGCGGGGCGGCTTTCCGCCAAAATCGTCGCGGTTATTTCCGACAACGCCGACGCCTTCATCCTGGAGCGGGCGCGGCGGGCGGGCGTGCCGGCCTTCGCGGTGGACGCCGCTCCGTTCAAAACAAAGTTGGACGGCGCGGGCGAAGCGCGCGTGCTGGAGATACTGCGGGCGCAGGGCGCGAGCCACGTCGCGCTCGCCGGCTTCATGCGGATCGTGAAAAGCGGACTGCTGCGCGCGTACGCCGGCCGCATCGTCAATATTCACCCCTCGCTGCTGCCGGCTTTTCCGGGATTGCAGGCCTGGAAGCAGGCGCTGGACTACGGCGCGAAAATCACCGGCTGCACGGTTCATTTCGTGGACGAGGGCACGGACACGGGGCCGATCATCATTCAGCGCGCCGTGCCGATCCGGGAAGATGACACGCCGGAAACGCTGCACGCCCGGATTCAGGTCCAGGAGCATCTCGCCTACCCCCTCGCCCTCCAATGGATCGCGGAGGGCCGGCTGCGCATCGAAGGCCGGCGCGTGCGGGGCGCGCCGGAGAGCGGCGTCATCGCGGATTGACGTTCGACGGCGCCGCCGCGCGCGAGTTTCCCGTTTTTTTTGCTGGACGCGAGCTGGCCGCGCGTTACGCTTTAGGCGGAAAGCCGAGGGTCACCTGTTTGACAGCCGCGTTGCGGCGGGAGGGCGCCATGTTCAAAAGCATTCTGGTTTGCACGGACGGCTCGAAATACAGCGATACGGCGCGCGAATACGGTGTTCACCTTGCGCAGCGTATCGGCGCGCGGCTGGCGGGACTGCATGTGATGGATTCCCGGATTCTCGAGGGCCCGCTGATGGCCGACATCTCCGGCTGGGTGGGCGCTTCGCCCTATGCGGCGCAATTGCCGCAATTCCGCGAGCTGCTGCGGGAGAAAGCCGAGGCGGTCGGCGAAGCTTTTCGCGCGCGCTGCGCCGAGGCCGGTCTTGAACCGGAAATACGGCTGCGCACGGGGCATCCCTTGCCGCTCATTCTTGAGGAATCGCTCGAATTCGAATTGCTGATTCTCGGACAAAATGGCGAGCATGCGGAATTCGTCGGGGAACTGATGGGCGCCACCGCCGAACGCGTGTGTCGCCATACCGAGCGGCCCTGTCTGGTGACGCCGGAACAATATCGTCCCATCACGCGCATCCTGACCGCCTATGACGGGAGCGCTCATGCGGGCAAGGCGCTGGGAGTGGCGGCCGAATTGGCCGCCGCGTTGCGCGAGCCGCTGATCGTATTGACCGTCAATGAAAAAGGCGACTCCGCCGCCGCGCGGGGGACGAACGCCGCGGGAGAGCGGCTCGCCCGCGATCACGGCGCGCAAGTCGAGTCGCGCGTGGTCGAGGGGAAAGCCGGGCCGACGATTCTGCGCGTCGCCGAGGAGAGCGGCGCCGACTTGATCGCAATCGGCGCGTTTGGGCATGGACGCATCCGAGAATTCTTTATCGGCAGCGCAGCCGCCCATGTCGCCGCGCGCGCGCATACGCCGCTGTTGATGGCGCGCTGAGGTCGGACGCCGCGCGGGATTTTCGTTGTGGCGGAGAAACCGCCGGTTTCCGGTTTCCAAGGTTTGGAAAAAAAGCGCGGACATTTTCCAAGGCTTGGAATGGAGAATTCCTCCGCTCCTCCGTCCGCGGCGGCCCCCGAACCGCCGAGGTCGCTCGCCTCGACTCCGTGGGGCGTGCGCGGGCCGCCACTGTATCACACTTCGCGAAGTGTGATACAGTCGAAATTTTCGCGCCGGCACGGTGAATCACGGCATCCTTCGCCGCCGGCCTCAGCCGTCGCCGCAGCGCGCGCGCAGCCAGCGCAGCAGTTCCGCTCGAACGGGGTGATCCTCGCCGAGGCTGAAGCCGTGCCCGCCGGTCTCATAAATGTGCAGTTCGGCGGGCACGCCCGCCGCGCGCAACGCCTCGTAGAAAAGCAGACTGTTGGCCGGCGGAACTCCGTTGTCGTCGTGCGCGTGATAGAGGAAGGTCGGCGGCGTCGAAGGGGTGACGCGATATTCGCCGGAAAGCTCGCGCGCCAGCGCCGGATCGGGATCGGGGCCGAGGAGATTCACGCAGGAGCCTCGATGAGCGCTCTCGCCTGTGAACGTGATGACCGGATAGCCCAAAATCATGAAGGAAACCGCGGCGGAAACCCGCTCCACCGGATCGCCGGCATCGGGCCGCCCTTCGCTGGGCGCCGTCGCGGCCGTCATGGCCAGATGGCCGCCGGCGGAGAAACCCATGATCCCAATCCGCGAGGAATCCACATTCCATTCTTCCGCTCGCGCGCGAACCAGACGGATGGCGCGCTGCGCATCCGCGAGCGGGATCGGATGCCGGCGCTGCGTGCGGTAGCACACGACGAACGCGGCGTAGCCGTGCGACTGCAGCCAACCGCCGATCTCGACGCCCTCGTGGCCCATGGCGACCGCCCAATAACCCCCGCCCGGCGCCACCACCACCGCCGGGCGCTTTTTCCCGTGCCGCGGCGAAGGCAGATACGCCAGCAAATAAGGCATTTCTTCCGTCCGCCCGCCCGGAGGATTCGGATCATCCGGATTCCACAAGGGAACGCGCATGGGCAAATTGGCATTCAGAATGGGGTCGCTCATGACGATGACTCGCTCAAATGCCGGACACACTACGCAGATAACGTCCGCGTTTCAAGCGCAGGAACAGGGACAGAGATGAAAGCCCGCTCTGTCCCCATGCAAACTTCGGCGCTCGCTGTAGCTCCGGCGCTCTGTCGCCGGAGTCGTCTTGCCCAGCTCTTCCGCTGTAGCTCCGGCGCTCTGTCGCCGGAGCCGTCTTGCCCAAATCTTCCGCCGGAGGACCGGCGGAACTACAGTGCTTCCGCCGGAGGAGCCGCCTCCGCCAAGGCTTCGGCGCGGAAGGGGGCGCGCCCTCTGCGGCTCGAGCAAGCTCGAGCCCTACGAGCGCGAGGGCGCGGAGCTCGGACCCGCAACTTCGTATTCTCCGTCCCCGTATTTCCCGGCGCGGCGGGCCGCCGTACGCCTCGGCCCGGCGAAGCCGGGACGGGCGCGCCCTACCATTTGCCGGGGGCGGGGCCTGGGCGCTGTTTCACGGCAGCGCCGCGCGGCGGTCTCTCTCCCCAGGTAAACTTCGACGCTCGCTGTAGCTCCGGCGCTCTGTCGCCGGAGATTTCTTGCCTAGATTTTCCGCCGGAGGAGCCGCCTCCGCCAAGGCTTCGGCGCGGAAGGGGGGGCGCGCCCTCAGCGGCTCGAGCAAGCTCGAGCCCTACAGGCGCTCCAGCGCCGACCGCTGACCCGACTTCAACATTCTCTGTCCCCATATGTTCACGCGCACAATCTCGCCGAATTACACTTGCGAGATCGCAGCGGCGCCCGTATATTTTAGATATGCAATTCGTGGGGCATTGGCGAGGAGTTGACCGACGCGCGGGGTGAACTCGCTACGCCGCTCCACGGCTGTTTCGCGGAAACCCCGGAAAACCGGGGTTTTTTTATTACCCCCGCCGGAGAAATTCGAATGGACCGCCAAGCGATTGAAGAAGGATTGGAACTCGCGCTCGATTTCGACAAGCTCGCGAAGGTCGCGAAATGCCCCGGCGTGCTGCCGGTCGCGATTCAACACGCCGACACCGGTGAAGTCTTGCTGGTGGCTTACACGAACGAATCGGCTTTTCGGCTCGCCGTCACGGAACGGCGGCTGATCCTCTGGAGCACATCTCGCAACGAGCTTTGGGAAAAGGGTAAAAGCTCCGGAGAAACGTTCGACCTCGTCGAGGTTCGCGTGAACTGCGAGCAAAATTCGCTGCTCTACCGGGTGCGGCCGCGGCGCGGGGGCATCTGCCACACGCGCAATCGCGCCGGCGCGCCGCGCGCGGCTTGCTTCTACCGCCGATTGAATCTCGATACCGGCCGCCTGGAGAATCTGAATCCGTGACCTATCAGCCCAACCGCGCTGCTTTTCTCGAACGCGCCGCCCGCGGAAATCTGGTGCCGGTGTGGCGTGAGCTGGCGCTCGACCAGGAGACTCCGGTCTCGATCTACGAGCGTTTCCGCAAGGCGCTGCGCCGCGGCGGCGGCGCCCCGCACACCTTCCTGCTCGAAAGCGTGGAAGGCGGCGAGCATGTCGCCCGCTACTCGTTCATCGGCGGGACGCCGCGCATCGTGTTCCGCGCGCGCGGGCGGCGCGTCGAAATCACGCCCGCGGAAGGAACGCCCACAACGCTGGAGGACGCGGACCCGCTGACGGAACTGCGCCGCCTCATGGCCCGCTACCGGCCCGTGCCCGACCCCGCCCTGCCCCGCTTTTACGGGGGCGCAGTCGGCTACATCGGCTACGACGCCGTCGCGCAATTCGAGCGCGTTCCCCTCGCCGGCGACGCGCCGAGCGACTGGCCCGATATGATTTTCGGCGTCACCGACACCCTGCTCGTTTTCGATCACGTCCGCCACACCGTCAAGGTCGTCTCCTGCGCGCACATCCAGGGCGACCCCGAACAGGCCTATTGGGCGGCGACCGATCGGATTGACGCCGCGTGCGCCCGCCTGACAACGCCGATGCCGCGCGCCTTCGTGGATTTGCACGAACCGCCGCCGCCCGTGGACTTCGAATCCAACGTCCCGCGCGCCGACTTCATCTCTGCCGTCCGCCGCGCCCAAGAACACATCCGCGCGGGCGATATCATCCAGGTCGTCCTCTCGCAGCGGTTTCACACGCCGACCGATTGCGACGCGCTCGACGTCTATCGCGGTTTGCGGCTGGTGAATCCCTCTCCCTACATGTTCTGCCTCGATTTCGGCGACCGCCAACTGATCGGGTCCTCTCCGGAAATCCACGTGCGCTGCGAGGGCGGACGTGTCGAGACCCGGCCGATCGCCGGCACGCGGCCGCGTTCGGAAGACCCGGCGGAGGACGAGCGGCTGGCCGTCGAATTGCTTGCAGACCCGAAAGAACGGGCCGAGCACATCATGCTGGTGGATCTCGCGCGCAACGATTGCGGGCGCGTCTGCCGGCCCGGCAGCGTGCGCGCGCCGGAGCTGATGGTCATCGAACGCTACAGCCACGTCATGCACATCGTCTCCGGCGTGACGGGCGAGCTGGCGCCGGAGTATGACGCCTATGACCTGCTGCGCGCGACGTTTCCGGCGGGCACGGTCAGCGGCGCCCCGAAGATTCGCGCCATGGACATCATCGCCGAGCTGGAGGCCGCGCGGCGCGGACCCTACGCCGGCGCCGTCGCCTACTTCGGCTTTTCGGGCAATCTCGACTCGTGCATCACGATCCGCACGGTCGCCCTCGCCGGCGGCCGGGCCGCCGTGCAGGCCGGGGCCGGCATCGTGGCCGACTCCGATCCCGAAAAGGAATACGAGGAAACCCGGAACAAGGCGCGCGGCATGCTCAAGGCCATCGCGCTCGCCGAGCGCTTCCACGCGGCTCGCGAGGGAGTCTGAAACGATGCGCCCCACCACCCCACCCCGCCGCCGCGCCCGACGGCCTTTTTCCCCGTTGCGAGATCGCCTATGATCCTGATGATAGACAACTACGATTCCTTCACCTACAACCTCGTGCAGTACTTTGCCGAACTGGGCGCGGAAATGCGGGTGATCCGCAACGATGCGATGACCGTGGCCGAGATTCGCGCCCTCCGCCCCGAACGCATTGTCATCAGTCCCGGTCCCGGCGCCCCCGCCGAAGCCGGCGTTTCGAAGGACGTCATCCGCGAACTAGGACCGACGACGCCGCTCTTGGGCGTGTGCCTCGGCCACCAATGCATCGGCGAGGTCTTCGGCGGACGTGTCGTGCGCGCCGGACGCCTCATGCACGGTAAAACGTCTCCCATCCTTCACGGCGGGCAGGGTATTTTTCGGGGGATGGACAACCCGTTCGAGGCCACCCGCTACCACTCGCTGCTCGTCGAGCGCGAGACGCTGCCGAAAGAGCTGCAGATCACCGCGGAAACCGCGGAGGGCGAGATCATGGGGCTTCAGCATGTCCGCTGGCCGATCCACGGCGTCCAATTCCACCCCGAATCCATCCTGACCCAGAACGGCAAGAGCCTGCTGGCGAATTATCTGAGATTGTGAGCGCGTCCGGCCAGGATCGGGAGCAAACGGCGGGCGAGGAGCTGGCGAACGCGCTGACGCACGGCGTCGGCCTGCTGTTGAGCGTCGCGGCGCTGACCGTGCTGGTCGTGTTCGCGGCGCTGCGGCGCGACCCATGGATCGTAGTCGCCTCAGCCATTTACGGCGCGACGATGATCGCGCTCTATCTCGCCTCCACGCTCTATCACCACACGCGCTCGCCGCGAGCCAAGCGGGTGTGGAACATCCTCGATCATGGGGCCATCTATCTCCTCGTGGCGGGCACCTATACGCCCTTCACGCTGGGCCCGCTGCGCAACGCCGGCGGCTGGGGCTGGAGCCTCTTCGGCGCGATCTGGGGCATCGCGATCGCCGGCATCGTTTTTCAATCGCTCCGCATCCACCGCTTCCGCGTCCTCTCGGTCGTCAGTTATCTGGCGATGGGCTGGCTCGCCGTCATCGCGATCCGCCCGCTCTGGATGCGTCTGGGGCCGGTGGGCATCGGGTGGATCGCCCTCGGCGGGCTCTTTTATAGCGCCGGCATCGTGTTCTACGCCGCCAAACGGCGGCGCTTCGCCCACGCCGTCTGGCATTTGTTCGTCCTCGCCGGCAGCATCGCCCATTTCTTCGGCATCCTCTTTCACGTGGTGCTGCGCCCATGAACATCGCCTGGTACGCCACCGCCCACGGCCACGGCCACGCCGCCCGTTCGTGCGATATTATTCGTGCGCTGCTTGCGCGCGAACCGGAAACCCGCGTCACCGTGATCGGGCGCGTTTCCGACGCCTTCCTGCGCTCGCGGCTGCCCATGGATCGCGTGACGGCGCGCGAGGCGGTTTTCGACGTCGGATTGGTCCAGCGGGATTCGATCAGCGGCGATCTCGACGCCACGTGCGAGGCGGCGCTCGCGCTCGCGGCGCGGCGTTCGACGCTGGTCGAGCAAGAGACGGCTTTTTTGCGCGCCGGCGGTTTCGATCGCGTTGTAGTGGACATCCCGGCGATCCCGCTCGAAGCGGCGGCGCAGCTTGGATTGCCGCGTTTCGCCGTCGGCAATTTCTCCTGGAACTGGATTTACGAGGAGCTGGCGCCGGGGGACCCCCGCTGGGCGCCGATCGTTTCCATGTATCGGGAAGGCTATGCCGCCGCCGACCTGCTGTTGCGGCTGCCATTCCACGAGGAAATGGAAGCCTTCCCGCGCCGCCGCGATGTGCCGGTGGTCGCCGGGATGGGCCGGAACCGCCGCGAGGAAATCGCCCGCGCCGCGAATGCTCCGGTCGAGGCCCGCTGGGCGCTGTTGTGCTTCGCGAACGTCAACTGGGACGAATCCGCGCTTCAGCGGCTGGAACGCATTGAAAACACGATCTTTCTGACCCTGCGGCCGCTCGAATGGAAACGCCGCAATTTTCGGGCCTTGGATCGCCTGCGTTTTCCGTTCACCGACGCGCTGGCGTCGGCAGATGTCGTGCTTACCAAACCGGGGCACGGCATCATCTCGGAATGCGCGGCAAACGAAAAGCCGATCGCCTGCGTCGAGCGCCCCGATTTTCCGGAAGCGCGCGTGCTGATCCCCGCAATACGGCGGCACTTGCGCTACGGGGTGATTGAGCTGGAGGCGTTTTATCGCGGGGAAATCGAGGCGGCGCTCGCGGCGGCGCTGAACGCCCCGCCGCCGCTCGAACCCGCGCCCCTGGGCGGCGCGCCGCTTGCCGCGGAGATCATCGCCGGATAGAACAGCGCCTGCCCCGTAGGGCTCGAGCTCGCTCGAGCCGCCCGCGGCCCGGCCGGCGGCCGGGCCCTACCGTTCGCCGGGATGGGTAGGGCGCGGCGGCCCGCCGCGCCGCGAAAGAATTCACCGCGGAGACGCGGAGAGCGCAGAGGTGGGAGTTCGGTGCGTCAGCGCTGTAGCTCCGGCGCTCTGTCGCCGGAGAGATCAGAGGTCGGAGGTCGGAGGTCGGAGGTCCGAAGTCGGTGCGTCGACGCTGTAGCTCCGGCGCTCTGCCGCC
>CALGXT010000102.1 GCA_937935255.1 uncultured bacterium | reverse complement strand
CGCAGCGGTTCGCACCCCTCGCTCCAGCGTATCCTGACCTTCTTCAATCAGAACGAGCCTGCGAGGGACAAGTTCGAGAACGGCTACAACCAGCTCCGCACGCTGTACGAACTGCTGGAACCGGACGAGTTCCTCATGCCGTATCGGAGCGACTACGTTTGGCTGAGCAAGCTCTACATGGTCTATCGGAAGAAGTTCTATCCCATGGCCAGGTTCGAGACTTCGGCGGAGGACGGCGCGAAGACCCGTGGCCTCATCCGCGAGCACGTCGACGTGGACAAGATCAAGAAGGACTTCCCGACCTACGTGCTGGACGAGAACTACCTCACGAAGCTCGACGACCTCGATCCCGATTCCAAGGCTCTCGACATCGAGGCCATGCTCGCGGCGGAACTGAAGATTCGGATAGACCAGGACCCGGAGGCCGAGCCGTTGAGCGAGAAGCTCAAGCGCATCATCAACCAGAAGCGGAACGGTGCGCTTCAGGGAATCGCGCTGATCTCGGCGCTGGACGGGCTTGCGAAGGAAGTCATTGACCTGATCAATGAAGGCAAGAAGCCAGTAGCCGAGTCCATCGCGACAGCGGCCCGTCAGACGAATCCGGCGATCACGGTCGAGCAGGCTGCCGCACTCGCCGCAAGCGTGATCGCCGCCGCGCAGCCGTTGTGCTTCCCGAACTGGCAGCTCAAGACCGACCGGAAGCAGGAGATATTCCTCGCCATCACCAAGGCCCTCGTGCAGCAAAACAGGGACGCTAACCTTCATCCGCCCGCCACCGGCTTCGTGGACCGGGCCATCAGACTCTTGGAGAAGACTCGTTACGTGGGGACAACAGAACCTAATGTCGATTCCTGAGTACAACGTGCGCCATAGTGCGAAGGCCCGGAACATCCGGCTCAAGGTGACGCCGGAGGATGGTCTTGTCGTCGTTGTGCCCCGCGGTTACGAGGAGGACAGAATCCCTGCCATCTTGAACCGCAAGAAGGCATGGATTGCCGATGCGATGGCCCAAGCCGCCCAAACTCGCCGGTTTCTGGAACCGAATCCGAGCACGTATCTGCCCGAACGGCTCAGTCTTCAGGCGATTTCAGAGACATGGGCGGTCACATACTGCCAGAACGGAACTCGACCCGGTATTTCCCTCCGGGCAGTTGATGGGACAATTACCATTGCGGGCCGAACCGTCACCCGTGACGATGCGGTTCGCAAGCTGAATGACTGGTTACGGCTCCGCGTCCGGGACAGCCTTTTCCCGCTCGCTCAATCCCTGGCCGACAAGCACCACCTCCCTATCCGCCGCCTCATGGTCAAGAGTCAGCGGACGCGCTGGGCCAGTTGTTCCGCGAAGAAAAACCTTGCTTTGAACACCAAGCTCCTGTTTCTGCCGCCGGACCTCGTGCGGTACGTGCTGATCCACGAACTTTGTCACCTCCGCGAGATGTCCCACTCCCGGAAGTTCTGGCTGCACGTCCAGTCGGCCTGTCCTGACTACCGGACACTCGATGCCAGACTTCGTGAAGCATGGAAGACGCTGCCGTCGTGGGTGCATGCACCGTCTGGAGGTAGAGCATGAGCGAGAATATGTCTGTACGGGACGCCGCCGAACAGGTTATCCGCGATGCCGGGACTCCGCTCCACGCGCGGGAGATCACGGAACGAATTCTGGCCCAGAAGCTGTGGGAGCCGCAGGGCAAGACTCCGGCAGCCACCGTGAGCGCCCGGCTCTACTCGGACATCAAGAAGTGTGGCGACAAGTCCCGGTTTGTCCTGACGGCCGCGCAGACATTCGGCCTGCGCGAGTCGGGCGCGAAGTCATCCCTCGCCGCAACACCGCCCCCGGCGAAACCGGCAGCCAAGCCGCTGCCCCCGGCCGCCGCAGCCATCTACTCGTTCACGGATGCCGCCGAAAAGGTAAAGCGGGCTTGAGGGGTCAAGTCTCCAGATTCAAATATTGGGCTTTGGGAATTGCCGCATAAAATGATATTCCTCGTGCCCATCTTGGCATTCCTGTTCTTCGGCTGGGTCGTGCCGGAGGCGGCGCGCGCCATGATCCCGCGCGATGCGCCGGTCTCCATCCACGTCGTCCGCTAGGCCTCATCCGCGATATCGGACGGGACGCTGGTGGCGGAATACGACTATGATCCCTACGGGCGCTTGATCCGCGAGACCGGCCCGAAGGCAGCGACCTGCCCGTTCCGCTGCTCGACCAAGTACCGCGACTCGGAACTCGACCTCTATTGCTACGGCCACCGCTGGTACGACGCCGCTGCGCTAAAGTGGCTCACCCCCGACCCCATCGGCGAGCGCGGCGGCGGAGCGACAGCGAGCGATGCGGCTGTAGTTCCGCCTGCACTTGGTGTCTTTGTGACCTTGGCGGTGAAATTCTGTCTTGTAGATCGAGTCACTTCTTTTCCTCGTCCCCGATGAAACGGGCGACGTAGGGTTCGATCGCTTCCGCCCAGACCGCGCAGCCTTTCTCTTTGGGATGCAGCAGGTCGGGGAAGAGATCCCTTCGGAGCGTTCCGTCGCTCTCGACAAATCTATCGTTGATATCCACGAAGAAGATATTTTTGTTGTCGGCCAGCCCGGCGATCAACTTGTTGGCCGCCTCGTTGTTGATCCTGCGTTTATCGGCGGCGTCTTTTCCCCGGGCGAAGATTGCGAGGAGCATAATTTTGGTCTCCGGCAGCTTCGCCCGGAGTCTCCCGCAGATCGCCTTGACGCCCTCGTAAATTTCTTCGGGGGTGTTCCCGGTGGAAGTGTTGTTGGTGCCGATCATCACGATCGCCAACTTCGGCGATATCCCATCTATTTCGCCGTGGTCCAACCGCCACAGCACGTTTTCGGTTTTGTCGCCCCAGTAACCGAGGTTCAAGGCGCGGCGCGGCGCGTAGTATTTATCCCAGACCGCCTTGTCGAAGGAGTGGACGATCGAATCCCCGATCATCAGCAGGTCAACGTCCCCTTTCTTCGCCTTTTCCACGATCGCCGCGTGTCTCTTTTGCCAAAAAGGTTCTTCCAATCGGTCTTTTGGGATAGCGGCGCTCGGCACGAGCTTTGAAGCGGGCTCCGCCGGCGTCCCCATGTCGGAGACCGTTTTGGATTTGGTTTCCGGGCCCGCCGATTCAGCCGCCGCTAACGAAATCGCTCCGACCGCCAGCGCCGTAATGGCCGTATATTTGCACTTGTTCATCGCATTTCCTCGTTTTCCAGTGTTTCCGCAGCGTTATCCGGCGAACGGATGCATCGGAAAAACACAACGCACTCGAACGCCGCCGGGATCGTTCGGCGCGAGGGTCACCTGGCCGCCCATGACGGCCGCGCGATGCCGCATGACTTTCAGCCCGATGCCCTCGCGCTGAATGAAATCCTTCGGCAAGCCCGCCCCGTCGTCGGTCACTGAAAGGCAGGCTTTTTCGCCATGCCGGTGCAGCAGGATGTCCACATGCTTCGCCCGGCCATGATGCAACGCGTTGTGGACGGCTTCGCGGGCGATCCACAGCAATTGCGTTCGCGATTCGGGATCCTCGATCTCCGGCACGCCGTCGTTGGCGAAGCGGACTTCGGCGCCGGAACGTTGGGTGATTTCGGCGGCCAATTCCGCGAGGGCCTCGGTCAACGGCAGGCCGGCGCCATCCAGGTCGCAGAGCCCGCGCGCCAGGCTTCGAAGCCCGTCCCGCGCGGTCCGGAGCTGGCGCTCCACCTGGACGGCCATCGCGCAGAGTTCCGGCGACGACTCCGAGAGCCGTAGGCGCAGCGCGGCGGCATGAAGACCGGCGGCGGCGACATCCTGCGCGACGGAGTCGTGCAGATCCTGACCCAGTTTGGTGCGTTCGATCCATGAAATTCGTTGCAGGGTGCGGACGGAATCCCGTTGCGCGATGTTCGCGGCAAACAAGGCGCCGGCCGCCTGAAGGAGCGCAATCAGCGGCGGGGTCCAGGGCCGGGGCGCGCGGAGGGCATCGAGCCCGGTCGAGCCGATCACCTCGCCGCCGCAGACGATCGGCACGAAAATGATGGACTTGATGCCTTCGTCCTTGCAAATCCGCCGTTCGGCGTCGGCTTCCGGCGGATAGTCTTCCAGGCGTTCCGTCGCCACGAACTTTCCGGCCAGCAATTGGCGGGCGGTCCAAGGGAAGACCATCAGGGGCAAGTTGACAAAGTAGCCGCGCTGGGAGTGGATGCCGGGCGCGCACCACTCGTGGGTCATGGTGAACGAGGGCGGATTCTGCGAGAAGGAGAGAACGAAGGCGCGGTCGGCGCCCACGGCGAGTCCGATGCGCTCGATGGCGCGCTCGATGGCCGCATCCAGTTCGCCGCGCGCCGAACCCAAATCCGCGGCGATTTCCGTGAGCAAAACCAGAGCGGCTTCCCAAGAGGGGTCTTTGACAGGAGGAAAATCCTGGCTCATTCAGCGCATTTTCTACCATTCAGCGGAAGGCCGGGCAACGGCGAATTCCCGCGGAGGAAGCGCGAGTTCCGATCGGCGTCGCACCGCGTCCCGGATTGAATACAATGACCCTCTCTCGCGTCCAATAAATGGGCGAGCGGGAATCGGCCGGCTCGCGCCCGGAGACGGTCGCCATGAGATGCGCAGGAGCGTTGGGAATTATAGCGGCCGCGCTGTTGTTCGCCGGCTGCGAGTCGGATCGCTATGACCACCGGCCGCCGGCGGGTCTCGGCAGCCTGATCGTGGATAACTTCACTGGGTCCGGCGTGGACGTGTTCATTGACGGCGAACCGGTCGAGCGGGTGGGGAGTTGGCGCGATCGCGCTTACGATCTTGCGCCCGGCGTGCATCGCCTGGCGCTTCGAGATGGCGGCCGTTTCTTCGGGGGCGATGTGGATGTTCTGCGGGATCGCCTGACCATCGCCGAGGTGTACGAAGATCCGAATTGGTCAACCTTCCGGGTCATTCTCCGAGTGGATTGACCTCCACCTCGAGCGCGCTTTTGCCGAGCACCGCTTCGACGGCGCGCACGAGGGCCGCGGAGAGCGCCACGGCGTATTCGGGTCCCGCGGTCAACTGCACGCGTTCCCCGGAGGGCAGCGATAGATTCAACTCCACCGGCGTCGGGCCCGTGTGCCTGGCGAGCGCCTCGCGCAACGCCGCCATCCGCTCGGCGTCCGCCGCCGCCGGCGGCAGGTTCAATATCACGCGTTTCGCCAATCGTTCGGGCGCCGTCTCGAGCCGTTCCACCCGCCGCGCCACAAGGCGCCAGTCCCTGGCCGTCGTTGTGACCGCGCCTTCGACCCAAACGGCAGCGCCTTGCGCCACTTGGGCGCCGATTTCCGGCCAAGCGGCGGGGGGAACCGTCACGGGCACAAGCCGCTCCGCCGTTTCGAGCAGGAACTCCCCGCCATCGTCGTCCCCGCGGCGCGGCCGAGCCACGATGCCGGCGCGGCGGATGCGCTCGCCTCGGCGCGGCGCGCCGCTGCCCGCCGGTGCGTCCAGTCCCAAAAGCGGAAACATCCATTCGTACCGGCTCAACGGATGACCGCTGGTGTGGAAGCCGAGCAGCTCGCGCTCCGCCGCCAGGCGCTCGCTTTCCGACCACGGCTCGCAATCCGGCAGCCGGCGATCGTCCGGCGCTGCCGCGGCGGATTCCATGCCGGGCAAGAGGGTCTGTCCCGCCGTTTCCGCCGAGCGTCGCGCGGCGAAGAGCGCGCGGTCCAATCCCTCGAAGAGGCGCCGCCGACTGAGCCCTGTGAAATCCAGCGCGCCCGCCCGGATCAGGCTTTCCAGCGCGCGCCGGGGCAGGCGGTGCAAGGGAACGCGAAAGCACAGGTCGAACAAGCCAAGATAAGGTCCGGCTCGCTCGCGTTCTTCGGTCACGGCGCGGGCCGCTTCCGGTCCGACATATTTGATTGCCGCCAGGCCGTACCGCAGACGGTTCCCCTCGAGGCTGAACCGCTCACCGCTGCGATTGAGGTCCGGCCCCAGCGGTTCGATGCCCAGCCGCTGCGCTTCGGCGAGGAGCGCGGCCAGCCGTTCGGTATTTCCGATTTCACTGGAGAGCTGGCCGCAGAGGAAGGCGGCGGGTTCGTGCGCTTTCCACCATGCCGCGCGCCAGGCGAGCAGGGCATACGCGACGCTGTGCGCCTTGTTAAAACCGTAGCCCGCCGTGCGGCGCAGGCGCTCGAACAGCGCGTCCGCGCGCTCCGACGGAATCCTTCGCCGCCGGCGGCAACCCTTTCGAAAAGCCTCGCCCAGCGCGGCGATCTCGCTTTCGTCGCCTTCCGCGATCGCCCGCCGCAGGCGATCGCCTTGCGCCGGGCTGAAGCCGGCGAGCGCTTCCGCGGCCCGCTGGATTTGTTCCTGAAAGAGGAAGATTCCGTAGGTCTCGGCCAATACCGGCCGCAGGGCCGGATGATCGAAGACGACGGGCGCGCGGCCGTGTTTGCGCGCCACGAACTCTTCGAGCATGGGCAAAGTCGCCGGACGGTGAAGGGCGATTGCGGCCACGAGGTCCTCAAAACGGCCGACGCCAAGCCGTCGCAAAAGATCGCGCATGCCGGCGCTTTCCAGTTGGAACACGCCGACGGTGTCGGCGCGGTTCAGCAGCGCCAGCGTGTCGGGGTCGTCGAGCGGGATTTCGGGCCCCGCCGGCGCGGGCCGTCCGGCGGCGCGCGCGATTTCGGCCGCCTCGCGCAGCGCCCCCAGCGTGCGCAGCCCCAGAATATCCACTTTCATGAGACCCACAGCCGAGAGCGAGGCCGCGTCGAACTGCGTGATGACCGCGCCTTCGCGGTCGCGTTGCAGGGGTACGAGGTCGCGGAGCGGGACATCGGAGAGGACGACGCCGGCCGGATGAGCGGCGATATTTCGGGGCAGCCCCTCCAGCGCGCGCGCCAGTTCAAGCGCCGGTCGGGCGTTGGGGTCGGCCGCCTCGACGCGCCACGCTTCGGGGGGCGCGCGGCGCGGCGCCTTGCCGGGCGAACGCGAATCTTCGGGCAGCGCCTGCGCCCACCGTTCCGCCGCCGCCGCGGGCGCGCCGAGCGCGCGGGCGGCGTCGCGGAGCGCCGAGCGCGCCGAGAACGTGTTGAATGCAATCACCTGCGCCGCGCGGTCCTCGCCGTATTTTCGCCGAAGATAAGCGATCACTTCCCCGCGGCGATCCGGGCAGAAGTCCAGATCCAGGTCGGGCGGGGTGGGACGCTCCGTATTGAGAAAACGCTCGAAAGAGAGTCCGAACCGGATCGGATCGGCTTCCGTGATGCCCAAGGCGTAGGCGACCAAACTGCCGACGCCGGAGCCGCGGCCCGGACCGACGGCGATGCCCTCGCGCCGCGCGAAGGCGACGTAATCGCTCACGACCAGGAAATAATTCACGAAGCCGGTCCGGCGGATCGTGTCCAATTCGGTTTCGAAGCGCTCCCGAAGGCGTCGCATCTCGGCGGTATGGGGCGGGGCGGCGCCGACGCCATACCGGCGCGCCAGTCCGGCTTCCGCTTGCGCCTGCAAATAGGCGAAGGCCGATTCCGCCGGCGGCCGGTCGGGGCGATCGAAGCCCTCCGGCAGCGGAAAGCGCGGGAAGCGCGCCGGTCGGCGCAGCGGGAGTTCCACCGTACAACGGAACGCGATCTCGGCGGTGCGCGCAAGCGCTTCGGCGTCGCCGGGAAACCGCCGGGCCATTTCCTCGGCGTCGGCGAAATCGTGGCGTCCCGGCGCTTCCATCGAGAGCGGACCTTCCGCGAGTCCGCCCGTTCGAATCAGCCGCAGCAAGCGCTGCAGCGCCGCGTCGGCGGGCCGCAGATAACGGACGCCGTTGGTGACGACCGTAGACGCGCCCATGCGGGCCGCCAGCGCGCGCAATTCCGCATTGGTCTGCGCCTGACGCGGCAGGCCCTGGTTTTGCAGCTCGAGAAAGAAATTGCCGGCCCCGAAAAGTTCCGCGAGGCGTCCGCCCAACGCATGGGCCGTGTCGGATTGCCCCGCGCGCAACAACGTGTCTATCGGGCCGTCGGGGCCGCCGGAAAGCGCGATCAAACCCGCCCGGTGGGCGTTGAGGAATTCCAGCGAAAGCGGCGCCGGCGCGTCCTCCGCGCCGTCGAGTTGCGAGCGCGTGGAAAGCCGCAGCAGATTTCGATAGCCTTTGAGGTTCTCGGCCAGGAGCGTCAGCGTTCCGCCCGCGGTTCCCGGCGCATCGTCCGCGACAGGCAATCGGCATCCGAAGATCGGT
>CALGXT010000101.1 GCA_937935255.1 uncultured bacterium | reverse complement strand
CTCGAGCCGCCCGCGGCCCGGCCGGCGGCCGGGCCCTACCATTCTCGCACACGCCCCCCGCCGTCCAATGCACCCGTAGGGCTCGAGCTTGCTCGAGCCGCCGCCCGACCCATCGTGCGTCTATTTCGCCACAATTGCTTCGTGCTCTTCGTGGTGAAAAAAATTCAAATGAACATCAGTGGTTTCTCCCTCCTCCGCGCCCTCCGCGCCTCCGCGGTGCAATCCCGCCCGCGGCCAGGCCGGCGGCCGGGCCCTACCATTCCCGAAAAATTAGCGTCCATTAGTGAAAATTAGTGGTTCCTTCTCCGTCCCTCTCCGCGCCCTCCGCGCCTCCGCGTGACATCCCTCGCGCGCGGTTGAGGCGGACGAAAAGTCTTCGGGGATTACAAAGCTCCGGTCTTCTCCGGGGCCCAGGGCGACGGTGAACACCGCCTCCCGGTATCGCAGGAGAAATACTCCGCCCCGGCGGCTGCGTATCGCGACGCGCGTGGGGCTTCCCTCACGCCATTCGAGGTCCACTTCCGCGCCGCCCCGGCATTTCAGACCGCGGAAGAATCCTTCTTTCCACGTCGGCGGGAGGGCGGGCAGGAGGTGGATGAAGCCGCGATGATCCTGGAGCAGCGCTTCGGCGATTCCCCGCCCCGCGCCGAAATTGCCGTCAATCTGAAAGGGGGGATGCAGATTCAGCAGATTGGGGGCGGTGCGTTCCGGCGTGAGCAGATGGAACAACAGCCGCTCGACGCGCTCTCCATCGCCCAGCCGAGCCCAGCAGTTGAGTTTCCAGGCGATGGACCAGCCGGGACCGCCGTCGCCCCGGCGCTCCAAGGCGGCGCGCACGGCGTTTATCAGCTCCGGGCGCTTCTCGGGAGTGATTTCCTCCCCGGGAAAGAAGCCGTAGAGGTGGGACAGATGCCGGTGTTCCGGCTCCGTTTCCTCGAAATCCTCGCTCCACTCCATGAGCGCGCCGTTGGCGGCGATCCGGTAATCCAACAGACGGTCGCGCTTGGCGCGAATCTCCCCCAGCTCGGCTTCGACGATGCCCAGGCGTTCGGCGGCGGCCAGGGTGTTGGCGAAGGTTTCCCGGATGATGGCCATATCCATGGTGGAGCCCATGCAGACGCCGGCTTCGCGAGGAGCGCCGGCCGCATCCGGGTATCGAAAGCGATTTTCCGGGGAAGTGGAGACGGGGGTGACGAGAACCCCATCGCCGCGGTCCGCCAGCCAATCGCAAAAGAATAAGGCGGCGTCGCGGAGAATCGGATAGTGCTCGCGGAGGAAATCGCGATCTTCCGTGTGAAGATAATGATGCCAGATATGCTGACAAAACCAGCCTGCGCCCACCGGCCACCAGGAGGTATGCGCCGCGCCGTCCACGGGCGCGGCCGAACGCCAGATGCTGATGTTGTGAAACAGGCACCAGCCGCGATAGCCGAACATTTTCGCCGCCACCTTTTTCCCGTTTTCCCAGGTTTCGCGAACCATGCGCAGGAAGGGCTCGTGGCATTCCTCCAGATGGCCCCGCAAAACGCCCCAGTAATTCATCTCCGCGTTGATGTTGGTGGTGTAGGCCCCGTTCCACGCCGGGATGAGGTCCTGATTCCAGAGGCCTTGAAGATTCAGCGGCTGCGATCCCGGTCGAGATGCCGCGATCATCAGGTAGCGGGAAAAATTGAATAGGAGCGCCGGCAGCGTGGGGTCCCGTCCCTCGCGATAACGCGCCACGCGTTCATCGGCGGGCCGCCCGGCGAGCGGGCCCGGAGCGCCGAGACGAAGCGCCGCGCGTTCGTAAAGCGGGCGGACGTCCGCCACGTGCCGTTGTTTCAACTCGGAGAAGGTCCGACGTGAAGCGGCGTCGAGGTCCGCGGCGGCCTGCGCCGACGGCTCTACGCCCTCGCGGCTGGGGCTTTTATGCATCCCGTTGAAGCTGGTGTCGGCCGAGAGCAGCAATACCGCCTCGTCCGCGCCCTCCAGGCAAAGACGTCCGTTGCGCTCGGATAAACGGCCTCCCGAGGAAAGAACCTGGAGTTGCGCTTCGAAGAACATGCCTTTGCCGTCCGCGGCGTCCCCGTACAGGACATTGGATTCGCGGCCGGGCCTGCGGGACCAGCTTCCATCCGGATTTTGCTGATAGAAATTCGGATATTTGCGCTCATCTCCCCAGGCGGCGATCCGTTCGGGAGGGCGGCGAAGCGCCTCGCCCGGCCCCTGGCCGCGGATCACGAAACGGCCGCCCTCGATGCGGGCGCGGAGGGTGGCGCGGTGCGGAGAATCGAGCCATACAGAAAAAGAGATGGAGGCCGGGGCGTCGCAGCTCAGCCGCAACGCCAGCACCTGGTCGGGATAGCTCATAAAAGTCTCGCGCATAAAGGATTTGCCGCCGACCGCATATCGGCAGGAGATCACCGCCTCGGCGAGGGAAAGCGTATGCGCGTAACCGGAAAAGCCGGCATGGGAAAAATCAATCCAGAGATCGGCCAGCGGCAGGTAGGGGGCGTTGCTGCGACCGAGCCAATGCCGCGCGACCTCCGCCTCCGCTTCGGCGAATTTCCTCCGGCGGAGCAGCTCGATCACGCCGGGAAGGGCCTGCGGGATTCCGCTCGGAATGTGGCAGCAATCCTCGGGTTCAAGAGCATAGAAGGTGTCCTCGTTGAGCTGGATGCGCTCCAAGCCCGGATTGCCGAAGACCATGGCCCCCATGCGACCGTTCCCGATGGGCAGGGCGCGGAGCCAATCCTCTCCCGCGGGGCGGTCATGCCATATGCGATCGTCGCACTCGAATTGCTGAGCGATGGATTCCTTCATCCTTTTCCCCTACGCTGGGACGCTGCGTCCCGTTGAATGGCTTCAGAAGAACAGAAGTATATCGGGCGATTTCGTCCCGGATATTGCATTCGTGCGGAGCAGATTTCAAGGGGCATGGCCCGCCGCTCCGCGAAAGATTCACCGCAGAGACGCAGAGAACGCAGAGTTCAGTGCGTCAGCGCTGTAGCTCCGGCGCTCCGCCGCCGGAGGAGTCGGAGGTCAGAGGTCAGAGGTCGGAGGTCGGCGCGTCAGCGCTGTAGCTCCGGCGCTCCGCCGCCGGAGAGGTCTGACCTCGGCGCAGTTTCCGTCGGGCTCGAGCCGCCCGCGGCCCGGCCGGCGGCCGGGCCCTACCATTCCCGAAAAATTAGCGTCCATTAGTGAAAATTAGTGGTTCCTTCTCCGTCCTCCTCCGCGTCCTCCGCGCCTCCGCGGTGCATTTTTCTTCGTGCTCTTCGTGGTGAACAAAATCCGCATGAAAATTAGTGGTTCCTCCTCCGCGTTCTTCGCCGCCATGTCTTGCAAATTACAAATCCGTTTGTAAAATGCAAACCATGCGTCCGCGTGCCGTTCAAGTTCAAGTCCGTCGAAATCTTCGGCGTTATCCCGCCGTCGCGCTGGTCGGTCCGCGCCAGTGCGGGAAGACCACCCTGGCGAAAACGCTGGGCGGAGCGTATTTCGATTTGGAGGACGAGGCGGACGCGCTTCGGCTGGATTTGGCCTGGGACGAGTTGACCGCGCGCCGCGGCCTCGTCGTCCTCGACGAGGCGCAGACGCGGCCCGAAGTCTTCCGACGGATGCGGGTCGCGATTGATCGGCGGCGCCGGGAGAAGGGTCGTTTTCTCGTCCTCGGCTCGGTCTCGCCCACTCTGATGCGGGAAGTCTCGGAGTCGCTCGCCGGCCGCCTCGCCATCGTCGAGCTGACGCCGTTTTTTTTGGACGAACTCGGTCCCTCGGCCCTCGACGCCCTCTGGCTGCGGGGCGGGTTTCCCGACGGGGGGATCCAGGCGGCGGCGGCCTTCCCCGACTGGCAGCGCCACTACCTGGCGCTGCTCGCGCAACGCGATCTGCCGGCGTGGGGGCTGCCCGCCAAACCGCAAACGACCGAGCGTTTGTTCAGAATGCTCGCGGCGACCCATGGCGCTCCGTGGAACGCGAGCGCGATCGGCCAGAGTTTGGCGCTGAACTATCAGACGGTGAACGGTTACATGGACTATCTGGAGGGCGCTTTCCTGTTGCGGCGTCTGCGGCCGTTTCACGCCAATATCGGCAAGCGGTTGGTGAAGAGTCCGAAGGTTTATTGGCGGGACACGGGCCTGCTGCACGCCCTGAACGGCGTCGCGACGATGGACGCCTTGTTGTCGAAGCCGTGGGCGGGCGTCAGTTGGGAGGGATTCGTGATTGAGCAGGCCCTGGCGCGGCTGGGGGCCTCGGGGCGCGAATGCGACGCATACTATTTCCGCACCTCCGATCAGTATGAATGCGACCTCGTGCTCGATTTCGGCGGCGAGCGGTGGGCTTGCGAGATCAAGCTCACGTCCGATCCCAAACCGGACGACCTTGCGCGGCTGAACCGGGCGGCGGATTGGATCGCCGCCGACCGGCGGATATTGATCTCGCGTACGCGGCGCCCCGCGGAGTCGGGCCGCAGCGCCTCGCTCAATCTCGCCGGTTTTTTGAGACGTTTGCGGCATACGGCCGCATAGGGAATAGCAACGGCGGAGAAGCCGGAGGTCGGAAATCGGAGGTCAGGAAAGATTCACCGCAGAGACGCCGAG
>CALGXT010000100.1 GCA_937935255.1 uncultured bacterium | reverse complement strand
CCGGTCCAAGGGACAGAAGCCCCGGCTCTACGTTTCCTTCCCGCTGGCGCTGGCAGCGGCCATCGGGCTGGAGCCGGGCGAGGAACTGCAGTGGGAACTGCTCGACCGCGGCGAACTCCACCTCGTCCGGCTCAACCCGCCACCGCCCTCAACCCGGAAAAAAGCGTAGGGGGTTTTTCAGCGGAATCATATATTTAGATGCGACCCCGATAGCGCGACCGACCCCGATAGCGCGACCCTAGATGCGACCCCGATAGCGCGACCCCTACCCGACCCTTGCGCGTGACGCGGTGGATGATCGAAGCGGAGCGGTGATGGGCGATCGTTCATTCCCCGGCGGCGGAGCTCGCGAGAAACGCGAAATCGCGCGGCGGCACTTCGACGCCCAGCACACGGGCCGGTGCATTGCCGTGGTTGAAAATCCAGCGTCCGCGGCCGTTCGGTTCCACCAGCACACCCACATCGTCGAAGGCATGCTCCACCCATTCGAGTCCCGCCCGCTCGGTCGCCGGCCGCGCCAGCCGGCGGTTGAGTTCCGCGCAGGCCGAAGTGGCGGCATAAAAAAGATGTCCGCGGCCCACGACGCGCGTGAAAGCTGCGGGGCTTCCGGCATGGGGCCCGCTGCGGAACCGCGCCAGAATGTCCGCATCGTTCGGCGCCCGGATGATTTCCGCATCGCCGGAACGGCAAACAAAGTTCTCGCCGGCGGACGTCACGATCTCGACGCCCTCCGTCGGAAGCGTTTCCGGCTGAACAACGCCATCGAGGAGGCCGCTTAGCGGCTCGCCCCATCGCCGGTAATAAACGCCATGCCGGTCCAGGTGCGCCGCCGGACCGAAGATCAGCAACACGCCGCCGTCCCGCACGAAGCGTTCGAGGGCGCGCGCATCCGCTTCGTCCATCAGCCGGAGTCCGGGCGCGATCGCCAGCCGGTAACCGGTCAAATCGTCGCCGGGGTGGGCCGCATCCGTGGCGACGCCGTGCCGCCAAAACGGCAGATAGGCGCGGATAACGCCTTCCAGATAGGGCATGGGCCGTCGCTCCAGACGGTGTTCCGCGCGCACGTTGTCGGGATCGAACAATAAGGCGGCGGGGGCGCGCGGCGAAGGCGAGGGCAGCGAGGGAGCGACGGCGGCGAGGCGCTCCCGCAGTTGTCGGACTTGCCGCAAACGCGCCGCATAGGGTTTTCCATCGAAGTCGCAGAAGGATCGGCTGCCCCGTTCCATATTCGCGCGGTGGGTGCGCCAGAGCCAAAACAACACCGCGTGCGCGCCGCGCGCGCGCATTTCGGCAAAGAAGGCGGCGTCGTGGACGGCGGCGGGAGTGGTCTCCCAAATCCAGAACGGGCGGCGCAGCATCGAGCGGAACCAGTCGTGCGCCAGCGCCGTGGCGGCGGGGTTCGGGCCGTGGCCGGCGGACGCCGCGCCGGGATAGGCGTCCCACCCGACCGCGTTCAGCGTTCGCGCGAAGGAGCGGTGGTCAATGCCGCGGTCGAAAACGGCGGTGGAATTGTGGCTGACGAACTGGCGGGCTTCGACGCGAGCGCGCAAGGCCTCGTATTGGAGCCGCAGGTATTCCGCCAGGCTGTCGCTATAGAAGCGATGATAGTCGAGGGCGTGGCCGGGACAGGCGCGATATCGGAGCGGTGGGGCGACTTCGCCCCAGTCGGAAAACTCCAGGCTCCAGAAGCGCAGTCCCCAGGCGTCATTCACGGCTTGCGGGGAGGGATATTTCCGTTTCAGCCATTGACGGAAGCGCCAGACGCAATCCGCGCAATGGCATTCGAAAAGGCGGGGGCGTTCGGGGCCGATCAATTCGTTGTCAATTTGCCAGCCGATCACCGCCGGATGGCGTCCGTAGCGATCGCCCAGTCGGGCGGCGATTTCGACGCTGAATTGCCGGTAGATTTCGGAATTGACGCAGCAGGCGCGCCGTTCGCCGTAGCCCAGCCGCACGCCGTCGGGCAATTGAACGAGGATTTGGGGATATTGCGCGATCAGCCACGCCGGCGGCGAGGCCGTGGGGGTGCCGAGCACGACGGAAAGACCGCGCGCTTGAGCGGCATCGAGGAAACGGTCCATCCACTCAAAATGATATTCGCCCTCGCGGGGTTCGAACGCCGACCAGGCGAACTCGCCGACGCGGACGACAGTGAAGCCCGCCTCGCGCAGGCGATCCAAATCGGCGGCCCATTCCGTTTCGGGCGTGATTTCGGGATAGTAAGAGACGCCAAAGATCATGGGGTTCGCTTTCCTTTCGAGGCCGTTTCGCGCGTCAGTTCGATCAGCCAGATCGGGCGATCGGCGGGAATTGCGAGCCGCCCGCCGGCGACGACGCCCTCGCCGATGGGTTCCATGTGCCAATCGCGAAAGACATACTTCATGCCGTCGAGCGCCGGGAATTCGACCGTACCGCCGACTCGCGCATATAACACGGGCGCGCGCCCCGCCTGGATGCGCCCGCCTTCCGCCTCCGGCAGGCGAAAACCCGAATTGAAGGACGTGCTCACCAGCGAGATCGCGATTCGTTCGGACTCGGGCAACGGCCGGCCATCCTCGCTATACACCGCGAACGCGAGGTAGCCTTCCTTTTCCGTCATCGGTTCGTAGATGCCGTCGTCGTTTTCGAATCGGACATCGCGCAAAACAGCGCCGCAGGCGAACCGGACTTCGGAGCCGTGCTTCGACAAAAAGCCGGTCCAGAACGCCGCCGCGGGGGCGTCCATCTTGAGACAGCCTTTTTGCCAATCGAAAACGATTTCCGGCGTGGGGGTATAGGGATTGTGGGAAAAGAATTCCTCGCCCGAAAGCATGGGCCCGATGACTTCGTCCTCGTCGCGCGTCGGGTCAATCCGGATGCGAACGCCGTATTGATAGGTCGTCGGCAGCATCGCCATGCCGAGCAGGCCGTAGGAACCGGCGTAGCGCATGCTTTCGGGGGCATAGAGCGCTCTGCGGCCGTAAATGAACCGCGTGGGACGTGGCGCGGGCGCAAAGGCGAAGTTTCGAAAGGCGATGCCCGCGGCGCGCATCATGGCCGATTGCACGGCGTCGTAGGTGAAATGGTAACCCTGCGGATGGCCGCCGACGGTCACGTCCATGGCCTTGTCGAACGGGCGCGGATTGGAACCGATATCGGGAACGCCGCCCCAATAATGCCAGGCCACCGCATCCCAGTCCTGAATCGCGCTCAGCGCCGCCAGCCGCAGCGGGAAATCGGCCCGATACTTCGCCGGCTGCTGAATTTGCGTTTCATAGACGAAGTAGGGTTTGCCCTCCACGCGGTTGTGCTCGAGCCAGGGCACGCCCTGGCAAATGCCCGGCGGCATCTCGAGCCAGCTCGTCCAGCGTCCCCGGTTGTTGCGCTGGCGCTCGACGCCGAGTCGAAACTGCAATCGCGTCAATGCATCGGCATCGTCGGGCGGACGCAGATCGCCCTGGGATTCGGGATAGCGTCCGTTGACGTAGGCGTCGTGGGCGACGACGTCGGCGTGCTGATGGAGAAATTGCGATTGTATTTCATAGCCGATGCCGGTGTCGTAGGCCAGCGGCGCGAGGCGGGTGGCGCGGCCCCAGCTTTTCACGGCGGCGGCCTCGCGCTGTTTGTGTTCCACCAGGAGCTTGACCAGAAACTCCAGCACATCGCTCGCGCGCTGGGGTGCGACATCCTCGCGCGAGACCTCCATCGCGCCCCCCACCGCGGCCTCGATCGCCGCCTCGGAGGCGTCGTTCACCCCGACATTCAACCGCATCCGGGAGCCCATCGGGGCGAAGGCGATACGGCCTTCCTCGAAACTTTCACCCGGCAGCAAACGTCCCCAGGCGGCGATGAGCGCGTCCGATGTTTCATATTTGCCGCGCAGAAATTCGTTCCATTGCCGGACGAGGCTGTCGCGAAAAAACGGCGGCAAGTTCCGCCATTCGCCGCGCAGCATGGCGCGGATCCACCATTCCTCATTCGACAGCTCGAAGGCCGCGTAGACGGGGTCGTCGGCCACGCGAAGGCCGGTGTAGTGATTGAAGTGATCGGCGACGCGTTTCATCCGACGCAGACCGATCTCGAAGAGCCGCCGATCCCACACGCGCGCGCGGTGCAATTTCGACATCGGCAGGCCGTCGCCTACTGCCTCGCGCCACGCGACCTCCGTCTCCGGTTCGTCAATGATGCGGGCATCTTCGGGCCGAACGGTTCCCTCCGCGCGCGCGGCGCCGAGGCCCGCGAGCCAAAAACGGAAGCCCCGCGCTTTCGCCGTCGCGATAAAATGATCGAGCACGTCGGCGGGCGAGCCGTCGCCCGGCGTGTACGCCACGAAGGTCGTCGCAGAGCGCGGGCGCCACATACGGTTCAGGTTGAAGCCCAGATCCTCGAAACGGCGGATGAACGCTTCGTTTTCCCGGTAAAAATCGCGGCCCGCATCTTTCGCAGGATCGCCGGAAGGCAGGTTGGGGAAACTGCCGATCAGTCCCCAGAAGCGGACGCGGCGTCCGCGCCATTCGAGACCGCCGTCCGGCGTGGCGCGGACATATTCCGACTCCGGGATCGCCTCCGGGACGATGCGCTCGGCGGGACGGCCGGGGAGGATCGTGTGCGGCGCCGCCGCGGAAGGGTGGGCCGAGGCCGCGGAAACGCCGACCGCCGCCAAGGTTATTCCCGTCGCACGCATCGTTCGCATGCTCTGTCCCTTGTTGGATTCCGTGATTTGCGGTTTCAAAAACGTATTAGCATACTTTATATCAAAACCTCCGCGCGTCCGCAAGGCCCCGGGCGCGCCCTATTTTTCGCCGTGGACGCGGCCCGCAGGACGCGCGACGAAGGACGGCGACCCAGCGCCGGCTTTTCCCCGGCGCCTCAAGCCTTGTTCGACCGGCGGCGCTTTCCGCTCCCTTCTCCGGCCCGATCTGCGCTATGCTGCCGCTGATGCAGGACCGTCGCGCATTGCCCATCTACCAAACGGAGGAGGCCATCGTCGCCGCCGCGCTCGGGCCGGGGCGTTTTATCGTCGAGGCGCCCACCGGTTCGGGCAAGTCCACGCAAGTCCCCCAGATGCTGCTCGATCGCGGCGCGGCGGGCGCGGGACAGATCGTCGTCCTCCAGCCGCGGCGGATCGCCGCGCGCCTGCTCGCCGCGCGCGTCGCGCGGGAGCGCGGCGTCGCGCTCGGCGGCGAGGTCGGCTACCGCGTGCGGTTCGAGGGCGCCGCCTCCGCCGCCACGCGCATCCTTTACGTCACCGAGGGCGTCCTGCTGCGGCAATTGCTCGACGATCCGGAGTTGCGCGGCGTGAGTGTCGTGCTTTTCGACGAATTTCACGAGCGCCACCTCTACGGCGATGTCACCCTCGCGCGCGCCGCGGAACTCCAGCGCGGCGCGCGGCCCGATCTGCGCATCGGCGTCATGTCCGCCACACTCGACCGCGGCCCGCTGGAAGCCTGGCTGACGCCTTGCGCCGTTGTCCGCTCCGAGGGCCGGCAGTTTCCCGTGGCGATCGAATACCTGTCGAAGGCCGAGCCGGATGCGCCGATTTGGGAGCTTGCCGCGCGCGCGTTCGAGCGGCTGGCGGCTGAGGGACTGGAGGGCGATGTCCTCGTTTTTCTGCCCGGCGCCTATGAAATCGCGCGCACCCTCGCCGCGTTGCGCGAAACGCCCGCCGCACGGGGCCGCCTGCTGCTGCCGCTCCACGGCGAGCTGCCGCCGGAAGCGCAGGACGCCGCCGTCGCGCCCTCCGACACGCCCAAAATCATTTGCGCCACCAACGTCGCCGAGACTTCGTTGACGATCGAAGGCGTACGCGCGGTCATTGACAGCGGATTGGCGCGCATTCCGCGCTACGATCCCCGGCGGGGCATCAACACACTGCTCGTCGAACCCATCAGCCGCGCGAGCGCCGACCAGCGCGCCGGGCGCGCCGGGCGCCTGGGGCCGGGGCGCTGCATCCGGCTTTGGACCGAGCGCGAGCACCGCGCGCGCCCCGCCGCCGAAGCGCCGGAAATACACCGGTTGGACCTTTCGGAGGCGATTCTGGGCTTGAAGGCCGGCGGCGCGCGCGACCTGACCGCGTTTCGCTGGTTCGAGCCGCCGGAGCCGCGCGTTCTCGAGCGCGCGGAGGCGCTCCTGCGCGATCTGGGCGCGACGGATGAACGCGGCGCGATCACGCCGCTGGGCCGTCGGATGGCGGAGTTCCCGTTGCATCCGCGCTACGCGCGCATGCTGCTGGAGGCCGGCGCGCGGGGAGTCGTGCGGACGGTCGCGCTGCTGGCCGCGCTGACGCAGGGGCGCGGCCTGCTGCGGCGCGACGGCGGACGCGAGGCGCGCGACGAGCGCGAGGATCGGCTCGGCCCGGCGGCCTCCGATTTCTTCCTGCTCGCCCGCGCGTGGAACTACGCTCGGCAGTGCCGCTACGATCCCGAGCGCTGCGGGCGACTGGGCATTCAGGCCAACGCCGCTCGGCAGGTCGGACCCTTGTTCGATCTCTTTCTGCGACAGGCCGAACGCGCGGGCCTGCCGGTCGGCGAGGACGCCGGCGCCGACGAAGACGTTCAGAAGTGCATTCTGGCGGGGTTCGCCGACCACGTGGCGCGGCGGCTGGACGGCGGCACGCTGCGCTGCGCCTTGACGCACGGGCGCAAGGGACGGCTGGACCGCGGCAGCGCCGTGCAAGACGCGCCGCTGCTCGTCGCCGCGGAAATCCGCGAAATCGAGGGGCGCGATGTCGAGGTGGTGCTTTCGCTGGCGACGGCGATTCGGGAAGAATGGCTGGACGAGCTTTTCCCCGGCGAACGGCGCGAGGAAATCGGCGTGGTGTACGATCGCGCCGCGAAGCGCGTTCTCGCGGTTCGCCGGCGGATGTTTCGCGGCTTGATTCTCGACGAGCGGCCCGGGGGCGAACCGCCGGCGGAGGCCGCGGCGAAGCTGCTCGCGGATGAAGCGGTCGGCGGATCCCTGCAATTGGCGCACTGGAACGAGACGGTCGAGCAATGGATCGCGCGGGTCAATTTCGTCGCGCGCGCCGCGCCGGAGGCCGGCGTGCCGGCGATCGGCCCGGCGGAGCGGCGGACGTTGATCGAGCGCATCTGCCTGGGCGCGTTCTCGCAGAAGGAACTGCGCGAGCGTCCGGTCTGGCCCGCGGTGCGCGGTTGGTTGAATCCCGCGCAACAGGCGCTGGTGGAGCGGCTGGCGCCGGAGCACGCGGTCTTGCCGGGCGGCCGGCGCGCGCGCATCCTGTATTCTGAAACGGGCGAACCTTATCTCGCGGCGAAGATTCAGGACCTCTACGGGCTTGACGCCTCGCCGCGGATTCTTGGCGGGCGCTATCCCGTCACCGTCCAAATCCTCGGCCCAAACTTCCGTCCCGTCCAGATCACGCGCGACCTCGAGGGCTTCTGGCGCGACACGTATCCGAAGGTCCGTCAGGAATTGCGGCGGAAATATCCGAAGCACGAGTGGCGCTGACGGAAGAGAACAGAGGGGCGGCGGAGACTGGTAGAAAGCGACGCGGCAAAGGCAAACGGCTGATTTTCCAAGGTTTGGAAAAGCGGGCGCCTCCTTTTTCCAAGGCTTGGAAAACGTTTCGCCGGCCCTCGCTCGCCCAAGGCGACGGGGCGCCGAGGCGGGCGTTTAAAACTCGTACAGCAGGCCGAGGCCGACGGCGATGTGGTCGTGCGGGAAGTCGTGCCAACCGCGGTCTTGAAAGACCTCGCCGTAATAGCGCAACGTGTAATGGCCGCGGACGTTGGCGCGGACATAACGCGCGAAGGTTTCCAGCCGCCAATGTTCGTCTAATTCGATCTCGAGGGAGACGGACAACTCCAGGGCGACCACGCTCGATTCCGGGTCAATCCGCCGCTGATAACCGTTGTTCGGCCACGGCGGACGGCCTTGCGCGATCCAGGCGCGATAATCGGCGCGGCCCTCGTCGGTGCCGGGAAATCCGTTGCCCCAGCGCCCGTCCTCCTCGAATTTGGCGGCGTACCAGATCGCGCCTGCGGCGAAGCCGGGCGTAAAGCGGGTCTCGTTGGGATAGCGAAAACGCAGCGAGAGCGCGGGGCCGGCGAGCCGGAAATCGCCGTCCGTGTCGCCCTCGATCGTGCCGGTCCGCGTGGCCAGCCGTTCATAGGCAAGCCGTATCGCCAGCCAGTCCGCGGCGAGGTAATCCAGATGCGGGCGCAGCGGAAAACCGACGCGCTGCTCTTCGAGGCGGACGATGGTGCCGAGGAAGGAATTCCCCGGCGAACGATCCCGATCCTGCAGCTGCACCAGCGGCAGCGCATAGGCGCCGACGCGAAAGCCGCGCCACCATTCGCCGGCGTTTTGCGCGCCCGCCGCGGTCGGCGATTCCGCCCAGCCCGCCGGCGAGAACAGCGAAAGACATAGCAGCGACGCCGCGGTCGCTTTGAGGCGGTACAAGTTCATGGCCCGCATCATCGCTCAAGAACGGTTGAGAGGCAATGCTGCGCATCGCATCGTGCCCCGATCCCGGCCGCCACGTTTCGCGCGCCCGGCGCGTCCGCGCGTTCCTACCGTTGTAGCCAGCCTCACGGCCGCTCAAAAATTAAAAGGTTTCATTATTTTGACGCTGGCTTTGGGGCAAGCCGTCGGAATATACTGCTTGCCGTAAGGAGCGGGATAATAGGCCCGGGTGTAATCGGGTTATCGCTCCCGACAGGAGAGAAGCTATGAAGAAAAGCACTGCGATTGCGATGGTGACGGCATTGGCGTTCGTCGGACTCGCGGCGAGCGCTACGGCATCGGTCCTCACGGCCAGCCCGACCGCCCCTTCGGGGCCTCTGGTCAAAGTCGCCCATCCCAATACCGGCGTGCCGTTCACGAACGAGCGCGATTTGCGCTATCGCACGGGAGGCGCCGACCGCGATCTGGGCCAGACCTTTACGGCGCCCGAGAATTTCACGGCGGCGTCGGTCACGGTTCGCATCTCGGCCAACAATGCCAACAGTATGCAGTCCGGCGTGTATGACCAGACGCTGACGCTGAGATTCTATAATGTCACGGACGCCACCACCTATGACGCGGCCAATTTCACTCCGAACGGAGTTTATAATTACACGTTCCCGAGTTCCGGCTCCGTCAATATTGGCGACTATCTGACGTTTCAACTTGACAGCGGCATCGCGCTGACCAGCGGCAACGTTTACGGTTTCGTGCTGCAGTGGGACACGGAGGCGGCCAATAAGATTGTGAAGCTGCACCACAACGGCGCTTTTACCGGCTACTCCGGAGGCGTCGGTATCGAGCAGAACTTCGGATCGGGCACCGGGGACGTGCGGCCCGCGTTGGCTTTCACGCAGTTGGATGGGACCGCGGGGCGCGATCTGACGTTCTTTGTCACGGCGATCCCGGAACCGGGCGCCCTGGCGGTCATCGGCGTCGGCTTGGCCGCGATGATCGTACGACGTCGGTTGCAGCGCCGCTGATGCGAATCTTTCGAACCACCACCGGAACGGCGGCGGGCGGTTTTCATCGTCCGCCGCCGTTCGCTATTCCGGCCACGCCGCCGGGTTTTCGTCCGCCGCCGTCCGCGATTTTGGGATTGCACAGGGACAGGGATTGCGCAGGGACAGAGAAAAGAGGCCGGCCGGCGTCCGTCATCCGTCGGTGTATCACACTTCGCGAAGTGTGATACAGTGCGGAAGCCCGATTCAGTGAAAGCGCTGGGGCGCGCCGCACAGGGCCGGCGCCCTGATCCGCGGGAGACGCTTTGTCGCGAAAGTCGGGGATCGCGACGCGAAAACGCGGAGAAAAGTCGGCCGATCGCATAATCGAAGGATTGCCGCGGAACCGCATCCCATTTATTTTCCGCCGCCGTGGCGTCGGCGCGATCGGATCGGGCGCGTCGCTTGAATTTGCTTCAATCCCGCGCCGAGTTCTCATTCGATGAGAGATTTGGATGAATAGGGTGACATACGGCGTTTCCGCGGCCGACCTGAAGGTTCCCAATGGCGGGGAAGCGGACGCCTCGGAGGGCATTCAGCGGGCGCTCGATTCCGGGGCGCCGCTCGTGTATATCCCCTACGGCATCTACCGCATTGACCGCGGACTGAAAATCGGAAGCGGCACGCGATTGGAGGCGCACCCGCAGGCGCAGATTGTCTTCGGCGACGGCGCCGGACGTTGCGCGGACGATTTCCTCCTCTCGAATCGCAATCCCGAAAAGGGAGACCGCGACATCACGATTTCAGGCGGTATTTGGGACGGCAACAATGCCCATAATCCCCGCGGCCCGGAGGGGCGGCGCGACTCGTACACCGGCGCGCTGATCAACATGAAAAACGTGGAGGGGTTGATCCTGGAGGATGCCGTCCTCAAGGATTCCACCGCCTATTTCACGCGCTTCACCCGGGTTCGGAATTTCCGGATCGAGCGGATTCGATTCCAGATCACGAAGATTACCCGCAACCAGGACGGCATTCATTGTTGCGGCTTTTGCGAGAACGGGCAAATCCACGACATCGTCGCGACGGGCCGCTACACGACCGGCGACGACCTCGTGGCGCTGAACGCTGATGACGCTTTGTTGCGATCGGAGTTGCTGGGCGCGGAAGCCGGGCCTATCCGCCGCGTGAGCATCTCGAATATCCGCGCCGAGGATTGCCATTCCCTGATTCGTCTGGCGAGCGTCTGTTCCGAGATTTCCGATATAGATATCCGCGGCGTCTATGGCGGCTGTCGGCTCCACGCGCTGAACGCCGATGCGCTGCGCTATTGCCTTTTGCCGTTATTCGACCCGAAAGACCCCGCATTCGCGTCGGGGGTCGGCTTGCTGAAGAACGTCCGAATATCGGACATCGAAGTTTACGGGACGAGCGGCGAAACAACCCCGCTCTTCTGTCTGGAGTCGCGGATGTCGGGCTTCGCGTTGCGCCGAGTGGCGCGTTTGCCGGAGCGGGACGCCCATCCCGCCCGGCCCCTGATCGGCATCCGCAACGTGATCCAAAAACGCGTGTCGGCAGAATACCGAAAGTCCGGGAAGGGCGAGATTCCGCTTCTGGGGCGGCTACAGCGCATGGCGGGCAGGCCGGACTGGATTCACAGCGCGAACGACGGAACGCCGGTCACCGACTGGAAACTGCATGCGGAGCGCCTGAAGGCCCTTGACGTGGACGATCCGCTCCTGCGCCCACTCCCGGAGATTTGCTGCCTGCGGGGATTCCCGCCGTAAGGCTCGACGAACGGAAGCCGATTTTCGGGCCTGGCGGAGTTTTTTTATCCGTGTTCATCCGCGGTTCAGAAACCGGGCCCGCCGCTCTGCGAAGTAGGTCTGCTTCATCTTGCGCCGTCCGTATGACAGTCGCCGCTTCGGTCTTGGCGAGATCGCTGATGTTGGCTTCCTCAGCCAGGTCCCTCTCGATCTGCGCCTCTCTATCCGCAGTCCGATCCTCTTTCTCCTTGATTGCTGCAAGCCGCGCGTCCGGCAGACCGGATGTGATGCGGTCGGCTTCTGCGCGCCTGTTGTCCATTTCGTAATTATGCGCCGGACGAGTACTGTGCAAGGGGGCGTTGCCAGCCACGCTTCTGAAGGTGTAGGGCGACCCGTAGAGCCAGAAGCCGGAGGTGACGAGTTTTTTACCGTGGCGCCGTCCTTCGCCATCTGAGCGGATGGCGATGGGATGGCGGGGTTCTTGAATGAATGTAGCACCGTCGACTTGGTCGGGATATCAGTCATTTAGCCACGTCTCATATGCACGGTTGATCCTCACAATTCAACGAAGGTGATGCCAGGGTTGTTCGTGTCGGAGCGCTCGCTGGCCTTCAGATCGGGCCAACGCGCCATCAACTCGCGAGCCGAAACAGCGGCTCGTGAGTAGTCGTCGCCGCATACGATGGACTTGATGCGCCGAGCCGCGAGTTGCCGACGCAGGAATGCGCGACACGCATCGCGCAGCTTTCCTCCCGTGCCTGTAGATCCCCATCCATGTATTACGCGCACAACGCGTATTCCGGCTTGTTTGGCGCGCGTAATTTCGGCTTCGAGGCGCAGGAGCCCTTCGGTGGTACTGGGCAGGCCGATCTCGACATTGACAGAACGAATCTTGTCCCGTGGTCCAACGGGGGTGCGTGTATGCTGGTGTGTACCGCAGAATAGGCAAGTCGTCGCGATGTCGGGTATCTCATTGCCGCATATCTCGCAGTCTTTCATAGCAGGCGAACGCCCGGCGTTAACCTCGCCGGTGGAGCGCAGCGAAGTCGGCGTAGTGTTCCGCGCCGTTGTTAGGCCTCGTATTCTCCGAGTTCTTCCCGGACTTTCTTGACCTTGAAACCCGTGATCTTGGACAGCGCGAATATTGCGTCCGACAAGGAACCACCGTACTGCTTGAGCCAGTCGGGCGGATCATCCACACGCACATCAATCCATGCGGTGTCTGAGCCGACCTGCCCACCGTGCTGACTCGATATTCGGTGCTCGACCCGCCAGAGCCGAAGGACGTCTTCCTTCGGAATCACCCAGCAGTGGGCATTGAAAGGCTATACGCCGAGACAGATGGCAAGATCGTACCGCTGGTCGCGAAGTTGCTGAAACTTGTATCCGCCGTTGGCCCACAAAGTACTGAACTTGATCTCCACCCGTTGATTCTCTACCACGCGGTCGGCGTCGGAATCGCCAGCGCGCACCACGTTGAATCCGCGAGCGGCAAGCCACCCAGCCACCAGTTTCTCCCCGATGGCCCCAACCTGCCGCGAAGGCTTGGTTTTAATCCATGCGAAGGGACTGCCTTCCCAATTCCGATTCTCGCTTTGATATTCCGCCTGCAACGCCTGGCTGATTCCAGCGAGAATGCGGACTTCCGGGTCTTTGATCGTCATGCGAACAGTCTCCTTTGCACGGGCGCGTCGTGCTGCGCCTCTGGCGTCCAGTTCATCCACTCCACATTGATCTCCGCAAACCGCTTCTCCATGACTCGAAGAGCCTCTTCGTTGTCGTCTACAAGGATGCATCTGCGGCCATGTGCAACGGCAGCCTCGCCGAAGGAGCCGCTTCCTGCAAAAAAGTCGAGCAGAAGGTCGCCCGGCTGGGAATGGACTTTGACGATCCGATCCAGAATACCCCTTGGCTTCTGGGTGGGATAGCCGGTTTTCTCGTGTCCGTTCGGACTGACGATCGTATGCCACCAGGTATCGGTCGGTGTCTTGCCATGGGCGGCCTTTTCCGGTCCGACAAGGCCGGGTGCCATGTAGGGAATGCGGTCGCATTCCTCCAGATGAAACTGGTAGTCCTCCGGGGTCTTGGCGTACCAAAGGATGTTGTCGTGCTTCGCGGGCCACTTCGTCTTTGACCGCGCGCCGTAGTCGTAGGCCCAAATAATTTCATTCAAGAAGGACTCCCGCCCGAAAATCGTGTCCAGCAGAACCTTTGCGTAGTGGACTTCTCGGTAGTCAATGTGGAAGAAGAGACTCCCATTGCCCTTGAGTACGCGTCGGGCTTCCTGCAAACGGGGTTCGAGAAAGCTGAGGTAATCGTCGAAGATGTCTGTATATTCCTTCGAACCGAGTTTGATCGTCCGATACCGTTTCCCTTGAAAACCCGTCCGATCGCCGTTTTCGTCGCGGACGGTAGACAGGCGCGTCCGGCTCTGCACCTTTCCGGTGTTGAACGGGGGATCAATGTAGATCAGGTCCACCGAGTCGGCAGGCAGGCCCTGCAAGACCGGCAAGTTGTCGCCGAAGTAGATCGTCAGTTCTGCCATTTCTTCCTTTCCCTCTCTGGCCTAACGTCGTATTTGAGCGGCGGGCGTCAGCGCATACGCTCGAAGGGCTGGTTCGGTTTTGTTCTCTTCGTTTTCTCGCCCCGGCCGGGATTTCTGGGCCTTGGGACCAGCGGAACGGTCGCCCCGCCACTTTCCCTTTCGCCCACCGTCGGGCATCATTTCATTATCATTTTCCGAACGTCGATTTTAACGGTTTGCGCGCGTAGCAAGCAATACCGTTCTAAATCTTGTTAGAACATTTCTTTTCCCAAATAAAACTCGGCAAAAATATGACCCCACGAATGAGAACCGTCTGGTCCTGAGAACGCAAGCTCATGGTATGGTTGTTCAACAACTCCTTTGAATCGACCATCAGTTT
>CALGXT010000099.1 GCA_937935255.1 uncultured bacterium | reverse complement strand
GCCTCGCGCAGGCCCGCGCGGTCCGCCAGCGCTCGCAGCAATTCCATGGTGCGGTCAGTCGCCAGGTTTTTTGAGTAATCGAGAACCCAGTCGCCGGCCTCCAACGTGAAACGGCGCGCGCGGTCGGGGTCTTCGCGGAAGAGATCGCGCAAATGAACGCCTTTCCATTCGCGACGATGGGCGGACAGGTCGGCGAAATCCCTTTTCACGTTACGGGGCATGGTGACTTCTCCTTTCCGATCAGGGCGCAGGGGGATATCAAAGCGGCCGAACGGATCGGGCGCGGCAAGCCGCGCCCCTCAATATCCGTTCATCCCGCGCGCCTTACCGCGGCACTTGAACCGCCGTGCCCGGCGCCGGCTTCTTCTCGCCGTCCACGGCGTCACAGTAGGAGACCTTTTCGGACACGCGCGCAACGCGGATTCGGCCGATGGTTTTCCCCTGCTCGCGCTCCAGCACCTCGCCGGTGTCCGGATCCATCAGCACCTCGCCCGGCGTCACCAGCAACAACTCCTGGCCCGTCTGCACGCCGAACTGTTCGCCGCGATTGATGATGATCTTGCCGTCGTCGTTGACCTTCACGACGCTGCCCTCGAAGGGGAACTCCTCCATCTTCTTCGCGATGACGGCGGCGGCCTGGTTGATGCAATCTTGCGCGGCCTGCCCGAGCGGGGTCTTCGTAAAACCGCCGAGATCGGTCGAGACGCCCCGAACAGAGACGCCGAGGTTGACGTTCGTGCGGCCGGCCTTGCCGACGACCCGCTCTTTCGCGACGATTTCGCCGGTGGTCGTGTCCACGAGCTTCACGATCAGGGCGATCTGCGCCGTAGCGCGGCCGCCGCCCACCCGCACGCCGCCAATGCTGACGCCGCCGGCCCCGCCGGATTGCGACTCGGAGACCTCGGTGACCGCGCCGGTCGCGATGTAGCGGGCAGGGCGAATCATGCCGGTTTTGGCGACGTTGCCCGCGCGCGCCGCGCGTCCGCCGGCCGCCAGATCCTGCTCGGCGATGATGTCCTTCAGCATCTGGCGTTCCACGAGAACGAATCGCCCGGTATCGGCGAGAGCCGACTCCAGCATGATGGTGAGATTCTCGCCGATCTCCCAATTGCCTCGCCAGCCGGCCTCGTTCGTGAAGCCCTTGCAGCCGATCGCATGTTTGAGGCCCTTATATTCTCCGAGATTCATTTCGGCGTTGCCGCTGGTCGTCTTTGTGCGCGGCGCCCCGAACTGCGCCCGCGCCTCCGCGGCGAGCATCGCCGCCGCCACCGCCGCCGCCATGCCCAGCCTGTTCATCCCGCGCATGTTTCGTCTCCCCCGGTTATCGCCGGCAAAACACCGGCGCGAATATCATACGCCGACCGGGAATCGCGATCAATGCCTTGACGAAGTTTTTTGAAAAAAACTCCTTGCCATTGAACAGCGGTCGGGTAAAACGCGGGGCGATCAAAGGAGCGCGCCGTCCCGCGCCGTTCCGCGGGGACCGCGGCGCCTCCCGCGACGAAAGTCCCAATCCATAACCAACTGAAGCATGAATATTCCCCGCGATCTTCTGTACACGCAGTCCCATGAGTGGGTTCGCATCCGCGGAAAGCACGCGACCGTCGGCATCACCGATTTCGCTCAAGCCCAGCTTGGGGATTTGACCTACGTCGAGCTGCCGGCGGCGGATGACGAGCTGTCCGCCTCCGACGAGGCCGCCGTGGTCGAATCCGTCAAGGCCGCTTCGGACGTATATGCCCCGCTCTCCGGGCGAGTCCTCGAGATCAACTCGCGCGTCGTCGAACACCCCGACATCATCAACCGCGACCCCTATGGCGAAGGCTGGCTGTTCAAATTGGAAATCAGCGACCCTTCTGAAAAAGAGGATTTGCTGGACGCCGATCGCTACGAAGAAATCATCCCCGAGGAGGAGTGAGCCCGGATGAAGGCGCCCGACCGTCGGGCACCCGCCTGGGCGGCGATTTTCGACCGGACGGTCCGCTACGCCGAGGGCGTCCGACTCCAAGAGGCGATTCACGCGGCGCGCGCGCGCGACGATCTGCCGGATACCCTCCTGCTGCTGCAGCATGCGCCGACCGTGACGCTGGGACGGCGCGGGCGCGATCAGCACCTTCGACTCTCGCGCGAGGCGCTGGCGGCGCGCGGCATCGAGCTGCACCTCGCCAGCCGCGGCGGCGACGTCACCTATCACGGCCCCGGCCAATGGGTCCTCTACCCCATTCTGCGTCTGGGCGCCGAAGAAGCGGACGCGCACGGCCATCTCCACAACCTGGAGGAAATCGCCATCCGCGCCGCGGGCGACTTCGGCGTGCGCGCCTACCGCCGCGCGGGAATGTCGGGCGCGTGGACCGACGCCGGAAAAATCGCCGCCATCGGCTTCTTTATCCGGCGCTGGATCACGCTCCACGGCATGAGCTTCAATGTGGACGTCAACTTGGAGGGTTTCTCGACGATCGTCCCCTGCGGACTGGTCGGCGAGCCGGTCGCCTCGCTGGCGACGATTCTCGGCCCGAAATGTCCGCCGCCGGCCGCTGTCGGCGAGGCGCTGTTGCGCCGCGCCGCCGAGGTCTTCGGGCGCGACATGGAAATATTCCGCTCCCCCGACGCGGCGCCGCCGGCGCTGCGGACGATTTGGCGAGACGCCGCGACCTTTGGCGAATATTCTGCGCGCCCCTGACACGTCACGCGGCCGTCAGCGGAATTTTGGGAACGGAGTCACATCGAATGGCAACAAGAAATCCCAGGGAGGAAGGACGCCGATCGGAACTGCTGGTGCTTTTCTGCCTGATGAGCCGGCCGATGAGCGGCTATGGCATCCGCAAACTCATGCGACTATGGCATATGGGGACTTGCCTGCGGCTCACCCCGACGACCGTGTATCGGGCTTTGGAACGCTTGCGGAAAATGGGCTGTCTGACCGCCACGCGGGAGCGCAATTCGCGTTTTCCGATCTCGACCGTCTTCGAGATGACGGATGCCGGGCGCGAACGCTATCGCCAGTTGATCTACGAGTCGGCCCGTTTCCGCCGCACCCCCCATGCCCTCGGCGAATTTTTGGGACTGGCCACGCGGTTGCCGCCCGCGGAGCGAAGAACGCTGGCCGAAGAATGGCGCAAGGCGGCGCAGGCCGCGATACGAGAGATTGATGGTCTTATCCGTGACAAAACGCCCGGTCGCACCTACGGCAAGCCGTTCGCCGAATGGCTGATGCTCGATCATGAACGGGCGCTGCTGCGCGCGGAAATCGCATGGCTGAAAAAATACGTCCGCTGGTCGAAAGCGGGCGCCGCCTAGCCCCGAACCGGCAAGCCCCCCCACGCCGTTTGCTCTCTGTCGGCGAGGGCGGCGCCGATAAAATCCAGGCATTCTATGGCAGCGGCCAATAGCCGTGCAAATCCTCCGCCGGGCGTGGTCCCCGTTCCCGCAACGACGGGTTAGGCATCCAGCCGGGTTCCAACAACACGGCCGCGGTAAATGCGGCGGCCGCCATGGTTTCATGCACGGTGAATTCGCATTGCGCCGTATTTAGCCGCGGGTGCGCCGACCAACGACGATAAAAAGGCACGCGGGTGTTTTCCGGAGCGATAAAGGATACCGTTTCACCCTCGGGCGTTTTGTTGTTCCAAAGCAACTCGCGGGCCCGCGTGTAGAGCGCAGGGCCGCCGGTGACTCCATAGATCGTAATGCCGGGCGTTGGATCCCGAATTCCGGCGCGTTCGAACCCGTGCTGAATCGAAACCGGATAGGCGCTGCCCAGCCCCGTAGTCCAGCACATTCCCAGCGGATTCGCGCCCAACATGAAATCGGCGTTCGCCGCGATCGCGTCGAGATACCGCCGTTCGCCCGTCAATTGCCACGCGATGAATAAACAGCGGTTGAAATTGTACACAACCAACGCGCCCCACCCCGCGCGCGCGTCTTGATGCCGGGGCCACGTGTGGCGATAAGGTTGATCCGGCAATCGAGCGGCCAGCCGATCCGCCTCTTCCACATACACCCGCCGCCAATGGGCCGCGACTTCCGGCGGCAATGCGCCCTCCGGATCGCGCGCCAGATCGGCAT
>CALGXT010000098.1 GCA_937935255.1 uncultured bacterium | reverse complement strand
CATGCGTTGACCACAGTGACTGTCCCCGATGTGCTGCGAGCTGCCACACGCGATGTCGCGCTCGATTTTCTGGCGTGCGGTCTCGATCCGGAGCGCACCGCGTTTTATCGCCAGAGCGACGTGCCCGAGGTGACAGAGATTTCATGGCTGCTTTCGACTGTGACGCCGATGGGGCTGCTGGAACGGTGCCACTCCTATAAAGATAAGATTGCCAAAGGCATTCCCGCCAGCCATGCGCTGTTCTCTTATCCGGTTCTCATGGCGGCGGACATCCTGGCGGTGCGCTCGAACGTTGTGCCGGTGGGTCGCGACCAAAAACAACACGTCGAGGTCACGCGCGATATCGCCCAGAAGTTCAACGCCGCCTTCGGCGAAGTCTTTGTCATTCCCGAGCCCTCAATTCGCGACGAGGTCGCCGTGGTGCCGGGGTTGGATGGGCAGAAGATGTCGAAGTCCTATAACAACACGATCGAGATTTTCGGCGACCTCAAAGAAACGCGAGCGCGCGTGATGCGCATCGTCACCGACAGCACGCCGTTGGAGGCGCCGAAAGATCCGGAGAAATGCAATCTGTTCGCGCTCTACCGCCTGTTGGTCGAGCCGGCCGAGGCCGAGCGCATGGCGGCGCGCTACCGGGCCGGCGGGCTGGGCTATGGCGCGGTGAAGAAGGAGTTGTTCGAGCGGATCGAGGCCTATTTCTCTCCGATGCGGGCGCGCCGCGCCGAGCTGGAGCGCGATCCCGAATTTGTCGAGTCGGTGTTGCGTCGCGGCGCCGAACGCGCGCGCGCCGAGGCTCGGCGCACGCTCCAGTCGGCGCGCCGCGCGATGGGATTGTCATGAGCGTCGCCGAGGAATACAAAGTCCGCCTGGATGTCTTCGAGGGGCCGCTCGACCTGTTGCTCTATCTCATTCGCCGGGAGGAGATAGACATTCACGACATCCCGATCGAGCGAGTGGCTACTCAGTATCTGCGGTACATCGAGCTGATGCAAATGCTCGATCTCGATATTGCCGGCGAGTTTCTCGTGATGGCGGCGACGCTGATGATGATCAAGAGCCGCATGCTCCTCCCGCCCGAGCAGCGCACCGCCCTGGAAGGCGAGGAGGACGAGGCCGGCGATCCCCGATGGGACTTGGTGCGCCGGCTCGTCGAGTACAAAAAATTCAAGGATGCCGCGCAGTTTCTCCAGCTCCGCGCGATGGACCGCGAAGATGTATTCGCCCGCGAGGCCGAGGGGGCCAACTTCGGGCCGAACGCCGAGATACCGCTGCAAGACGTCGGTCTTTTCGACCTGCTTTCCGCCTTCAATCGAGCGTTGAGCCGGATAAAACAGGAGGATTTGCGGGAAATCTTCTCGGAGCGCTTTACCGTCAGCGAGAAGATAGATGACTTGCTGGCGCGCCTCCGGGAAACCCCCCAGCTTTCGCTCTCGCGGCTGTTTGAGGGGATGCGCTCGCGGCACGAAATCGTCGTGACGTTTCTGGCGATGCTGGAATTGATTCGATTGAAGCATGTCATCGTCCGCCAGCCGGCGCCCTTCGGGGAGATTTTCGTCGAACGCACGGGGGAGTTCTGAAGGCGCCGACGCCGAATGCCGCCATGAATGAAAACACCACGGACGTGCTGCCCGAGCTGAAGGAAATCGTCGGCGCGCTGCTCTACGCCGCCCGCCACCCGCTTTCGATTGCCCAGATGCGGACGATTTTGGAGCGGACGGCCGAGACTTTCGGCGGCGCGGCGAAGGACTACGCCGCGGCAGGCGAACCGGAGATCGCCGCGGCGATCCAGGCGCTCATCGTGGATTTGGAACAGAACAAGATAGGTCTGCAGGTGGTGGAAGTCGCCGGCGGCTTCCGCCTGGAAAACCGTCCTCGCTGCGGCCCCTGGCTCCGTCTTTTGCTTGAAAAAGGGCGCCCCAATCGGCTCTCGGCGCCGGCCCTCGAAACGCTTTCGATCATCGCCTATCGGCAGCCGATTGTCCGTTCCGAGATCGAGGCGGTCCGCGGCGTCGCCGTGGATCAGATATTGCGCAATCTTCTCGATCTCCAACTCATCCGCATTGTGGGTCGCAGCGATTTGCCGGGTCGGCCCTGGATGTTCGGCACCACGCAGAAATTCCTCGAGCAGTTTGGCCTGAGGTCGCTGCAGGATTTGCCGGGGCTCGAGGAACTCCGCCGGATCAACGCCGAGCGTCCGGAATCGTCCGACGGCGCGTCCGCGGCGGAAACTCCGGCCGCGGATACGGCGCCGGCGGGCGGCGCGACAGAGGAAACGCCATGAATCTCGATGACCTGCGGCGGCGGATAGACGAGATCGACACGGAGTTGGTGCAAAAGCTGAACGAGCGCACGCGCTGTGCGCTCGAAATCGGCCGCTTGAAAAGCGAGCAGGGGGGCGAGGTCTATGTCCCCGCGCGCGAACGCGAGGTGCTCGACCGTGTGGCGTCGTTGAACGAGGGCCCCTTGACGGAGGACGCGTTGCGGGCGATTTATCGCGAGATTATGTCCGCCGCAATCGCGCTCGAGCGGCCGCTCAAGGTCGCTTATCTCGGACCGCCGGCGACGTTCACCCACCAGGCCGCCCGCGCCCGATTCGGCGCCAGCGTCGCCTACGAGTCGTGCGCGACGATCAGCGACGTTTTCTCCGCCGTCGAAAAGCGCGCGTGCGATTACGGCGTCGTGCCGATCGAGAATTCGACCGAGGGCGCGGTGACGCACACGTTGGACGAGTTCGCGGACACGCCGCTGCGCATCTGCGCCGAAATCTATCTGCCGATCTCGCACAATCTGCTTTCGAACGCGCCGCGCGCCGAGATTCGGCGGGTGTACAGCAATCCGCAGGTGTTCGGCCAATGCCGGCGCTGGCTGCAGGAGCGGCTGCCGGACGTGGATCAGATTCCGGTGTCCAGCACGGCCCACGCCGCGAAGCTGGCCGCCGCGGAGCCCGGCAGCGGCGCGCTGGCCTCCGCGCTGGCCGCCGAACTCTACGGCCTGCAGATCATCGAGCGGGACATCCAGGATCAAAGCGGCAACACCACACGCTTTCTCGTCATCGGGCCCGCGTACGGCCGCGCCACGGGCGACGACCGCACCTCGCTGTTCTTCGGCGTGCGCGACCAGGTCGGCGCGCTGTATGAGGCCCTCGCCGCGTTCAGCCGGCACGGCGTCAACCTCTGCAAGATCGAGTCGCGGCCGAGCAAGACCAAGGCTTGGGAGTATTATTTCTTCGTGGACGTGGACGGTCACGCGGAGGACCCGGCCTTGCGCGAGGCGCTGGCGGAGCTCAAGCGCCATTGCACGGTGATGACCGTGCTGGGATCGTATCCCAAGGCCGGAGGGCGCGCGCAGTGAAGTGGCGGATCAAACCCTGGGTGCGCGATCTCGCGGTGTATGAACCGGGCCGCCCCATCGAGGAGGTGGCGCGGGAGTTCGGCCTCGCCAACCCCGCCGCGCTCCTGAAGCTGGCTTCCAACGAGAACGCGTTGGGCCCGTCGCGAAAAGCCGTGCGCGCGATGAAGGCGGCCGCGGGCGCGATGCATCGCTATCCCGACGGCGGCGCCCACTACCTGCGTCAGGCGCTGGCGCGGCGTTTAGGCGTCGCGCCCGAACAGATCGCGGTCGGCCACGGCAGCAACGAGTTGATCGCGCTGCTCGGACATGTGTTTCTGGAGCCGGGCGCCGGCATCGTCATGGCCGACCGCGCCTTCGCGGTGTACCGCCTCGTGGCGCGGCTCTACCAGGCCGACGTCGTCGCCGTGCCGATGCGCGATTTCACCCACGACCTCGACGCCATGCTCGCCGCGATTCGTCCGGAGACGCGGATCGTGTTTGTCGCGAATCCCAACAACCCCACCGGTACGACCGTGGCGCCCCGCGCGCTCGATCGCTTCATCGAACGCGTTCCGCCGGAAACCGCCATCGTTTTGGACGAGGCCTATGTCGAGCTGCTGCCGCCGCGGCGGCAGCCGGACAGTCTGAAATATGTGCGGGAAGGCCGGCCGGTTTTCGTGCTGCGCACGTTCTCCAAGACATATGGTCTGGCCGGGCTGCGAATCGGCTACGCCATCGCGCCGGAGGAGGGCATCGCCGCGCTCAACCGCGTTCGCCAGCCCTTCAACGTGAACGCCATGGCGCTGGCGGCGGCGGAGGCGGCGCTCGACGACGAGCGGCATGTCGCGCGCACGCGGCGGATGGTCGCACGCGGGTTGCGGCAATTGGAGGAGGGCTTTCGGCGGTTGGGATTGAGTTGGACGCCTTCCGAGGTTAACTTTGTGCTGGTGGAAGTGGGGCGGGGCCGCGCGGTCTTTGAGGCCATGGAACGTCTCGGCGTCATCGTGCGTCCGATGGACGCTTACGGCCTGCCCGCCCACATCCGGATTACCGTGGGGACGCCGGAAGAGAACGAGAAAGCGTTGGCGGCGCTTGAGCAAGCGTTGGCGGCCGTCGAGCGGCTGTGAACCGGGATGGCAAAGGGATAGAAAAATGATCATTGTGATGAAACAAGGCGCGACGGAGGCCGATGTCCGGCACCTCGCGGAATCCATCGAGTCGTGGGGGCTCACGCCGCATATCAGTCGCGGAGAGGAGCGGGTCGTCGTCGGCGTGATCGGCGACGAAGACCGCGTCCGCGGGAAACCCCTCGAAGTGTTCCCCGGTGTGGAGTCCGTCATGAGCGTGGTGAAACCCTATCGCCTGGCGAGTCTGGCCGCCCATCCGCGGCGAACCCTCGTGACCGTTCCCGCTCCGCCGGGCGGGCGCTCCGTCGTCTTCGGCGGCGATGCGGTCGTCGTGATCGCCGGCCCCTGCTCCGTGGAGAATCGCGAGATGCTCATGGCCATGGGACGGCGCGTGCGCGAGGCGGGCGGCGGCGTGTTGCGCGCCGGCGCCTTCAAGCCGCGCACTTCGCCCTACTCGTTTCAAGGGCTGGGCGTCACCGGGCTGCGCTACCTGGCCGAGGCTCGCCTCGAGATCGGACTGCCGATCGTGACCGAGGTCATGGATACCCGCGACGTCGAGATGGTCGCCGAGGTGGCCGATATCGTCCAAATCGGCGCGCGCAATATGCAGAACTTCAATCTGCTCAAGGTCGTGGGCCGTTGTCGCAAGCCGGTCCTGCTGAAACGGGGGCTCTCGAACACGATCGAGGAGCTCCTGATGAGCGCCGAATATGTTCTGAGCGAGGGCAACCCGAACGTCATCCTGTGCGAACGCGGCATTCGCACATTCGAAAAGGCCACGCGGAACACCCTCGATTTGAGCGCTGTGCCCGTTCTCAAAAAGGAGACGCACCTGCCCGTCGTGGTGGACCCCAGCCACGCGACGGGCTACTGGGACCTCGTGCCTTCGATGGCCCGCGCCGCCGTCGCCGCCGGGGCGGACGGCATTCTCGTTGAAATCCACGACCAGCCGGAAAAGGCGTTGTCGGATGGGGCGCAGGCCTTGTTGCCGGACACCTTCGACGCGCTGATGCGCCAGATGCGCGCGATCGCGCAAGCCGTCGGACGCAGTTTATAAACGGCGTCGCTATGGTCCCGAGCTCCGCTGAAAAACTGCCGGCCTCCGTGGCTCTGCTGGGCCTGGGTCTCATGGGCGGTTCGCTCGGTCTGGCTTTGCGGTCGCGCGGCTTTCAGGGCCCTATCCGGGGCTATGCGCGCCGCGCCGAGACGCGCGCGGAGGCCCTTCGCCGCGGGGTCGTGGACGAAGCTTTCGATCAGCCCGCCGCCGCCGCGCGCGGCGTAGAACTCGCCGTCGTGTGTGTCCCGGTGCTCGAAATCCCCGCGCTGGCCGCCGCCGCCGCGCCGGCCCTGGCGCCCGGCGGCGCGATCACGGATGTGGGCAGCACGAAAGCCTGGGTCGTGGCCTCCGCGCGCGAGGCGTTGGGCGCCGCCGCCGCGCGGTTCGTCGGCGGTCATCCGATTGCGGGTTCCGAGCGGCAAGGATTGGCGGCGGCGTCCGCCGATCTCTACGCCGGCGCGGTCGTGGTATTGACCTCGACCGACGACACCCCGCCCGACGCGGCGGCGCGTGTTCGGGCGTTGTGGCGGTTTGTCGGCGCCGTAATTATCGAGTTATCGCCCGAGGAGCACGATATTCTCCTCGCCCGTTCGAGCCACTTGCCGCACCTGGCCGCCGCCGCGCTGGCGGCTGTGACGGGCCGGGACGGAGGCGCGGCGCGGGTCGGACCGTTTTGCGGACCCGGCTTTCGCGACACGACGCGGGTCGCCGACGGATCGCCGGAGGTCTGGCACGACATCGTCCGCACGAACCGCAACGCCCTGCTCGCCGAGGTCGAGGCCCTGGCGCGGGAGTTGGGCGATTTGGCGGAGATTCTGCGGCGCGAGAATTATGATGCGCTCCGCCGCTGGCTGGAGAGCGCGCGCAGCGCGCGTCGCGCGTTGCTGGAGGCCGGAGCGAAAGACCGTAAAACAGGAGCCTGATCATGGCCGACTTGTCCTCTTCCGTCTTGGTGGCGCCCGCCGCCCGCATCGGCGGCGAAATCGCCGTCCCCGGCGATAAGAGTATCTCGCACCGGATCGCGATCCTGTGCTCGATCGCGCGGGGCGAATCCGTCGTGCACGGCTTTCTTCGCTGCGAGGACTGTCTGCACACCCTCCGCGCCATGGCCGCGCTTGGCGCGCGCGCGCATTTCGACGCCGACGACTTATTGCGCATCGAAGGCAACGGCGGGCGCTTGTTGCAGCCGGCGGGGCCGATGGACCTCGGCAATTCCGGCACCGGCCTGCGGTTACTCGCGGGTCTGTTGGCAGGGCATCCGCTCGACGTGACGCTGACCGGCGACGAATCGCTGCGGTCCCGCCCGATGCGGCGCGTCGCCGAGCCGCTGGAACGAATGGGCGCCCAAGTGGTGTTGACCGGCGAACGGGGCGCGGCGCCGGTGCGCATCGTGGGCGGACGGCTGCGCGGGATTTCCTACGACCTGCCGATCGCCTCCGCGCAGGTGAAATCCGCGATCCTGCTCGCGGGCCTGTTCGCCGAGGGCGTCACCACAGTCCGCGAGCCGGCGCCGACGCGCGACCACACGGAGCGTTTGCTCGGCGCGTTGGGCTTGGGCATTCAGATCGAGGGCGATCGAATATCCGTGAACGGCGCCGGTCTCGAGGCGCCGCGCTGGCACGGCGCCGAATGGCGGATTCCCGGAGATTTTTCCGCGGCCGCCTTCTGGTTCGCCGCCGCCGCGGCGCGCCCGGGGACCGAGGTGACCATTCGCGGCGTCGGGCTCAACCCGAGGCGCACCGCCTTCCTCGACGTACTGCGGCGCATGGGCGCCGAAGTCGAGGTCGAGCGCGATCTGGTCTGCGAGGTCTGGGAGCCGGCGGGCCGGGTCACCGTGCGCGGACGCGGACTGCGGGGGGTCGAGGTCGGCGGGGCGGAGATTCCGAATCTGATAGACGAAATCCCCGTGCTCGCGGCCATCGCCGCGCTTGCCGAGGGCGAAACCCGCATCCGCGATGCCGCGGAATTGCGCGTCAAGGAAAGCGACCGCATTGCCGCCATGGCGGAGAACCTCCGGCGCGTCGGCGTCGAAGTGGAAACGACGGAGGACGGCCTGACGGTGCGCGGCCCCGCGGCGTTGAGGCCCTCCGACGCCCTGCAAAGCTACGGCGATCATCGAATCGCCATGGCGATGGCGGTCCTCGCGTTGCACGGTTCCGCTCCGTGCGCGATTCACAATTGCGCCTGCATTGCCACATCGTATCCGACCTTCTTTCAGGATCTGGAGCTGCTGACCCGTTGACGCTCGCCATGAACGCCGCGAACGCCACCGCCGCCCGCGTAGATCCCGCCGTCGTGGTCGCCATTGACGGCCCGGCGGCGTCGGGAAAATCCACCGTGTCGCGCGAGGTCGCGCGCGCGTTGAACTGGACGTATGTGGATTCCGGCGCGCTGTATCGCGGCATCGCCTGGAAGGCGTTGCGCGCCGGAGTGAAGCCGCGGGACGCCGAGGCGGTGAAAGCGTTGCTGGCGCGCTCGCGCTGGGAGTTTCCGAGGCGCGGACTCGCCGTCGCGTTCACGGTGGACGGCGAAGACCCCGGCGAGGCGATCCGGAGTCCCGACGTGGCGGAATCCGTCTCCGATATCGCGGCGCTGCCCGTCGTCCGCGCCTTCGTCGGCGAACAGTTGCGGGCGATGCGCCGCTATGCGCCGCTGGTGATGGAGGGGCGCGACATCGGCACGGTCGTTTTCCCGGACGCCGAGTTCAAATTCTATCTCGACGCCGATCCCGAGGAACGGGCGCGGCGGCGCGCGCGCGATCTGGAGGCCCAGGCGGGCGCGGCGGATGTCGCCGCGGTGCGCGCTTCACTCGAACGCCGCGACCGAAAGGACAGCACCCGCCGGGAGGCGCCGTTGCGCGCTGCGCCGGACGCGCGGATTATGGACACCACGGGAATGAGCGTGGGGGAGGTCGTCGCCCGGATTGTCGCCGTTGTGCGGGCCGGAGTGGGGGCCGCATGAGTTGGCGGACCGGCGATGGCGTGACCTCGGAGTACGTGCCCTGGTTTTACTGGGTGGCGGTCTTCGGCCTGTATCTTTGGTTCAAGCTTTTCTTTCTATTGCGGGTGCGCGGTCGCGAGCACGTGCCCCCCATGGGCGGTTGCGTCGTGGCGGCCAACCACGTCAGCTTCCTCGATCCTCCGATCGTCGGCGCCAGCATCCGGTTCCGAGCCGTTCGGTTCATGGCGCGCGAAAGTCTCTTCCGGGGGCGCTTCATGGGATGGCTGCTCCGAAAGCTGCTGGTGATTCCGATCTCCCGCGAGCGGGGGGATGTGGCGGCCTTGCGGCAGGGGATCGCCACGCTGAAGGCCGGCGGGATGCTGGGTCTTTTCCCCGAAGGCACGCGCTCGCCGGACGGCGAGCTGCAGCCCGCCAAGGGCGGCATCGGTTTTTTGATCTCCAAGGCCGGCGTGCCCGTGGTGCCGGTCTACATTGACGGAACGTATCGCGCATTGCCGCGCCACCGCCGCTTTTTGCGTCCCGCGCGCATCCGGGTCTTCATCGGCGCGCCCCTTTCGCCGGAGGAAGTCACGGCGTTCGGGAAGGACTACGAGGCCATCGCCGCGCGCGTAATGTCCGCTATCGCTGCCCTGCGTCCGAAATCGCTGTAAAATCAGCCGGCGACGACGTAATCGGCAACAAAGTAGAGTGTCTTTCGTGCGCCATGACCCCTATATCGCCTTTCGCTCGCCGGGTTTCGGCCGTTTTATCCTTGGCCACCTGATGATCCATATCGGCGCGGCCGCGCAAAGCCTCGCGATCGGTTGGGAGATATACGCCCGCACCGACTCGGCCTGGATGTTGGGACTGGTCGGTTTGACGCAGGCCGCGCCCTTGATGATCTTCACCTTGCCGGCGGGTTATCTGGCGGATATCTGGGATCGGCGACGATTGATGGTTTTGGGATTGAGCGGCGCCACGTTGACTTCGCTGGCGCTGGCCTTCTTCAGCCTTTATCGCGGAGCGATCGGGTGGATGTACGCGCTTTTGTTCCTCGATGCGGCGTTTCATCGGCTGGCCGGGCCCGCCGCGGCGGCGCTCACGCCGCTGCTCGTGCCCCCTCAACAACTGGAAAACGCGATAAAATGGCGCTCCTCCATCTTCCAGATTTCCTCGGTCGTCGGCCCGGCGCTGGGCGGATTTCTGGTCGCGCTCTGGCTGCCGTCGGCCTATCTGTTCAGCGCGGCGACGACGATGATCTTTATAGCGCTGCTCTCGCGTTTGTCCGTTCGTGCGGAGACCGTCGCGGCGCCGGGCCGGATGCTGGCCCGCATCGGGGAGGGCTTGCGTTTTGTGCGTTCGCAACCGATTGTCTTGGGCGCGATCTCGCTCGATATGGTCGCCGTGTTGTTGGGCGGCGCAACGTATCTGCTCCCGATCTTCGCGCGGGACATCCTGACCGATCGGCCCTTCGGCTTGAGTTCCGAGCAGGCGCTCGGCTGGCTGCGGGCGGCGCCGGCGCTGGGCGCGTTCGCGATGGCTTTGATTCTGGCGCACCGACCCCCGATCCGGCGCGCGGGGCGCGCGCTCTTGCTGGCCGTGGCCGCCTTCGGCGTCGCGACGATCGTATTCGGCCTCTCCCAGTCGTTTCCGCTGTCGTTCGCCATGCTTTTTCTGACCGGTTTTTTCGACAATATCAGTGTTGTCGTGCGACATACGGTGGTTCAGTTGCGGACGCCGAACGCGATGCGCGGCCGTGTCTCGGCGGTGAATTCGATCTTTATCGGCTCTTCGAACGAGTTGGGCGGCTTCGAGTCCGGCTTGGTCGCGCGGCTCTGGAATCCCGTGGCCTCCGTCGTCAGCGGCGGCATCGGCACGATCCTCTGCGTCGCGCTATGGGCCTGGCGTTTTCCGGAACTGCGGCAGTTCGGCCGCATAGACACAAAGGAGCCGGAAGAGCCGACGGCGGCATAGAAAAATAAGGGACAGAGAAAGGTTGGCGCGCAAGGCCTCGATGCCGTAAGTGATACGTTAGTAGCAAGATAATGCGAATAACTATTCGGTAAATTGTGTTGCTGGCGCGGGCCGGACTGTATCACACTTCGCGAAGTGTGATACAGTCGCCGCCGCTGTTAATGCCGCCGCCAATACGTTGCCGCCAATCAGGGACAGGCCACTGCGAACGGACGAGCAAGGGACAGGGAACAAGACAGGGACAGGCCGGGGGCCGAGAGCCGCCCTTGACTATCGCGCCTTACCGAGGGCGTGCGTGCAGTGGCCGTAAAACACCTCCGCGGCCTCCATAACGGTCTCGGACAACGTGGGGTGGGGGTGGATCGTCAGCGCGAGGTCGGAAGCCAGCGCGCCCATCTCGATCGCGAGAACGCCTTCCGCGATCATGTCGCCCGCGCCGGGGCCGGCGATGCCGACGCCCAGTACGCGCTCGGTCTCGGGATCCACGAGGAGTTTGGTCAGCCCCTCCGTCCGTTCCAACGTCAGCGCCCGGCCTGACGCCGTCCAGGGGAACTTCGCGACCTTGACCGTCCGCCCTTCCGCGGCGGCTTGCGTTTCGGTCAGGCCGCACCATGCGATTTCCGGATCGGTGAACACCACCGCCGGAATCGCGCGCGGATCGAACACCGTCTTTTGACCCAAAATCGCCTCCACCGCGACGCGCGCCTCGTGGGTCGCCTTATGGGCGAGCATGGGTTCGCCGGCGACGTCGCCGATGGCGTAAATGTCCGGATCGGACGTGCGGCGCTGGGCGTCCACACGGATGAAGCCCTTCGCGTCGAGTTCGACGCCCGCCGCGTCGAGTCCCAAATCGCCGCTGTTCGGCTTGCGACCGACGGAGACCAGCAGGCGGTCGAAGGTTTCCTCCGTGCGGGCGCCGTCGGCGGATTCCAGCGTCACGCGCAGCGTTTCGCCTTCTTCGCGCACGGAGGCCACCTTGGTGTTCAGTCGGATGGCGGCGAATTTCTTTTCCAGGCGCTTCGCGAGCGGGGCGACGAGATCGCGGTCGGCGCCGGGCAGGAGGCCGGGGAGCATTTCGACCACGGTGACGGCGGCGCCGAGCGCGGCATAGACGGAGCCGAGCTCGAGGCCGATATAGCCGCCGCCGACGACCAGCAGCCGTTTCGGGAGGTCGGGTAGTTCCAGCGCGCCGGTCGAATCCATGATGCGGGGCGAGACGGGCCAGCCGGGGATGGCGGCGGGGCGCGAGCCGGCGGCGATGATGGCGGCGTCGAACGCGATTTCGCGCGCGCCGCCCTCGGCCAAATCCACACGCAGGCGCTTGCGGTCGGCGAAGCGGGCGCGGCCGCGCACCAGTTCGACCTTGCGGGCGGCGCGCAACTGACCGAGTCCGCCGGTGAGGCGTTTGACGACGCTGTCCTTCCAGGCGCGGACGGCGTTCAGGTCCACGGCGGGCCGGTTGAAACGAACGCCGCAGGCCTGCAGTTCCTCCGTTTCTTCGATGACACGCGCGATGTGCAGCAAGGCCTTGGAGGGGATGCATCCGCGATAGAGACAGACGCCGCCGGGGTTGGCTTCGGTGTCCACGAGGGTGACCCTCATGCCGAGATCCGCCGCGAGAAAAGCCGCCGGGTAGCCGCCCGGACCGCCGCCGATCACCGCCACGTGTTTGCCGCCGCTCGTTTCGCTCATGGATGGAAGTCCCCCGACCGCGAATCCCCCGCGGACGCGAATACTCTAGCGCAGAAACGCCTCGCCGCCAACTGGCGCGGCGTTCAGAAAAGGGGACAGACACCGATTCTAAAAGGGTCTTGCGCCTAACATCGTCCCGAATTCCGATATATTACTTTGATGGATAAAGTTTTGTGAATTTCTGCCGGTAAAATTCTTATTCTCTGTCCCTAATCGGCTGCGTCAGCAGGGGTAAGTAGGGCGGCGAGTCCCCTCGCCGCTGCGTACCGTCGCCAGACAACGGCGCGGAACGGAATCTGCGCCCTCCGCGGCTCGAGCAAGCTCGAGCCCTACGGGAGCTGCGCCGAGTTCCGACCTCTGATCTCTCCGGCGACAGAGCGCCGGCGCTACAGCGCTGACGCACCGAGCTCGGACCTCGGACCTCTCCGGCGGCGGAGCGCCGGAGCTACAGCGCTGACGACGGGTCTCTGTGCTCTTCGTGTCTCTGTGGTGAATTCTTTCCCGGCTGGCCGGCTGGGACGCGGGCGGCTCGAGCAAGCTCGCGCCCCACGAGGACGGTCGCGCCGTCCTCCGACCTCCGACCGTATTCTCTGTCCGCTCGCATGACTTCTTCTTTCTCCGCGCCCTCCGTGCATCCGCGGTGAAACCTTTCTGGCCTCTGACCTCCGACCTCTGCGTTCTCGGCGTCTCCGCGGTGCAATTCCGGGCCGCGCGGCCGGCTCTGTCTTGATCGCACATTGCATCTCGAATCGGATTTACGGCGCGCGCGGGATCTCGTATGCTGGCGCGCGACTGGGAGATGGCCCTTGATTCGATGCGTCATTCGCCGTTGGCTCCTCCGCGGTGTCTCCGCGGCGGCGCTCGCATGCTTGACGGGCTGCGCGACGGTTCCCTATCGCTACGGCGCCCCCCCGCCCGATCCGCGACGCGCGGGACCGCCCCTGAAACCGGACGAGCAAATCGTGCGAGGCCGCCCGCATCGCTGGCTCGACGCCTCCGATTGGATTTGGCCGGGAAGCTGGCTGGGCAAGCTGCTGCTCTGGGACCGCCGCGTGGACAGCCACGAGATCGGCGAGGAAACCGAGGCGGTCATCCGCCGTTATCTTCGGGCCAATAATCTGGAGCACGTCAAGGTTCGCTTGAACGCCTGGCACGTCCGCGACGAATGGCGGCGGCTGGGACAGAACCGCGAGGTCGGCTGGGGCTGGCGCTACACGCTGGGCGTGTTGAGTTGCCTGCAATACACACTGCTGCCCGGACGATTTTTCGGCGGCGATCATTACAACCCGTACACGAATACGGTTCACATTTATTCGGACATCCCCGCGATCGGCGTCCACGAGTGCGGCCACGCCAAGGATTTCGCGCAACGCCGCTGGAAAGGAACCTACGCCTTCATCTACCTCCTGCCGCTGGTCAATCTCCACCACGAGGCGATGGCGACCAACGATGCGCTGGGCTATCTCCTCGCCGAGGAGAATCCCCGCTTGCAACGCGAAGGCTATGTCATTCTCTATCCCGCCTACGCCACCTATCTCGGGGGCGGGATCGGCGATTTCACGCCCTTGTTCGGCCCCGCCTTCTATCTCGGCGCGGTCGCCGGCGGCCATGCCGTCGGACGCTTCCAGGCCGCCGAGATCGCGCGCGAGCCGCCCCGGCGCGCGCCGGAATCGGAGTCCGCCCCGCCCGACGCCGCGCCGCCGCCGGAATCCGCGCCGTGAACCGCCGCCGCCTTCGTGACGCGGCGGGAGCGCTCGCGCGGCGCGCGGCATGGGCGCTGCTGCTCGCGAACGCCGGCGTCGGTCTCGCGGAAACGCCCTCGGAACCGCGCGCCTTGCCCCCGGCGTCCGCCCGCTCGCTCCCGCGTTGGCGCGGATTCAATTTGCTCGAAAAATTCGACCGCGACCGCCAAAACGGCCCCTTTCTCGAGGAAGATTTCAAATGGATTGCAGAATTCGGTTTTAATTTCGTCCGGCTGCCGATGGACTACCGCGTATGGATTCTGGAGGACGACTGGCGGCGGCTCAACGAGGACGCGCTGGCGCAGATTGACCAGGCCGTCGAATGGAGCGGGCGCTACGGCATCCATGTCTGCCTGAATTTTCACCGAGCGCCCGGCTACTCGGTCGCGCCGCCGGCCGAGCCCTTCAGCCTCTGGACCGACGAGGAAGCGCTGGCGGCGTGCGCTTTTCACTGGGCCGCCTTCGCGCGGCGGTACCGCGGCATCCCCAACGAACGGCTCAGCTTCAACCTCATCAACGAGCCGCCATCGCTGGTGGACGGCCCCACTTACGCGCGGGTCGTGCGCCGACTCCTGGCGGCGATTCGCGCGGAGGATCCGGACCGGCTGGTGATCTGCGACGGCCTCGCCTATGGCGTCTTTCCCTGCCCGGAACTGGAACCGCTGGGCGTCGCGCAATCGGGCCGCGGCTACATCCCTTTCGGCATTTCGCACTATCGCGCGGAATGGGCCGATGCCGCACATTCCAGAACACCGCCCGCCTGGCCGGATTTGCGCGTGAACGCTTTTCTGTACGGGCCGGTCAAAGCGGAGTTTCAATCGCCGCTGCGGCTGGTCGGTCATTTCGGCGCGCCGTCGCGCGTGCGTCTGCGCGCGCTCCAGGTTTCGGGTCGCGTTCGCCTCCGCGTTTGGGCCGACGACCGAATCATCGGCGAAAAGCTCTTCGAACCGGGCGCCGGCGAAGGCGAGTGGACGCGCGTCGTTTTCCGCCCCGAGTGGAACATCTATCAAAACGAATACGACCGCTCCTACGCTTTCGAGCTCGATCGCCCGGCGCGCGAAATCCGCGCGGAATTGGCGGAAGGCGACTGGCTGCTGCTGGGAGAAATCGGATTTCAAGACGCCGGCGCCGCGACGGAACGCGTGTTGCCGATCCGAAACCAGGCCTGGGGCGCCCGACAAAGCGAGATTCGTTATGACGCCGACGACGTCGAGCATCCGTTTCGCACGGAGAAGCCTTTCGATCGGGAGTGGTTGAAAACAGAATACGTCGCCCCCTGGCGGGCGCTCAAGGAACGCGGCGTCGGCGTGATGATCGGCGAGTGGGGCGCCTATCGGCACACGGCGCATGCTGTGACGCTGCGCTGGATGCGCGACAACCTCGAAAACTGGCGCGACGCCGGCATCGGCTGGGCGCTCTGGAACTTCCGAGGTCCTTTCGGCGTGCTCGACAGCGACCGCGCCGATGTGGAGTACGAAGACTTTCGGGGGCATCGGCTCGACCGAAAGATGCTCGAACTGCTGCAAAGCTATTAGCGCCGCCGCCCGTCAAACCGGCGCGGGGCGAATTGTTCTTGTCAGGGGTTTTGCGGCCAGATCATAGTATTTCCATGACGCTTCTCGCGTTATTCCTCGGCGGCGTGGCGCTCTTCGCGCTGGCCTATCGGTTCTATGGCGGGTTCCTCGCCCGACGGCTCGGCGTGGACGACGCCCGCGCCACGCCCTCCGAGTCCCGAAAGGATGGCGTGGATTTCGTCCCCACCCCGACACCCGTCGTCTTCGGCCACCACTTCAGTTCGATCGCCGGCGCCGGCCCGATCGTGGGCCCCATCATCGCGGGCCTGGCTTTCGGTTGGGCCCCGGCCATTCTCTGGATCGTCCTCGGCTCCATTTTCTTCGGCGGGACGCACGATTTCACGGCGATGTTCGCGAGCCTGCGCAACGGAGGCCGTACCATCGCCGAAATCTGCCGCGGCGCGCTGGGGCGCGCGACGCACATTATCCTGCTGCTTTTCATCCTCTTCACGCTGATTTACGTCATCCTCGTGTTTCTCGACCTGACGGCCGTCAGCTTCGCGCCGAAAGTGGATATCGCGGCCTTGCGCGAATCGGCGGCGAAAACGGCGGCGGAAGCCGAGACGGCGGCGCCGGAAAGCGCGGCCGCCGCTGCGGAGGCGGCGCGGACTGCCGCCGAGGCGCTGGCGAAGGGCCGCGCCGAATTGGCGCGCGGCGGCGCGGTGGCGACCGCATCGTTGACTTACATCGCATTGGCGATTCTGTTTGGACTGGCCGTTTATCGCTTCCGGCTTTCCTTGCGTGCGGGCACCTTGATTTTCGTGCCGCTCGTGTTCGGAGCGTTGTGGCTCGGGCAGGCGGCGCCCCTCACCGCCGAGCGCCTGCCGGCGTTCCTGGGCTCGGCGAAAAACGCCTGGGCGCTGGCCTTGCTGATTTATTGCGCCGTCGCTTCGGTGCTGCCCGTCTGGATTCTGCTGCAGCCGCGGGATTATCTGTCGTCGTTTCTGCTCTACGCCTGTCTCGGGGGCGGCGCGGTGGGTCTTTTGGCCGCCGGCGCCGCCGGCGGCGCGGATATCGCGTATCCCGCGTTTCGGGGCTGGAGCGACGCCAATCTCGGATTCTTTTTCCCCGCGCTTTTCGTCACGATCGCCTGCGGCGCGATCAGCGGTTTCCACTCGATGGTCGCCTCCGGCACGACCGCGCGCCAGGCCCGCGCGGAGTCCGCCGCCCGCATCGTCGGCTACGGCGGCATGTTGGTCGAAGGCGTGCTCGCGCTCTTGGCGCTCTCGACGGTCATGATTCTTTCACAGAAAACCTCCGCGCAGCCGGTCGCGGTGTTCGCCGACGGATTGGGCCGTTTTCTTGGCGTCCTCGGCGTGCCCCCGCAATTTGCGAGCACGTTCGGCATGTTGGCGGTCAGCACGTTCCTGTTGACCACGCTCGACACGTGCACCCGGCTTTGCCGGTTCGTCGTGCAGGAACTGTTCGGCGTCGGCGCTTCGCTGGGGAATCGCATCTGGACAACGCTGCTGGTGCTGGCGCTGCCCGCCACCGTGGCGTTCCGGCAAATCGGCGGCAAACCCGTCTGGCAAGCCATTTGGCCGGCATTCGGCGCGTCGAACCAACTCATGGCCGCGCTGGCGCTGCTGGTGGTCTATGCCTGGTTGCGCTCGGAGGGCCGTCGCGCGCCGTATGTGTTCGCGCCGATGGTGTTCATGTTCGTCACCACGATCGCGGCGCTCGTCCGGCTGGCCTGGATTCACCTGTACGCCGAGGCCGACCCCGCCAAGCGCAGCGCGCTTGTCGGCGTTGTGAGCCTGGGCCTGGCGCTGCTGGCGTTGTATGTCGCGGCGGCCGCCGCGCTGCATCTGAACCGCCGTTCCCGTAACCCCCGACCCGCCTGATCGGAATGCGATTGCTGTACGTTGGCGGGCGGCTATCATCCACATCGCCATGGGCAAAGAACGGAATCCCGCCCGAAAAAGCCGACGCCGCGGCTGGCGCGACGCTTTGCGCTACGTCGTGCACCAGCGCGCGACGCCGGAGGCCATCGCCCGCGGCATGGCGATCGGGCTGTTGATCACCTTCACCCCCACCGTCGGCATCCAGATTCCGCTGGCCATCCTGTTCGCGACCCTGCTCAACGCCAATCGTCTCTCGGCCATCCTGCCGGTCTGGCTGACCAATGTGCTCACCGTGCCGCCGACGTACGCCTTCACGTATTGGCTGGGGGCGCACTTCGTCCCCGGAAAACGGCTCGGATTCCGGGAAGTGCTCGAGAAGTTCACGCACAAGGTGGACAAGCACTTCTTCTTCGAGCTGCACAAGCATTTCGCGGAGTTTCTGAAGGTCAGCCGCGATCTCCTGATTCCGATGACCATCGGCGGTCTGATCGTCGGCGCCGTCGCCGCGGCGATCGGCTATCCGCTCACCCTGCGCTGGGTGCGCCGGCGCCGCGCCCGGCGCTCGGAACAGATTCGGCGCCGCGCCTTTTCCCTCGGCGGGCTGCGCCGCCGCACGCCGCCGGCGGAAACGCCGGCGACCGAATCCCCGTCGCCCGCGCCGAAAAAAGACGACGGCGGCGCCGCGTAAAGCGGACGCCGCCGTCGGCGGTGTCGAAAAAGGGGATGGCTTATTTCTGCGCCGCGAAACGACGCGCGGTCTCTTTCGGCCGCCGCAGCAGGGCGCGCACTTCGTCGTGCTGAAGCTTTTCGATCGTTTCCGCCGGCACGCCCATCGCCGCCAGCCGGCGGCGCTGCACCTTCAACCGCCGCCGCCGCTCCGATTCGCTTTTGCTCGGACGCATCCGGTTCTTATTCCGCTGCAAACTCAACGACATGGCTCATTCCTTCCCGAATCGTTACGCCCCGGCGCCTGCGCTCGTCAGATTTATCGCCAAAGCGGTTCGAGACGCTACACGAGGGCGGTTGTCTTGACCAGCCCAAAAATCGCGGCCTGTTCGCCACGCAAATCCCCCAACCCTTCGGCGTAGGGATCGAGATGGCTCGATCCGTCCGCGGCGGCGCGAAAGAAACGAGCGGGGCATCCTCACGGCCTCGAGGTCGTAAGATCGAGACAGAGAGCGTCGCCGCCTTCGCCGGCGCGAGACCCTGCGGTCCGCCTGCGGGAGCGCCGTCCGGGTTTGTTCGCCCCGCCGGGCGAACAAGCCGGTGGCCTGGAGTCGCGGCAGGTATTCGCGGCGGGAACCGATGCCGTGAGAGCCCAACCGTATCACACTTCGCGAAGTGTGATACACCCCACAAGGCGTAAGGGACAGAGAAGTTTTTCCCCGAAACTCTTGATTTGATTGCACCCTGGCGCATATCCCGTGACGACTAAATTCCATCCGCTCGTCATTTCGCTGTAAGTTCTCTGTCCCCAGGGCGTTGTTCGGTATTACAGAAGGACTGGCGGCCCTCCTCGGCGCCCGCCGCACGCGCTCGCCAATCGCAAAGTCGGGTCCGATCGGACATCGAAATGTCCCACGCGCCGGGGTCGAGACAAGGGACAGGTCAGAACCAGGGAACCAGGGACAGAGAACCAAAAACAGAGATTGCCGCCCGCCCGACTGTACCACACTTCGCGAAGTGTGATACACTCCACAAGGCGTAAGAGGCACAAGGGACACATGTCGGGGACAGACAAATCGCGCGCATCCCGGCGCATCCCCGACCCGTCTTGCAAAAATCTTTCGGGAAACGACCGCACGCGCTAGGATGGCCCGCATGAGCACACGCGCTTTCATTCAGGATTTGGCGGGATTGGGGGGGCAAGAAGTGGAGCTGCGCGGCTGGCTCGCGGGTCGGCGCACCGGCGGGAAACTCGTCTTCGCGCTCGTGCGCGACGGCACCGGCGTCTGCCAGTGCGTCGTCGAGGCGAAGACCGCCGAGGCCTTCGCCGCGTCGGAAAAAGCGCCGCTGGAATCGTCGGTGATCGTCCGCGGAGTTCCAAGGTTGGACGAGCGCGCGCCGGGCGGCGTCGAGTTGAGCGTGGCGGCGTTTTCCGTGCTGCAAGGCGCGGAGGATTATCCGATCGCGCGCAAGGAGCACGGCATTGACTTTCTGATGAATCACCGGCACCTCTGGCTGCGCTCCGCCCGCCAAACGGCCATTCTGAAAGTGCGCCACACGATTATTTCCGCCGCGCGACGTTTCTTCGACGAGCGGGGCTTCATCCTGACCGACACGCCGATTTTCCAGCCCGGCGCCGCCGAGGGCGCCGGCTCGCTGTTTCCCGTGGAGTACTTCGGCGACCGCGTCTATCTCGCGCAGACCGGACAGTTGTACCTGGAGGCGTGCGCCATGGCGCTCGGCCGCGTGTATTGCTTCGGCCCGACCTTCCGCGCGGAGAAATCGAAAACCCGCCGACATCTCACGGAATTCTGGATGATCGAGCCGGAGATCGCCTACGCCGAATTGCCCGACCTCATGGAGCTGGCCGAAGCTTTTATTTGCCGGCTCGTCGAGGCGGCCCTCGCGGAGCGGCGCGAGGAATTGAAGCGGCTGGAGCGCGACCTCGCGCCGCTGGAGCGCATCGCGCCGCCGTTCCCCCGCATCACCTACACCGAAGCCGCCGAACTCCTGCGCGGCGACGCCGTTCACGCGCGGCTCACCGAGGAACTCGAACGCGATCGCGCGCGGCTCGCCGCCGACGCCGAGCGGCTGGCGGCGCTGGAACGCGAACGCGCCGCCGAGAAGAAAGCCTGGAAACAGGAAAAACTCGACCGGGAGATCGCCGCGCTGCGGGACGACCTGCGGGAGCGGGAAGCCGACCTCGCGAACCGCCCCGCGCATATCGAAAGCGCGCGGAATTTCAAATGGGGCGACGATCTCGGCGGCGACGAGGAGACGATCCTGACCCGGCAGTTCGATCGCCCCGTCATCGTCACCCGCTATCCGCGGGAATGCAAAGCGTTTTACATGAAACCCGCGCCGGACGATCCGCGCGTGGTGCTGAACATGGACGTGCTTGCCCCGGAGGGTTACGGCGAAATCATCGGCGGCAGCCAGCGCGAGGACGACCTCGACGCCCTGCGCGCGCGCATGGCCGGGGAGGGAATGGATCCCGCGCCGTACGAGTGGTATCTCGATCTGCGCCGGTACGGCTCCGTGCCGCACGGAGGATTCGGTCTCGGCATCGAGCGCACGGTCGCGTGGATTTGCGGCCTGCGGCACATTCGCGAAACGATTCCCTTCCCGCGGTTGATGGGGCGCATGTATCCGTAACGCGGGAAGCCGCGGGGCGCGCCGAAGAGAAACGCTCGTGGAGGCGATGCGGCGAGGCCGCATTCGGAACGATGCATATCGAACGCTATTCCGAGGGATCGCGCGTCTTCCTCGCCATCCACGGCTGGGGCGGCGATCACCGCGAATTCGCTCCGCTGGCGGCGGGACGTCCCTCGGACGCGCGGCTCTTGAGCGTAGACCTGCCCGGCTACGGCCGTTCGCCGCCGCCGGAGCGCTGGGACTTGCGCGCGATCGGCGCGGAGCTGGGCGGCCTCCTCGCGCGGGAGGCCGGGCCCGACGGCGGCACGCTGATCGGCTTTTGCAGCGGCGCGATCCTGGCGCTCCTCGCCGCCCAAGCGCGCCCGGCCGCGGCGCGGCGCATCGTGATGATTGATCCGTTCGCCTACCTGCCGTTCTATTTCCGCATCTTCACCTGGGGCGCGGCGGGACGCGCGATGTACCGCTCCGCCTTCGCGGGCGGGGCGGGACGCCGCGTCGTCAACCGTGTGCTCCGAAAACGCCAGAACGCAGACGCCGATTTCACGGTGGCCTTCGAGCGCGTGAACCACGAGGTTACGCTGCGCTATCTCGCGCTGTTCGCGCGGCTCGGTTCCGTCGCGCAATTTGCCGGTCTCCCGGCGAAATTCGATCTGATTTACGGCGAGCGAACGTTCGCGGCGGTGCGGCGCTCGATCCGGATGCTGCGCGCCCTCTGGCCCGAGGCGCGCGCCGAGGCGCTTCCGGGCGTCGGGCATTTGCCGATGGTCAAGGCGGCGCGGCGAATTCGGGAGATTGTGTTCGGCGGATGAAGCGACGGCGGATCGGCGCAGGTTCTTCGCTCCTATCGCGGGTTTCTCGCCGTCGTCCTCGCGCGTCTCATTCGGCGCCGGGATGAACCCGGCGGGGTTTCACGCCCGGAGGGCGCTGGATTCCGCGTTCCGCACTCAACGAGGGCCGAGCAGCAAATACAGCACCGCCGCGGAATAGAGCGCGAGGTTCACGAGCGTCGGCGGATCGGTCATCAGCACGTGCTCCGGCTCTTCGCCCGCCTCGCGCCGATAGACCAGATCCAGGTAGCGGAATAATCCGAAGAGGACGAACGGGGTCGTATAGACCAGCCGGTCGGTGCGAAACTTCGCGACGGTATCCGGCCAGAGCGTATAGATCGCGTAGCACGAGATCGTGGCGGCGGCGACAATCCCGATGAGCTGGTCGAGCAAACGCTCGCCATAGCCCTCGAGGGCGGGCCGCGCCGCGGCGCCGGCATCCGCCGCGACCTCCCGTTTGAGCTTTTCGCCGCGCCGCTTGCAGAGCGCCAGGAAGAGCGCCAGCAGAAACGCGCAGAGGAGGAGCCAGGGCGAAATCTTCGCGCCGATCGCGCGGGCGCCGGCGATCGCGCGCAGGACGAATCCCGCGGCGATCACCAGCACATCCACCAGCGGAACGCGTTTCAAGACCAGCGAATAGGCCGCCTGCATCGCGAGATAGGCGCCGACGACCTCGGCGAATCGCCGCGAAAGCGCCAGCGATCCCGCGACGCCCGCCGCCGCCAGCGCCAGACCGAGCGCGGCCGCCGCGGCGGCCGGCAGCTCGCCGCTGGCGATCGGACGCCGGCATTTGACGGGATGCGCCCGATCCAGCGCCGCATCCCGCAGATCGTTGAAAATGTAAACCGCGCTCGACACCAGGCAGAACAGCGCGGCCGCCTCCAGCGCCGCCAATAAATGGCCGACCCCGACCCCTTGTTTGGGATCGCCCAGCGCGAAAAAGAACGCCGCGAGCACGGCGGCGTTTTTCGGCCACTGTCGCGGCCGCATCGCGCGCACGGCGGCGGCGATGCGGGCGCTCACGGGCGCGCCCCCTTCGCCGACGCCGCCGCGACGCTCGCCGGATGCGGCGCGCGCGGCGCGCGGCGCGGATGGCGGAATCCCAACCGCCACACCACGCGAAAGCCTTCGCGCAGAATCGCCCCGCTCATTTTCGAACGCCCCGATTGGCGCTCCTCGAAAGTGATCGGCACTTCCACAATGCGAAAACCTTTCCGCCAAAGACGATGAATCGTCTCGACCTGGAAGGAATAGCCGTTCGAACGGATCGTGTCGAGTTCGAGCGCCTCCAGCGCGGCGCGGCGATAGCACTTGAAGCCGCTGGTCGGATCGGCGAAGGGCAGGCCCGTCGTCCACTTCACGAACAAGCCCGCGCCCCGGCTGAGGATCAGGCGGTTCAACGGCCAGTTGATGACGCGCACGCCGCCGATGTAGCGGGAGCCGAGCGCGACGTCCGCGGCGCCGGCCGCGGCGATCAAACGCGGGATATCGGCGGGGTTGTGCGATAAATCGGCGTCCATCTCCAGAAAGAAACGGTAGGGCCCTTGGAGGGCCTCGTGGAATCCGGCGATATACGCCCGGCCCAATCCCTCCTTGGTCGGACGGTGCAGCACACGCACCCGAGCGTCGCCGTGGGCAAGCCGATCGAGCTCCGCGCCCGTGTGGTCCGGCGAATTGTCGTCCACAAAAAGGACGTCAACATCGGGGGCGTGACGGAAGAGCAGTGAAACGAGGCGCTCCACATTCGACCGCTCGTTGTAGGTCGGCACAATGACGATCGCGTCGGCCATACGCGCATCGTAGCCGAGAACATGGGGACGGAAAACCATTTTTGAGAAAAAGTGATTTATGTGCCGCGGGCGTATTCGACCTGTTTTTCGTGGACGGCGGGCGGCGCGGGAAGGCACAATACGCGCGCCGTGGCGACGCTCCTCAATATCTGGATCAAGCTGTTCTTCGTGCTGACGCCCTTTTTCGCGCTGACAATGTTTCTGACCTTCACCGAGCGGCAGGACGGCGCCCGGCGACGCCGGCTCGCGTTGACGGTCACCGCCGCGGTGGCGCTGATCTGCCTCGTGCTCTTCGTCGCCGGGCGTCAAATCTTCGCCCTGTTCGGCATCACACTCGATTCGTTCCGCGTCGGCGCCGGCATCCTGTTGTTGCTCTCCGGCATCCGTCTCGTTCAGGGGCGAGCGCGCGCGGAGGAAAGCACGGACGGCGACTTCGCGGTGGTGCCGCTGGCCATTCCGATTATCGTCGGCCCGGCGACCACGGGCACGATCCTGGTCATGGGCGCGGAACTGAACGGGGCCGACCGGCTCGTCGGGCTTGCCGCAATGTTCGCCGCCGTTGCGAGCGTCGGCGGCGTACTGATGGCGGGCACATTCCTCGAACGAGTCTTGGGCTTGCGCGGCCTGACGATTCTGAGCCGCCTGACGGGGCTGATCCTTTCGGCCATCGCCGCCCAGATGATCATGACCGGCGCCCGGGCCTTTCTCGCGCCCTTTTGAACGCGGAACGCCCCGCTTCCGCGTCTTTTCGTTGGAGTCCACCAGGCGGAGCTGATGCGGCCCTCTATGCCCTAGGCTCTCCTTTGCCAGACCTTGCGCACCTCGTCGGCGATGATCGCCAGACCCCGTTCCACCACCGCATCGTCCTGGGCGTAGGTGACGCGGATGCACTCGTGGCAGTGCGGCCAGTCGTCCCGACCGCCGGGGAAGAAGTAATGCCCCGGCACCACCAGCACGCCGCGCGCCTTGAGGCGCTCGTAGAGCTCCTCGCACCGGATCGGCAATCCCTCGAACCATAGCCACAAGAAAAGCGCCCCCTCGGGCTTGTGAACGGCGAAGGGCAGGCCCGCCATCTCGGCTTTCAACTGCGCGAGCGCCCGGCGAGCCTTCCGCTCGTAAAACGGCCGGATGATCTCCCGGCTGACGCGCACGATTTCGCCGCTGCGCGCCAGTTCCAGCGCCAGCGCCGCGCCCAGGCTGACCGGCGCCAAACTCATGACGGCGGTCATGCGCGAGATAACGCGGATGATTTCCGGGGCTGCGACGACAATGCCGGTGCGCAAGGCCGGCAGACCGAACTTGGAGAGGCTCATGCAGACGATCGTGTTCGGGTCCCACACCGGCCGCACGTCTTCGTAAATGATGTTCGGAAAGGGCGTGCCGTAGGCATTGTCCAGAATCAGCGGCACGCCGGCGCGAGCCGTCCTTCGGCGCAACTCGTCAATTTCTTCGTCGGCCAGCACGTTGCCGGTCGGATTGGTGGGCCGCGAGACGCAGACCGCGCCGATGTCCGCGCCGATCGAGACATGCCGAAAATCCACACGGTATTTGAAGACAGACTCATCGAGCCGCACAATCTCCGGGCGCACGGCGCGAAAGATATCGCCCTCCAGCCCGACATCCGCATAGCCGATGTATTCCGGCGTCAGCGGCAGCAGAATCCGTTTGCGGCGGCGGCCCGCGTGACGTCCGGCAAACAGGTTGAAGAGGAAGAAGAAGCTGTTCTGACTGCCGTTGGTCAACGCGATATTTTGGGGCCCGATATCCCAACCGAACTCTTTCCGGAACAACTGGGCCAGCGCCTCGATGAATCTCCGGCAGCCTTGCGGCGTGTCGTAGTCGCCGATCGTCCGCTCGAACTCGCCGGGCTGGGCGAGAATCTCCTCCATCCGCTTGCGAAACAGCGCCTGGACGGCGGGGATGTGGCTGGGGTTGCCGCCGCCGAGCATGAGCATCGGGCGGTCGCCATCCAAGGCGCGGCCAAGATCGTCCATCAGCTCGCCGATGCCGATCCGGCCGCGGAAACGCTCTCCGAAATTCGAAAATTCCATTGCGTCCACCGCGTGGCGCCTATCCTTCCCCTATTCGGTCTCGGAGAGCAAGAGGAAGACACTCGCCGTCCAGGTATAGGCAGGGTCGCACAGCGGCTCGCCGGTCAGGGCGTTGAAGTTCTCGGCGAAGCCGCTTTTCCGGCAAAGCCGGCGGAACCGTGCGCCGATATCGTCGGCCATTTCGTGGAACCCGCATCGTCGCAGGCCCGAGATCGCCAGGTAGGTGGACGGCGCCCAGATGGGGCCTTGCCAGTAGCCGTCGGGACGATAGTGAGGGCTGTCCGTGCGCTCGGTGGCCAGACCCCATTCGGTGAGATGGCCCTGGATGCCGCGGCGAAGATGCTCTCGAACGTCCGGCGGCAAACGCTTGCCCAGAATGATCGGCAGCCAGGGAATCAGACTTTGCGACTTGACGGCCTCTCCGTCTTCGAGACGGACGGCCACGAAATGGTCGCCGCGCCAGAGCTGGCGCATCAGGCGTTGATATAGCGCGTCGGCTCGGCGCGACCATTCCGTAGAAATTGCCGCCTCGCCCCGCTCGGCCGTGAGCTCGGCCAGCGTTTCCATCTGCACGACCAGCAATGCCGCCAGATCCGGCGCGATGAGGGGGACGCCCAGTTTGAACATCGTGCTGTTGTCCCAGCCGCTGTCGTTGCCGTGGATATAAAACGGCAGTTCGAATTTCGAAATTCGATGGGTCATCCACCAATCCGCCTGCCGCGAGAGCGAGCGGATCATCGTGTCCATCACATCCCGGGGCGGGCGTTGCGGCAGGCGGCGGAGCAGCTCGCGAAAGGCCCAGCCGTGCACCGGGGGCTTGCTGAAGTTGAATTGCAGCTCGACATCGTTGATGCTGTCGGGATAAGCGCCGAATTCGTCCTGGTGATCCGTCAGCGTCAGCATTTGGTCCATCGCCAGGGCGGGCTGTCCGCGGGCCAGCGCGAGGGCGTTGAAGCACTGATCCCAGCTCCAGACATAGCTCATCCAGTTTTTCGACATGAGGATGGAGGGGCGTCGGATGATCCCGCACGGTTCGACGGCGCACGACCAGAGGACGTAGACCGCCAGCGCCCGCGCGTCCTCATCCTCCGGACGCCCGGCGGGCAGCGTTCGCAGAAAACGCTCAAAAGCTCTCTGGGCGGAGGCCGCGCACGTTTCGAATGGGGCGCGCGCGAGCGGAATCCAGGTGCTCAGAAACTCGTCCAACGCCAGTTCCCAGCGCCCGTCCTCATCGGGCGAAATGACGGCCACGCGCGGAAACACCGGCTGTTCGGGAACGAGCCGGCGAAGTTCGACGCGACCCCGCAGCAATTCGATCCCATAGCGGCGCAGCGCCGAACGCTGATTGATCACGATGCGATTCGGGGCGTCGCGGTAGATGAGGTGTCTATCGCCCATTTGCAAGCCCAGCCCGCGGCCTCGCATCCGGATCGCGCGCGTGGACTCGAAGCAGATTTCGATGCGCGCCTCGCCGCGCTTCAGCGTCAGCCGCGCGGGCGTCGCCGTCATCTCGAATTCGACCGGTTCGCCCGCCAGAAGCGGCCGCAACGCGAAAACGTTGTTCGGCTTGCCGTGGTAGTTTCGTAAAAACAGCGAGGTCTCCTGCCGCGGGATCGAAATGCCCATCCAGGAGCCGTGATAACTGAATGGCACGCGCCTCGCATCGAACGATGTCGTCATGATCCGCTCCGCGGGTTCTTGATTTCGGGACGAAACCGCTCAAACGAGGGCGTCCCAGTAGGGTTTCATATCCACCACTTTTCCGGAAACGCGGGCTTCGTCCAGGGCGAGGCAGATGAACGAGGCTTGAAGGCCGTTCTCCAGCGTGGTCGGCATCGGCGCGCCGCGCAGCATGCATTCGACGATATCGCGGGCCATGGGCCGCTCGCCCCCGCCGTGCTCGTCGCCGTCAATCGGGCGCACCGTCTCGGTCTCCGGCGTCCAACCCACGGACGTGTATTCCAGTTCGCCGGTCAGCACGTCGCCCCGAATCGCGCCGAGACTCCCGCACAGGAAGAAGCGCCGCTCCTGCCGCGCGCCGTGCATGCAAAAGTGGAACGAGGCGTTGACGCCGCTCTCCAGCTCCAGAATGGCGACCTGGTGATCAATGGTGTCTTTGTCGTCGCTGAACGGCGTGATGTTCTTTTCTTCCCCGACCGTGTAGCCCGTGGTCATTCCGCGGTCATAAAAGCGGAAACCCTTCGGTCCGACCGGATAGCGGTCGTTGTAGTGCGCGTTTTTCGCCGTGAAGAAACGGAGTCCGCCGAAACTCGCGACGCGTTTCGGACGGCTGCCGGTCAGCCAGCACAGGAGATCCATATCGTGGCAGCACTTCTCCAGGATCATCGGGCCGCTCCATTCCGAACGCCGACGCCAGTTGCCGTGCATGGCCGCGCCGTGCTGCGGCGCGAGGGTCTCGTTGAATTCGAGGCTGATCAATTCGCCCAGACGACCCTCATCCACCCAACGCTTCATCGTCCGATAGAACGCCGAGTAGCGCAGCACGAATCCCACGGCGAAGGACGGATCGGGGTGACGTCGGCGCGCGGCCAGCAGCTCGATCCCCTGGGCCTGGGTAGTCACCAGGGGCTTTTCGCAAAACACATGTTTCCCCGCCTCGAGCGCGGCGATCGCGTGGGCGCTGTGCGCGGCGTTGAACGATCCGATGAAAACCCAGTCAATGTCCTTGCGCCCGACGAGTTCGTCCGCGCTTCGGCAAAGCTGGATGGAGGGATTCGCCGCCGTTACGCGGGCGATCGCCTGCTCTGAAATATCATAGAATGCGGCGACCCGAATTTCGTCCGGCGCCGCCGCCGTGACATTGTTCACCACATGGCCGATTCGCCGGCCATAACCCAATACGCCGATTTGTTTCATGTGTCATTCGCTCCGGATGAAAGCGTCAAACGCGCGCTCACGCGAAGAGTCCGGACCTTTCGGTCGGATCCGGTCACCGCAATTGAATAAACATCCCGCGGCCCCGGATGGATGGCGATCTGCAGCGGGGCGTCGCCGGGATTCAACGCGGTTACGTGGAGTTGGTCCGCAGCTGCGACCGCGCTCATCCAGCGGAAAACGAGCGTCGGTTGCACCGCGGGCTGGGAGGGCATGCCGTACGATTTTCGCAACACGCCGCCGACGAGCGAAGCGAAGGTCATCTGCAACCGCGCCGCGCCGTTCTCGATCTCCACCCAGTTTTGCCCGCGCCGGCGGCCGGCCGGAACATGAAAGCGGGATTCGAGCCAGTGGGTGTCCGCCGCGTCCGCCCCGCGCACACGGTCTATCACGAGCCACCCGGCGTTCTCCACCAGCAACACCAGCCGCCCGATGAACACGTTTTTCCAGCGCGGCAGGAAGGCGTGAGAGCCGTCCACGCGGATGCCGAGGATTCCGCCGCCCCGAACCACCTCCGTGCGGTCGCACGACGCATTGGCGGCGCCGCCGAGTCCGTCCACAAACAACGTGCTTTTCGAGGCGGGGCTACGTCCGTAAATCTCGTGTCCGCGGCCGCTGAAGGTCGTGGCCATGTAGGCCCCGTCCTGCTGGTCCGTGATCATCAACGCGCCATCCACGCGGCAGCGAATACTGAGCAGATCCACCATGCCGTGCCCCGCGATGGCGCTCGACCCGCCCCGGACGGCCATGCGCAGGCGCGGAAAGGCGTCGTCGTCCGCCAGCGCGGCCCAATCCATTCCGCGATAGATTCGCGCCACCGGCGCGGGGCGCTGTTCATGCTCCTTCCGCAGGCGCTCTATTTGCTCCGCCGTGGGGATGGCGTCGGCGGCGTACAGCAGGTCGCCCGTGGCGGTTCGGCGGTCTCGCCGGCGGAATTTATGGGGGGAAGCCATCAGCGGTACGGCGGCCCGGAGGGCGGCGGCCGGTTGCCGCAGACGACGCGCCATAAGGAAGAAGAAGGCGGTCGGGCCCCAGCCGTCGTTGTCGCCGAAGCTGATGCCGGTAAAATCCAGCGGGAAGAACAACGACCGGCCGAGTTGGCGGATTCGGAACGCCGGATGCCGCCGGCCGGTGGCGCGCTCCCAGCTCAGCAGGTAGCGGACGGCATAGTTCATCCCGTAGTTCCAGTAGCCCGTGCCCTCGGGACATCCGCCGTCGTTTTTGACGAACGACGAGAAATACGCGCCCAGACTCTCTTCGACGAAGGGGATGAGACGCGGCGCGTCGGCGGCGTCGTCATGGAACGCCAGCGCGAGAATGCCCATGCCGCCGGCGCACACGCCGTTCCAGTTCGACCA
>CALGXT010000097.1 GCA_937935255.1 uncultured bacterium | reverse complement strand
AACGGGGAGACGGCCCTTGATCGCCCCCTCCGTCCATGACGGCCGCCGAGGTTCCGCGTTGATCGTGGCGCTGTGGACGCTGTTGTTGCTCGCGTTGCTGCTGGGTTCCCTGGCCTTCGACATGCGCGTCGAGGCGGCGGTCGCCTCCTTCCGCCGCAAGCGCGTCCGCGCCGAACTCGCCGCGCGCTCGGGCATCGCCTACGCGCAATGGCTGCTTTCACAGCGCGAGAATGTCCCCGCCGAGTGGGTTCCGGAACAAATGGACGAAGAGACCTGGCGGCGGCTTCGCCGATTGAGCCGCAACGGCGCCCTGCGCGATCTCGCCGTCTCGCTCGGCGGCGGAGACGGCTTCCGGCTGACGTTGGAACCCGAAGGCGCGCGCCGGAACGTCAACGCGCTCGGCGAGGACGACTGGTATGAAATCCTCTACCGCGCGGGCGTGCCCGAAGATCGCTGGGACGAGTTGATCGCGTGCTTCCAGGATTGGACGGACGCCGACGAGGACCACCGGCTGTTGGGCGCGGAATCGGACGATCCGTTCTACGTCGAGCGCGGCTACTCCGTCCGCAACGCGCCGGTGGAGACCGTGAGCGAGCTGGCGCTGATCAAGGGATTTTCGCGCGAATTGCTCTATGGGGGGCCGTCCCCCTACGCCGACGGCGAAGAGTTGCGCGGCATCGCCGACTGGCTGACCGTTCGCGGCGACGGACGGGTTCAAGTCAACGCCGCCAGCCGCGATGTTCTCATCGGCATTCCCGAACTTGCGGACGCCGACGCGGACGATATTATCGAAGCGGCCAAGGGATTTGACGGAAAGCCCGACACCGAGGATGATGGTTTTGCGGACGCCGCCGAGTTTTCCGCGGCGACGGGCATTGTGAATCCCGTCGTATTGCAACGGCTGTCGTTTGATCGGGAGCGGTTCTTCCGCGTCGCCGTTGTCGGAATCGCCGACGGTGTCGAATATCGTGTGCGCGCCGTGTTGCGCGCGGCCGGCAACCCGGCGGCGTTCGAGTGGATGGAAGGGGCCTGGTGAAATCGGGCATCTACACCGGAATCGCGCTGGAGGAAAAGGTCGTCGAGTTCGCCGTGGCGCGCGCCGACGAACGCGGCGTCGTCCTCGAACGCCTTCCCGTTCGGCCCGCCGGCGATAATTCGCCGGGCGTCGCCGCCGCCGAGCGATCCGCGTTGCGCGGCGAGGTCGCCGTGGGTATCCCCGCCGTCCAGGCGCTGATCCGCCTCGCGGTATTCCCCGCGCGCGATCCCGCGGAGTTGGACGCCATGGCGCGCCTTGACGCCGAAAATTACGCGCCGTTGCCGATGGATCAGTTGCAGATCGGCGTCGAGGAAGCCGCCGTCCTCGAGGGCGCGACGCTGGTCTGGGTGGCGCTGACGCCCCGAACCCGGGTGGAGGACATCGGCGAAGCTTTCCGTAAGGCCGGCGCCCCGCCCGCGCGGCTGGACTTGAATCTGCTGGGCTGGTGGGAGCTTTGGCGCGACGCCGCGACCGCGGAAGGCCCGAAATCCGGGCGGCATCTGGCCGTGCGCTGCACGGCGGGCGGAGCGGATCTGATGGCGCTGGATCACGGCCGCCCGCTGCTCGCGGCGGGCGTGCGCGCCGCGGGGCCGCGGGAACTGGCGGCGGAAATCGCGGAGCGCCTGGCCGCGCTCGCCTGGGAGCACGGCGTGAAGCCGATCGAACGGGCGGAGGTGTGGCGCCGGGCGGCGGACGCCGATGGGTGGCCGGAGGGGGCGTTGCGCGAGGCGCTGCGCGAGGTCACCGGCGCCGCCCCGGTGGAGTTCCGGCGGCTGGAGGAGGGCGCGATCGCCGACGGCCTGGCGCGCCGCGCCGCGCGCGGCGCCGGCCTGAACCTGGCGCCGGAAAGCTGGCGCGCCGAGCGCGCGGATCGCCGCCGCCGCCGGTCGCGGATTCTCGCCGTTGCGGCAATCGCTTTGGTCTGGGCCTTGGGCGTCGGCGGTTTTTACGGCGCGCTGCGCCTCCAGCGCGCGCGGACGGAAGCCGAAAAGGCGCGGGCCGAATCGTTGCGCGGCCCGGCGGAAGCGGTGTTGGAACTCCGAGAACGGCTGCGCGCCTTCGAAGGCTATGTGTCGCGCACGCACTCCGCACTCGAAGCGCTGCGCGAGATCACCGAGCGGCTGCCGGCGGGCGTGGAACTCAATTCGTTCGCGTACCGAAAGCATGCGACCGTCGCCTTGCGCGGCGCGGCGGCGCGTCCGGAAGCCGTTTACGATTTTTTACAGGCGCTGGAACAATCGCCGTTTTTCACGAAGATCGAGTCCGGCGAAGTCCGCAGCCGGGGCGGCGGCGGGAAATCCGAGTTCACGGTCACCGCGCATTTGCCGGGGCGGGAAGGGGCGAAGCCGTGAGGCGGCTGACCGCGCGGGAAACGATATTGGCCGGCGCGGCGGCGCTGACGCTGCTCGGCGCCGCGACGTGGCGCTGGGCGACGCCGCGGCTGGCGGAATGGCGCGAACTGCGCCGCGCGCGCGAGGCGCAACTCGCGCGCCAACGGGAATATCGGCATATCGCCGGCGCTCGCGCCGGTCTGGAAGAACGCTACGCGGCGCTGCGGCAAAAGCTGCCGGTCTATCCGCCCGATCGCGATGTGACGGCGGAACTCTTGCGGATGCTGGAGCGGATCGCGAACGAACAAGGCGTCACGCTGCTGCGGCGCGACGCCGCCAAAGAGCGCGCCTCGGACGATTTGCGCGAGCAGGCGATCGCCTGCCAATGGGAAGGGGATTTGCCCCAGCTCGTGCGCCTGCTCTTCGCCTTGCAGACGGGCGAAGGCCTGCTCGATGTTTCGCAACTGACCGTCGGGCCGGCGCCGGGCGGCGCGCGTCTGCGCGGGACGTTCACGGTGGAATTCGCGTACATTCGGGGCAAACCGACGCCGACCGCGCCGGCGCCGGCCGCCGCGCCGAGGGAGTGAAGTCATGTGGAAACTCAAGAGTGATTATTGCCGCAACGCCGCCCGCCGCGCGTTCGCGGGGGCGGTCGCTTTGGCGATGACGGCGCTCGCGCCCGCTCAGGAAGAAAACGAACCGCCGGCCGCGCTCCCGGCCCCGGCGGCGATGGCGCCCGCCTCCGGCGCCCCAACCGCGCCGACGGTTCCTCCCGCCCTTCGCGCCGGCGCCGGGCATCCGTTGCTGCCCGCGCGGAACGCGGGAAAACAAGTGGCGCTCGCCTTTCGGGAGGCGCCCCTCGATCAGGTTTCCGCGCTCTACGCGGAATTGACCGAACGCATCGTGATCGAGGCGCCGGGGTTGAAAGCCGCCGTCACCCTGCGTAGCGCGGACCGGTTGCCCGCGGCGGCGGCGCTCGAGGCGATCGAGACGGCGCTGGCGCTGCAGGGCGTCGCGCTCGTCCCGCAGGGCGAGCGTTTCTTGAAGGCGGTGCCGCTGCAGGCGGCCGGGCAGGAAGGCCTGGGCGTCCGCACCGTCTTGCCGGAGACGCCGTTCGCCGACAGCGATCGCGCGGCCAGCCAGGTGTTCACCCTCCGTCACGTCGAGGTGGGCGAAATCCAACCGATCCTGCAGGGTTTGCTGCGCAACACCGGGCGCATCCAGCCGCTGGAACGACTGAACGGGATGATCGTCAGCGACACCGCGTTGAATCTGAAACGGATCGCCGAAATCATCGAATTTCTCGACCAGCCCATGGATAGCCGCGTGGAAACGCGGGTGTACGAATTGAGCTTCGCGAAGGCGCGCGACGTTTCCGCGCGGCTGGCGGAGCTGGTGCAGGAAACGCAGACCGCGCGGTCTCGCGCGGCCGCGCCGGCGGCCCCGGCGACGCCCGCGCCGCCCGCGCCGCCCGGCGTGATCCGCCCGCCGCGGCCCGCGACCGCGCCGAGCGCGGAAACGGAAAGCGCCGAGCGCGGTTTGTTGCAGGGCCGGGTCAAGATCGTCGCCGACGAGCGCAGCAATGTGCTGATCGTGGTCAGCCTGCCGGAAAATTTCGTGTTCTTCGACCGGATCGTCGCCGTCCTGGACCGCAAGGTCGAGCCGGGGGTGATCGTGCGGGCGCGCCCGCTGGAGTATGCGAAGGCCGAGGAAATGGCCTCCTTGTTGAACAGCCTGGTCGGCGCCGCCGCCGCGCGCAAGGACGAAGCGCCCGCGCGCGCCGCCGCCGCCGGCGACGAGGTTCGCGCCCGGCCCCTCGAGGAAGTCGCGCGCGAGGGCCGCGAACCCGCGCCCGCGCGCGCCGCCGCCGCCGGCGAACTCTTCGGCGCGCTGTCGCCGCAAACGAAGATTCTGGCCGACAAGCGCACGAACATGCTGCTGCTGATGGGGCCGCGCAGCGATATCGCCGCGATTGAGGAAGTGATCGCGCAGATGGACATCGCCACCGCGCAGGTGCTCATCGAAGCCGTCATCATCGAGGTGCGCCTGAACAAGGGGCTGGAATACGGTTTGGATTGGCTGCAACGCTCGCTCTCCGCCTACAGCGTCAACTCCGGCGGCCCCCAGGGCGGCGCGCGCTCGGGCGAGCCGATCTTCTCGTTCGGCGGCGGCCAGCGCTTCGCCGAGTCCGCGTTCCGCGACGGCGCGACGGTCGGTCGCAACAGCCCCCCGCTCAACATCGGGGGGCTGAGCTACTACACGACGATTTACGGCCTGAACATGGACTTCATCCTGCGCGCCGCCGCCTCGTCGTCCGACGCCCGCATCCTCTCCACGCCGGTCGTGCAGACCACCGACAACACCGAGGCGAAGATCGTCGTCGGCGAGGAGCGGCCCGTCGTCACCTCGACCAGCGTTTCCACCGCCGGCCAACAAACCTCCTCCTACCAGTACCGCAACATCGGACTGAACCTCGCCGTCACGCCGCGCATCAATCCGGAGGGCGTTGTGGTAATGGAGGTGTCGCAGACGGCGGATAATCTTGGCGGCTTTGAAGTGATTGACGGCAACCGCGTGCCGGTCATCACCAAGCGCGAAGTCAAGGCCTCGATCGTCGCGCCCAACCGCGCCACGATCGTCCTCGGCGGGCTCGTCAACAACGACCGGCGGCTCACGCGCGCGAAAGTGCCGATTCTCGGAGATATTCCGCTGCTGGGGCTGCTGTTTCGTTCGGATCGTTGGGAGGACAATCGGACCGAGCTGCTGGTGATGATGACGCCGTACGTGCTGGTGACGCCCGAGCAGGCGCGGGAGGAGGCGCGGCGGCTCTACCAATCCGGCAGCGCCGCGAAGGCCGGCTGGACGCGGGGCTGGACGGACAGCGAGCTGGCGGCGCCGCCGCGCGGAGAGAAATCGAGCGCGCCGCGCGTGAGCGTCGTCCGCCGCGCCGAGGCGCCGCCGGCGCCCGGCCCCGCGGTGGAAATCAGGACGGTGCCCGGCGGGGAAACGCAGGCCCCGGAAGGGAGCGAAAAGCCATGAATAAAATTCGACGGAGAGCAAGAGCGGTCGGGCTGGCGGCGCTGTTATGCGCGGGAATTGTTGCCGGCGGGTGTGAACTGCGCGGTTCTTCCACCGAACGGCAAACGATTCTCGTGGCGGGGCTCTACCGCGCCGCGAACGGCGGGCGCATTGTGGACCGCAATTCCGGCGCCGCCGTGCGGTCGCTGTTGCTGCGGCAGTGGGGCGAGACGATCGAGGGTTTGGACAACAACGGCCGCGTGTTCCGCGGAAGTTTCGTCGCGGAAAGCGACTGGCGGGGCGCGCTCAACTTGCGCGGCGACACGACGACCGGCGCGCCGGTGACGATCAGCGGCACGATCGCGGTGACCGGAAACAAGGCCGTTTTGCAGGGCGCGTGGATCGAGCCGGGCTTGCTGGGAACGATCGCCGCCGAGGCCGACATCGTGACGCCGCCGAACCCCAATCCGACGCCCACCAATACCACCGTGAATGTCGGGCCGTAAGAACGCCGGGGGGCGGAGATATTGGCGTTCCGAACAATCCGAACGCGACATTCCGAACCGGTGTGTGACAATGCCTGGATGAACCCGATCTTGAAGCCTATTTTTGCGCGCCGCAGCGTCCGCGCTTATACGGATCGGCCGGTGGACGATTCGGTGGCGCGCGACCTGCTGGAGGCCGCCATGGCGGCGCCGTCGGCGGTGAAGAAGGACCCGTGGATGTTCTATGTTGTTCGCGATCGCCGCCGTCTCGAGGCGATGGCGGAAGCGCTGCCCAACGCGCCGATGCTGCGCCACGCGCCGCTGGCAATTCTCGTGGCGGGCGATCTGCAACGGGCGCACGACGGACAGCTCTCGTATCTGCTCCAAGATTGCAGCGCCGCGATCGAGAATCTACTGCTGGCTGCTTCCATGCTGGGCCTCGGCGCGTGCTGGCTGGGCGTGCATCCGCGCGAGGAACGCATCGCCGCGATGCGGCGGCTGTTCCATCTGGCTGACCACCAGATCCCCGTTTCGGCCATCGCGATCGGCTGGCCGGCGGAGCAACCGCCGCCCCGCACCCGTTACCGCGAGGAGGCGGTGGTGATAGATAATGCGCCGGAGGCCTGAGCCCCTCCTCGCCGCGTCACGCCGCAAATTCAACGTGGAATGTGCGCGCCCCCACTGTCTGTCCCCCCAATGTGCGCCCAACCCGGGCTGAAGCACACGCGGGCGGCGTTATTCGTCCTTCATCAGATCGGACTTTTTCAAACCTTCCAGCCGGATATCGAACTGTCCGACTTGCGCCCCTCCCTCGTAGACCGCGTTGGCATACACGGCGAGCGTGTTCACGCCTTTTTTCAGGTGTTTCACCCCGTCGGAACCCAATCCGATTTTCCGGTATTCGGGTGTGTTGTTCCACCAGATGTAGGTGTGAATGGGATGGCCGTTGAGATAAATGCGGAAGCCTGAGTTGGCCAATACCCCGAGTCGGTAGAAGTCGCAGTCCACCGCGTCCATCTCGAACGTCGTTCGCGCCAGCAGAAACTCGCCCTCGCCCCACGCGGACCGATTTTCGAGAACCTCGCCCTTCCCGTGCCGGGGTTTGAAAAGGCCTTTGCCGATCGGCGCCCGACCGCTCGTCCACTTCGTCGCATCGAAGTCCGGCGCGAACCAGTTTTCCATTCCCGCCGGCAACGCGACATCGCGGAAGCGGCGTTGCTCGCGCGGATGGAGAAAGTCCTTTTCGCCCGGTTCGAAAGATGTGAATTGCCAAACACGCTCGGCCGCGGGCGGCCGGCCCAGCTCCTGCCAGCCCACCTCGGGATGCCGAAACCGCGTCAGCGCCACAATCGTATCGAGCGCCGCGTCGCCCGCATTCATACGGCGCAGCAATTCCCGCCGAAAATCGCCATAGAGCGCCGCGGTCAGCTCATCGCGCGCCGCGTCCGGCAGTTTCTCCCGCGCTTCCATCAAAGCTTCCGTCACCTTGGCGATATGACGGGTTTCCACCTGCTGAAGCCGCTTCGCGAACGACCGGGCGGTCTCCACGGCGCTTCCGGGAGTGGCCTCCAGGCTCGCCAACGCCGCCGCCTGCACGTAGAAGCCGCCCTCGCCCGCGCGAACGCCGGGTTTGATTTCCGTTTCGGCCACCGCGCGTTGCAGCGCCGCCAGGCACGCATCGGCCGGCTTGAGCGTTTTCGCGAGATTATTCATCGTATAAGTCATCAAATCGCGGGCCGTCGGCCGATCTTCGCGCACCAGCGCCTCCGTCAGCGCCGGCAAGACCTTCGGCGCGACCCCGTCGGCCTTCGCCGCCGTCGCCAGCGCCCAGAAGGCGGACTGCCGCACCCACCATTCATCGCTCTTCAGCCACGGCAGAATGTCCGGCACGCACTCCGCCGCCGCTTCCGGTTTGGCGCGGGTCAGCGCCAGCAGCGCCCCGTCCACGGTGAAAATCGCCTCGTTCGGATCGGACAGCATCTTCCGGATCGCCGCGACCATCGCCGGCGTCACGTTCTCCGTAGCGATCGGCTTCTTGCCGACCGCGAACCAGTAGCGGTAATCCGTCAGCCCGTCGCACGCCGCGCGGCGCACGCGGGGATCGGGGTCGGTCATCAGTCGTTCCAGTTCGCGGAACGCGCCCTTGTGCATCAACGCCTTCGCCGCCTGGGTCCGGATGTTGAAATGGCGGTGCCGTGTGGCCCGGACCAGCTCCTCCGTCGTCATTTCGGCGTAATCCGGTTTCGTGATCTTGGCGTCGCTGAGTTTGCCGGCCAGGACATGGGTCGGCTCTTCCGAATCCGGTTCAACGGCGATGAATTTCAGATCGGCCGGGCGTCCCCACAGGTGTTCCGGCAGGGTGAAATCGCGCGCGTACTTCGACCGCGGCGCGCCGGTGATCCGCAGGGTTTTCAAGTGCGCGGTATAGACCATCGCCACGGCGGCGCCCGTGCCCTCCTCATCCCAATACTGCGCCAGCGCCGCGCCGAACGCGCCGGTGGAACGCCGGCTCAGGTCATACCACCACCGCAGCTCGTCCATTGTCGTTCGATAAATAGCGGGTTTGATTTCGCGCAGGTAGTCCGACGTAATCGAACGCCAGATCGCGTCGCCGCGGCCCTCGTCGCCGTGGCCGGTCACCAGCCCCGGGAAACTCTCGAGCATGGAGAGCGCGAACCAGTTGCGCGCGTCCCGATAGATCTTCGTGTTGCCCCGCGCATTGCTCGCCACCTGCATCAACGCCGCGGCCATACCGTCCTTGCCGTTCGAGGCGAGGCCGATTTCGGCGCGGTGATCTCCATAGGCCACAGTGCCGCGCCCGGCGAACCGGTAGAAGAATTGCAGCGCGCCGAGCATCGTCCGGTCGTCCACCTTCACGCCGCATTCTTTTGCCAGCACCAGCGTCGTCGCCACTTGCGCCGCGGCCGGATTCATCAGGCCGCCGGACACGTATTGCGGACTGATCTGCCGGCCCCAATGCCCCCAGCCGGCGCCGTAGAACTGCCGATCGCGCGCGTTGTCGCAGTAATATTGCAGAATCGGCAACACCGATGTATCGCCCGTGCGCAGATAGTATTCGGCGCAGGCGACGCCGTTGTAGCCGTTGTTCCAGGTGTGATCCCCGATGCCGGCGATGTTCTTGCCCAAACGGTCGAAATAGGACTTCACCACCGGCAGATACGCGTCGTCTCCGGTGGAGAGGAGGAACAGGCACTTCAACGCGGCGGGAATGCCGCTGCCCTCGTCGTTGAAATCAATGGCCTTTTGCAGGGACTGCGCGTAATACTCGGCGGCGCGCCGAACGATCGCCTCCGATTTCTTGCAATTCCGCGGCCACGTCGGGCTATACGCGCCGAGCACGGGGATGACCACCGTGACCGGAGCTTTGCCTTCCACCTCGAAGACCAGCTTGCCGTCCTTCGCCTCCGCCTCCGTCAACGCCCTGCCGAGCGCCGTAAAGGGGTTGAGCCCCCGCAACGCCACGCCGTTGACGCCGGTGATGACGTCGTCTTTGGCGAATTTGCCGTCGGCCGGGCTGCCCGGCACGGTTTCCTCGACCTTCAGAACGACGCCGGGATAGATGCGCAGCTTGAGGCCCGTCACGCCCACTTCGCCGAAGTGCCGCTCCTTCGCGGGATCCGGCCGCGAATGATACAGCGCCGGCTCGGTGTAGTAATCGGCGGCAACGGCGCCGACGGCGAGGATGAACGACAAAAACAGCGCGCTTTTTTTCATGGCTTCTTTGATCCGGCTCAGGGTGATTATTTCAGGTTCAAAATCGCATCCGCAAACGCCCGGCCCATCAACGCGAACGTCTTCGCGCAGCCGAGATAATGGAATCCGAAATTCGAGGCGCCCCGCTCCCAGGCTCTCGCCTCCTCCGGCGAGATGAGTTCCGCCTCGAATTCCTTCATCTGACGGTCGGCCTCCTCCTTCGTCAGCTTGCCGGCTTCGACCTCCTTGTTCAGCTTCCGACGCTTGTCCGCGACTTGTCCGCGTTTCCCCTCGATCGCGCCCAGCCGCTCGTCCCAGAACGGGGCGGTCTGCACCGCGACGACGCGGCCCTTGAATTCCGGCAGAGCCGCCGGCGCCGCCATCGCCTCGCGGAAGTTGGCGTGAATCGGGCTGACCTGCGTTCCGCCCACGCCCATCACGCCGATCACGAACGGCATATCCGGCGCGTTCAAATCCGTACGAACATCGCGGATGAACTGCGCCAGGAGATCGCTGTACATCGCGTACCCGCCCGGCTCGGCCCGTTTGGGGTACGTTTTCGAATCCACCATATCGTTCCACCCTTGCAGCCAAACGAATCCGGCGATCTCATAGCCCTGTTTCGGGTCGTACTCCGGAATGACTCTTTTGAGGTCCTTCAACACCATCCGAACATGGTCTATCATCGCTCGGTACGACGGCCCCGCCTCGCCCGCGCTCGGCGGCCGAAAATCCTTGTGCAACGATGTGCCGCCCCACGCCGTCTTGATCAGCAGGATCGGCTGTTGGAGTTTCTCCTCCAGGCGCAGGCCGAACGTGTACTCCGGTCCGATTTTCGTTCCGCCCTTCAGGGCCCCGTAGCCCACCGTCAGCTTGCCGGTCTTCTCGGTATCCTCGCTCGTGAGGTACGAAATCCACACGCGCTCGCACACTTTCGGCGTTCCGTCGGGGTTGCGCATCCACGCCAGCAGCGGCGCCGTCGCCGGATCGTCGCCGATATAGTCGAAGGTCTCGACCTTCGCGTGGCCCTCCATGTTCGACTGCCCGGCCAGGATGAAGACCTTGACCGGCGCGGCGCCCGCCGCGCCCGAAAAACTCGCCGCGCCCAGCGCGCACGCGCCGAGAATGGCCCCGAAACGATTATGGTTTCTCACCGTATTTCTCCCTTTCTGCCGATTTTTACCGATCCCTGTTTCTCTCTAGACATCGGCAAGCGTACACGCGATCGCGCGCTTTGGTCATACAAAAAAAGCGACAAACGTATGTCGAATTGCGACTCGTGTATTCGAGTTTCAGCGGCGCGGCGGGCGTGCCGCGGCGTAGCGAAGCGAAGCCTGGCCGCCGCGGCGCAGCGAAGCGAAGCCGGGCATG
>CALGXT010000096.1 GCA_937935255.1 uncultured bacterium | reverse complement strand
GCGCTGGGCGATCATGTCGTCAAAGTCGTCGCCACCGACGACGCCGGCGACACCAAGACTGCGGCGCGCGCCGTTCGCGTCACGCACAGCCGGCCGCCGACGGTCAGCGTGACCAGCCCCGCCGGCAGCTCGCAACTTTTTGCGGGGCAGACGGTGGCGATCCACGGGCGGGCGGGCGATCCCGACGGCGCCCTGGCGCGGGTCGAAATCTGGAGCAGGAGCGAGCAATCCGGATCGTCCGCGACAAAGCTCGGCAACGCCGCGTTGAACGTCGCGGAAGGCACGTGGACGTATTCCTGGGCGAATCTGCCCGTGGGGCGGCATCAAGTTTGGGCGGTCGCCGTTTCCGCCGATGGCGACTCGACGGAAAGCGATCCGGTCACGCTGAAGGGAAGCCTGTTCTTCAGCGCCGTGCCGAAATGGGGCGACGCCGCGAACTATCAGCAGCGCGCCGAGCTCAACGCCGCGAGCCGCTGGGCGGTGGTCGGCGAAGGCGGCGACCTCCGCCTGCGCGTGCGGGAGATGGTGAATTACGATTACTCCGCTCACCTCAACGCGCTGCTCGATTCCAACCATCGGAACTACCCGAACTTTCGGTTGACCTATCGCTACAAAGTCGGCGTGCCGCTCGCGGATTCCCCGTATTTCTTCACATTCTTCGGGCAGGCCGACGCCGGGCCGGTCGTGTTCGACGCGCAGACGATCAACAGCATCGAAAAACCGGCATCCTACTCGAACGCCGGTCGCGGCACCCGCGTGTGGTACTTCGGCAACAGCGGGTTCCGTCCCGAGATCGGTTTCACCTACAACATGCACCTGAAGACCGATCCCGATTATCCCAACGCGCCCGACTCCGATTACGCCGGCATCCCCGGAGAAGGCTGGAACGAGGTGCGGTTGGACCGCGTCGGCAAGAATCTCAAGGTTTGGGTGAACGGCCGGCAAATTATGGATGCGACCGACAACTACATCGGCACTCGCGGCCCCGTGGGGCTCGGCAATGAACGCAACGCCGGTTTCCCCGTGTTTTTCGACGACATTGATTTCACCCTCCTCGACGCTGCCGGCCAACCGGTCTCGAACACCGACGCCAACGTCTCCTTCGCCACGCCCGCGGCCTATGCCGATCTCGCCGCGGGCGCGCCCGTCACGTTGAGCGGCACGGTCGGCGATCCCGACGGCATCGCGCGCCTCGAACTCTTCGTCGGCGGGACGAAACTCGGAGAACCCAGTCTCAACGGGCAGAACTGGAGCTTCGATTGGACGCCCGCGATCGGTCAGTACGCGCTCACGCTGCGCGTCACCGACAACGCCGGCTTCGTCACCGAGTCCGAGGCGCTGCGTTTCAAGGTCACCGCCGCCGGCGGCCCCGGCGGCAACAGTCCGCCCACCGTGACCATCGGCCATGACACCTCCGTCCAGGGCGCGTTCGCGCTCCAGGGCGCGGTCGCCGACGCGGACGGCTCGATCGCCGGCGTGCAGGTGTTCAGCAACGGCACATTGGTGGGCAATGCGGCGCTGAGCGGCGGCTATTCGACCTACAGCTTCGGCAATCTGCCCGCCGGCGACTATGCGTTCCAGGTTCGCGCTTTCGACGACCGCGGCGCCTCGACGCTCTCCGAGACGCTTTCTGTCACCATCACCGCGCCAACCTGCGCGATCGTCACGCCCTCGAACGGCGCCTCCGCGACGGTCGGCGAGCCGCTTTCGTTGGAGGCCTCCGCGAGCGACGCCGACGGCATTCACTCGGTGAGTTTCTGGGCCGACGGTCGAAAAATCGGCGATGCGAGCCTCGTGGGCGCGGTGTGGCGGCTTTCGTGGACGCCGCGTTTCTACGGCGCCAAATCGCTGGTCGCCATCGCGACCGATCGCTGGGGCGCGCGCGCCTCTTCCGCGCCGATCGCCGTCAACGTAGTTCCCGACGCGGGCGAATACGGCTCGCTGGCGACCTACGTCGGCGGCGCGGGCCGTCAAACGCTGCTGGACGCGATGGAGCTGAGCGACGGCACCGTCCTCGCCGCCGGTATCGCCGACGATTTGAACTGGACGAGCGCGCCGAAGACACTGTGGACGCCGCCCGCGGAACTGCCGAACGGAAATACCGGTCGCGTGGCCTTCCTGATGCGCCTATCGAGCGACGCGCAGACCATCCTCGGCATTTACCACCTGCCCGCGGGTCATGTGGCGAATCTCCGCTGGATCAAGACCTCCTCCAGGCCCGGCGCGGCCACCGGCGCGATCTATGTCTCCGGTCAGTGCAACAACACGACGGACGGAAAATATTTCATCGCGCGGCTGAACAACAACTTCGTGAACGGCGCGCCCACCGGTTTCGCATGGGTGAAAGTGGCAACCTCCTCGAACGCGAAGGGCGACAATCTGGGCCTGCAAACCTGGGATGTGGGCGGCGACGGGCGCGTGGTTTTCGTGGATGAAACCGGCGAGGCGCTGCGCGTCTTCGCGGTGAACGCGAGCGGCCAGTATCTCAAGCTGGACGGTCTGCGGGGTTCCCACTGGAGCGCCGCGCCGTACGACGACGCCAACCGGCAGGCGGGCGTCGGAAGCGAGCTGCCCGGCACGACGGTCAGCGCCGTGAGCTTCCCGGCCGATTTGCGCTCGTGGAACGATGACGATCGCCTCGCCATCCTGCCGGACGGCAACGGCCAGATCAAACGCGGGCGCTGGCCCTATGACCTGTTCTATCCCGTCCAGGATCGCAACGGCGGCACGAGCGGAACGATCGAGTACGGCTATACGGGCTACAAAAGCGCCGGCAAGTGGCGCGTGGGCGGCATCGCGGTGGATCGCGACACCAACGATTTCTACATCGGGTTCAACGTCCAGAGCAAATTCTGGGACGCCGCCGCCAACAAGGAGCAGCCCGATTTCGAGCCGGCGGTGATCGCCTACGGCGCAAACGGAACGCTCAAGTGGTGGAGCCGCCTCTACCATGAGGTGGTGGACGCCAACGGCAACGGCGTGATTGATTCCGGCGAGACGCGCCTCTCGCCGCCCGATCAATATGTGGATGGGCTGGCGCTCGACTACTCCGGCGGAACCACGCGGCTGGTGGTCGCCGCGCGGGCGCACGGCAACGCCGCGTCGAATCTCTGGGACGGCAACGCGTTGTTCGCCAACCCCGGCGGCAACGGCTTCCAGAACCGCTTCACCGGCAGCCAGAGCAATATCCATGTCTCCTGGATCGGCAAGTTCGACGCCGCGTCCGGCGCGATTCAACGCGCCTCCTGGCTGACGGGCTATCTGCGCGACACGACCCTCACGCAGGCGCTGTATCCCGAATTCATCCACGATCAATGGCCCAGCCACAACGCCGGCTGGGCGAACCTGACCACGACCACTATCGCGACGGGCGCGCTGCGCACCGACGCCGACGGGCGCGTCTATGTGGCGGGGTGGGGGCCGCGCCTGGTGACGACCTTCAACGCCTATCAGAAGCTCCCGAAAATCACGCCGAGCGTGAACGAAGGCATCGCCCCGTGGAACGCGTTCGTCCGCGTGTACGATGCGAATCTCGCCACGCTCGTCTATTCCAGCGCGCTGACCGGCATTTGGACCTATGCCAGCCCGACGAGCCGGCCCGCCGGCGCGGAAAACATCGAGCTGTACGGCGTGACGCCCGCGACGGGCGGTGTGCTCGCGGTGGGGCGGCACATGGCTTCCGGCGGCGTCGCTTTGGGCAATCCCATGCCGGTCAATAAAAAGCCCGCGTGGGGACTGGCGACGCCGAACGACGAAACCGGCGTTTTCGCGCGCTTGCTCTTCGCGACCAACGCCAATGTGCCGCCGACTTGCGCGCTGACGCAGCCGGACGGAACGGTCAGCGTGGCCCCGGGCGGCAGCGTGACCCTGGCCGCCGAGGCGGCGGATGCCGACGGCAGCATCGCGCAAGTGGCGTTTTACGCGAACGGCGGTCTGGTTCACACCGCGACGGCGGCGCCCTACACCCATGTCTGGTCGCCCCCGGGCGGCGAGGGCGCGGCCTATACGGTGCAGGCCATCGCAACCGACAACCGCGGCGCTTCCACGGCCTCCGGCGCGGCGACCGTGCGCGTGGAACTCGCGCCCACGGTGCAAATCGTATCGCCCGCTTCCGGCGGGCAATTGCAGGTGAACCAGCCGTTCACGCTCCAGGCGACCGCCACGGACATCCCGCCCGGTTATGTGACGAAAGTGGAGTTCTATGTGGACGGCGCGAAAATCGGCGAGGATGCCGTCGCTCCGTATTCCTTCGTCTGGACTCCCTCGGCCGTGGGCGCGCGTCAGCTTCAGGCGCGCGCGACGGACAACGGCGGCGCGGTCGGCGTCTCGGGCATCGTCAACGTGACGGTGACCGAGGCCAATGTCCCGCCGACCGTCAACATCACGGCGCCCGCCGACCAGAGCGAACATAACGAGGCGCTGCCGCTCACGCTCGCGGCGAACGCGACCGACGGCGGCGCGGTGGTCGCCGTGGAGTTCTTCGCCGACGGCGAAAGCATCGGCCTCGCGGAACCGGGAGCGGACAATGTCTGGTCGCTCTCCTGGAACCCCGCGCGCGTCGGCTATGTGACCTTCACCGCGCGCGCCACCGACAATCAGAATGCGAGCGCGCTTTCTTCCGGCGTCACCGTGTGGATCGCGTCCGGCAGTCCGCCCGCCGCGCCGAGCAATCTCACGGCGCAGGCGCTCTCCTGGCGGCGGGTCGCGCTCGCGTGGGCGGACCATTCCGACAACGAAGTCGGCTTCGTCGTCGAGCGGCGGGTTGGCGAAGGCGAATGGACCGTTCTGGCACAAACCGCCGCCGATACGACGGCGTACACCGACGGCTCGTGCGCGCCGTCCACAAACTACAGCTATCGGGTGCGCTCCGTGAATCTCAAGGGCCAGTCGCTCTACACGAACACCGTCGCAGTCACGACGCCCGCGCAGAACCTGAAGACCTACTATTGGGGAACCGGCGCGCCGAATCTGCAATGGGATACGAATCCCGGCGGGACGGCGAACTGGTCGGAAACGGAGGGCGGCGCCGCCGCCGCGGTGTTTGCGGACGGCGACGACAGCATCGCCGATTTCAACACGCAGCCCGGCGGGGATATCGTTTTGAAACGCGACCTGCTCGTGTACGGCATCCGGAAACTGAAACGCAATATCACGCTCGCGAGCGGCGACAATTACGCGCTCCAAATCGGCGCCGGCGGCGTCGAGGTGTGGGAATACAACGATGCAAACACATACGGCATCAATGTGCCCACGACGCTGCTGGTCTCGCAGACGTGGACCCACGCGGCGGCCGGCCACGACTGGAACGGCAAAGGACCGTTTTATGGCGACCGCGATGTCGTGCTGACCTTCGAATCGAAAGGCGGCAACACCCGGTTTATGAACGCCGGCGGCGACGCCTGGCGCGACTTCCGGGGTCGCGTTCGCATCGCGTATGTCAGCGGAACGGTGAAAGTCGAGAACACCGGCATGAACAGCGGCGCCGTGTGGGAATTGGCCGGCAGCGACGCCTATATGAACCTGCGCGGGACGTACACGCTTCGGGGCCTCGCGGGGAATGGCTATCTGCAGCCCGATCTCGCCAATCGAAGTTTGATCCTCGATACCCCATCCGACACAAACGAGTCGTTCAGCGGCAACATCAAGAGGAATGGCGGTTACGGCATTTCCATCACCAAGCGCGGGTTCGGCGCGCAGGCGTTCGGCGGCACGATCGAGCAGGCCGATACGAACGGCGCGATCACGGTCGAAGCGGGCTCGCTGCTGATTCACGGCGCGCGCACCGCCAGCGGCGTATCCGGCAAAGTCATCGTGAAGCCTGCCGCCGTGTTGGGCGGCAACGGAACCATTCAAGGCACGGTGGAATTGGAGGAAGGGGCCGCGCTCATGCCGGTCGCCGCCGACGGCGGCGTCGCCACGCTCACGTTCCCGGGCCGCCTCCGTTTGGCGGACCTCGTCCAATTCCACGTCAAATTGAATCCGGGCGGTTCGCCCAACGGGAGCGCCGTGGCGATCGGCGCGGGCGGAACCCTGACGCTTCCGCCCAACGGACGAATCCGCGCGCGGCTTTCAACGACGGGTTCCGCGCCGTCCGCCGCCGACCGCTTCAAGCTGTTCGATTTGACTGGCGCCGCGCTCGAAAACTTCGAAACCTGTCGCTGGGAGATTGATTATAGCCAATCGCCGTGGTTCGGCGGAACCGTCGTCCGCGATTCCGGCGGCATCTGGCTGGTCAACCTGCGCGCCCAGCCGCACGGCGTCGAGATCGTCGAGACCGATCGCGAAACCGCGGCGGCCGAAGCCGCGCCGGATGTGTACGACACCTTCTACGTCCGACTCAGTTCGCAGCCTACGCACGACGTCGTCTTGACGCTGACGCCGGACAGCCAGGTTGCGGTGGATCGAACCTCGCTCACTTTCACCCCCGAAAACTGGGGTCTGCCGCAGGCGGTGAAAGTGTTCGCCGTCAACGACGCGGTCGAAGAGGGCGTCGGCGCGGGCGGCCTGCATTTCGGCCACATCGCCTTGGTCGCCGCGAGCGCGGATTCCAATTACCAGGGGCTACCGCTGCCGATCCTGGAAGTGAATGTCTATGACGACGAGCACAACACCGCGCCGTCGGTCGCTATTTCGACGCCGAACCGTCCGGATGTGTATCTTTCCGGCGTGACCGACGCCCGACTGATGCTTGTTGCCGACGCTGTGGATCAAGGCGTCGCCAATCCCGCCGGTCTGACGTGGCTCTGGACGAAGCAAAGCGGACCCGGCGCGGTGACCTTCGACGCTTCCAACCAACGCCGCACGGCGGCTCATTTCTCCGCCGAGGGCGACTACGTCCTGCGCGCCACCGCGACTGACGGCGGGAACCTGTCCGGCTATGCCGAGCTGTACGTCCGCGTCGGCGACCCTCCGCTCCAGGGGCCGACGGATTCCCTCGGCTTGTGGCTCAAGATGGATGATTATATTTCCTACGGCGGCAATCCCTCCGACGGCCAGCCGATGGGCAAAACCAGCGACAGCTCCGGCGCCAATCTCCTGGCCGAATTGCTGAAGGGCCCCGGCAACCCCGTCATTCTGCTGCCGGACGGCGGACGCACCGGAAACAACGGCGACGGCGCTTTCCAGGTGGGCAAAGAGGATTACGGCAGCGGCGGCGCTTTGCGGGTGAGCGACCATGACAACCTCGACAACACCAACGCCCTTTCGATCGCGCTTTGGTGGCGGCCGAAGACGCTGGTGTTGAACGCCGATATCTTCAACCGCGACGGCGCCTACCGTCTCTACAGTCGGAATACGCCCGGACGCCTCGTGTTCAGTTTCGCCGGCAACACCAACAGCGACGATCGGGTTCTCAATACGGTGTTTCAGACCGATCGCTGGTATCATCTCGCCTTCGTCTTCGACGGCTCGCAACCCCAGGAAAAGCGCGTGCGCGCCTACGTGGACGGCGTCCTCGATTATGAGGGCGACGAGTACACCGCGAGTCTCAACAACCTGGCGACCGCCTTGCTCATCGGGCGCGGCAGCAGCGCCACCCGGATGGACTCGCGGGTGGATGATTTCCGGCTCTATCGCCGCGCGCTCAGCGCCATTGAGGTCGCCCAAATTGCGCGGGGCGTCAATCGGGCGCCCGTGCCGAACGCCGGCGCCGATGCGAGCGCCGTCACGACGGACGCGCTCGCGCTCGCCGGCTCGGTCGCCGATCCCGACAGCGCGCCGTTCGTGACTTGGACCCAGGTGAGCGGGCCGGGCAATGTCGAATTCGCCGATCCCCATGCGGCGGCTACCGACGCCTGGTTCAGCGCGGCGGGAACCTATGTGCTGCGCCTGACCGCCGCCGATCCCGACGGCGCGACGATGGCGGATGACATGACCGTTACGGTGACCGGCGTCTTGCAGCCGATTCTGAACCTGCAAGCGGAAAACGGGCGCATCCGTCCAAACCCGAATCAAACGCGGTTCAACAATACGACCACTCAGGTCACGCTCACCGCCGAGGCCGATCAAGGCTATGAATTCGTCGGCTGGAGCGGCGACCTCTCCGGCGCGACGAATCCCGCGACGCTGCTGATGGACACGGACAAGACGGTCGTCGCGCGCTTCGCGCCGATCCGTCACACGCTCGCCGTGAGCGCCGAGGGTGGGGCGGCGCTGCGCGATCCGGACCTCGAAACCTACGCCCCCGGCGCCGTCGTCCGCCTGACCGCCTACCCGCTCGCGTCCAACTATTTCGCCGGCTGGAGCGGCGACGCGTCCGGCGCCGAAAATCCGAAGGAAATCACCATCGCGGGGCCGACCTCGGTCACGGCCAACTTCCTCGCCTATCGCTCGCTCTCGGTCGCGGCGACGCACGGCGCCGTCACCGTCGAACCGCAGCAAGCGCGCTATCGGCAGGATGAGACGGTCTCGCTGACCGCCGCGCCCGCCGCGGGCTATCGCTTCAGCCGATGGACCGGCGATATTTCTTCCACGGAAAACCCGCTCGCGGTGCGAATGACCGAGGATCTTTCCGTCGCGGCGGAATTCATCACCGGTTATGAAGCCTGGGCGCAGGAAAAACTCGGCAGCGTCGGCGATCCCGCGCTGCGCGCTTCCGGGGCGGATCCCGATGGGGACGGTCTGTTCAATCTGATCGAGTACGCCCTGGGCCTCGACCCGCTCGATCCCGACGACGCGGCGGCGCGCGCGCCTCGCATCGTCTCGACGCAAATCGGCGGCGACACGTATTGGGGCATCGAATTCGTTCGCCCGCAAGGCGGCGTCTCGGACGTCCGCTATGAATTGGAAGTCACCGGCGACCTGGCCGCGGGATGGGAAAAGGACGCGGGGGCTGTGGCGGAAATCGAGCCGCTGGGCGACGGTCTGGAGCGCGTTCGCTTGCGCCCCGCCCAACCCTTCACGGGCGATCGCCTCTTCCTGCGGTTGCGCGTGACGACGATAGAGGAACCATGAAACGCTTCTTCGGTTTTTGCGCGGCCGCATTGTTGACGGCGATGGCGCTCGCCGGCTGCGGGCGCGGGCGTCGCGAGCCGCCCCCGCGTGCGACGGAAACGGCGGCGCCGCCGATCTCCGAGGCCGCGCCGGATGCCGAAACGGCCGCTGTTTCCGCGCCCGCCGCTTCTACTACAGAAAAACGGAGGGCCTCGGTCCAGGTCGAGCCGTTCGGCGGCGCGGCGGCCCGCGCCGCCGCCGACCACGTGACGTTCAAACCGCATCCGCGCGCGGCGACGCTGGTCGAATTTGAAGAGGGGTGGACCCCGGCGGAGAGCGAGCGCGCGGCGATGATTGAGGCTGCCGACCGCTTTCTGCTCGAAGAAGTGCCGGACTTCGTCATCAAGGATTTCGATCGTCCCTGGCTCGATCGCCGTTACACCCCGACGGCCTTGCGCGTGGCGCGCGGGGCGGAGAACGGCGTGGAAGCGGCGGTGACGCTGCACGTGACGGAATGGGACGAGGGCGAACGCGGCGCTCCTCGCGCGATGGAACTGCGATTGCGATGGCGGGAAGGCGCGTGGGACGCGACCGCGATGCCGGACGAATATCGGCGGGACTTGGCGCACGCGCTTGCCACGCTGTCCCGAGAGTGGGGCGCGGGCGAGCGTACGTTCGAAGACGGCGGCCCATAATTCTTTCGTCCAATTTTCGCGCTTCGGCGGAAGAAGAGGCGGTGAAAAAAAACATAAAATTTGCTTGACTGAGTGCGTCAGCTTTGCCAGAGTTGCAAATATAAGAATGGGCCTGCGGATCCGATGGGATCTGCCCGCGCGGAGAAATCGGCAAAATGAAATGGATAGCGGCGTTTGTTGCGGCGATGTCGGCGGCGTTTTTTTCAACCCTTGCGGCGCGGGCGGATTCGGCCGTCACCCCCGCCGTCGGCGTCATCAAGGTCGTTGTCCCGCCCGGCCTCTCTCTGATGTCGGTGCCGATGGAGCGCGACGACGGCTCGACGCACACGCTGGACAGCGTATTTGGAAGCGCGCTGGCGGATGAATCTGAAGTGATGATCTATGTCTCCGGCCGCTACGTTTCATATGTCTATTTTGCCGGCATGTGGTTGAATGAAAATTTTGAGGAGGCTGGCGCAACACTTCTCGGTCGTGGTCAGGGCTTTTGGATTAGTAACCCATTGTCAGAGTCCAAAAGCGTTTATGTCCGAGGTAAAGTTCCGGTTTCACAAATTGAGGTTTCACTGCCGACGGGTCTTGCAATGGTTGGGTTTGGCTTCCCCCTTGTTAGAGAAATAAATTCCGCGGCGGGGATTGTGCCATCAGATGAAGATGAAATTTATTTCTTTCAAGAAGGGCGTTTTGTTTCGTTTATATATTTCGGCGGTGAGTGGCTGGATGAAGAATACAATGTTGCCACGGTTACTTTTAATCCTTGCGTGGGAGCGTGGTATTGGCGAAAAGGTCAGGAGACCTCTTGGGAACAGAATTTGCCTGATGAAATTGATCTTTAGTTTGTGCTGAACCCCTTTCCTGGGAGTCATGATGATGAAAAAAAATGTTTACTTGTTTATCATGCTTCTTGCTCATGCGCCAGCTTTTGCCAACACCCAGTTCCGGTGGGCAATTTCATCGAATAATACGTTGAAAGACGAAAATGGGCAGAACATCGGTTCCGGCAACGCGACCATATTGACATTCACCTCAAATAATACGTCGGTTGACGCTCTCGTCTCGGGCACTCAGTTGATTCTGCAGAATACCTATGTCCCGGATGATTCATTCTACAAGGCTTTGGCAAATTCTACGACGGGATATTATAATTCCGCATACATGGAGGAGCAGAACAATAATTTAGTTGGTAAATATGTATATGCGATAATACTCAATATGCCGTTTGCCACCTATCAAAGCTTGGGGGGCCTAAATAACGTTCCTCGCGATGGCACTATTATGGCGGGGATCACAAGCATGGGAACCATCTCATCTGTGATTACTCCAATCGCGGAAGCGCCGCCATATCCCGCGCAATCTTTTACTGGCGGTCCGATCATCACCAACCTTCAAATCATACCGGAGCCCTCGAGCGTGGGCTTGCTGTGCGGCGCGGCGGGGGTCTTGGCTGCGGCAGTGGGGCGGCGCATCCGCCGCCGTTGACCTGCGCATCCGTCCCGTGTGATCCTCAGATCGGCCGCCGATACTCAGTCTTCCCCGCCGTTTTGCGCAAGGGTAGGGCCGGGCGGCTCGCCCGGCCGCGTACGAAAGATCGTGGATTCACCGCGGAGACGCCGAGAACGCGGAGGTCAGAAGTCGGTGCGTCAGCGCTGTAGCTCCGGCGCTCTGTCGCCGGAGAGATCGGAGGTCGGAGGGGCGCGACGCCGCCTTTTTCGCTTCGCCCCCGGCGGACGGTGATCCGGGCGGATTGCTAAGGGACGGAGAAAAATGAGACCCCCGATATTCAGTCTGCCTCGCCGTTTT
>CALGXT010000095.1 GCA_937935255.1 uncultured bacterium | reverse complement strand
GAAACATTTCAAAGTCCGCGGCATTCCCCACGCGTTTCTGGCGAACGCCAAGGGCGTCATCGTCTGGCAGGGCCACCCGATGTCGCTGCGCGAGGCGGACATCGAAAAAGCGCTGGCGGAGTGACGCGCCGGATCGCGGGGCGGGGGCGGGGTCGGGGACGCCGCGAAGAGGCGCGGCTTATCGCGGATCCGTCACGCGCCCCAGAAACAGGCATGCCCCGCTGTCGCGGTGCTGAATGGCGAAGAGAAACGGGCGATCCACCCGGATTTCGACGGGGTCCGGGCGTTCCACGATCGCCGTCACCCGCATCATGACCACCGCCGTCGCCGCGGCCGCCTCGGTGCCCTTTTCGTCGAGGTCGAGGAAGGTCTTGTGAAACACCTCCGACACGTAGAGGTAATCGTTCGGACGGCGCGGCGCCATGCGGTCGAAGTCCGCGCTGCCCCGGGGTTCGTCGAAGGCCTGCCGCATCCCCAGCGTCCGCAGCGCTTTGCCCAGCGGCATCAACGGCGGCTCCACGCGGAATTTCGGCAAGAACAACCGGATTTCGCGCGCGGGCAGTCGGGCGTACGAAGCCAGTTGCTCCGCCGCCAATTTAGACTCCAAATCCTTCCATCCGTCCGGAGCATCGGGCAATAGAATCAGGAAATGCAGCCCGCCGCCGCTGTAGGGCAGCGTGAGGACCGTCAGCCCCTCTTCGCGCCGATAGCCCGCCGTCAGCGTTTCCGTCATCGTCGGCACAGCCGCGGCGGCGGCGCCTTTCACCCGGAACGTCTGCGGGCGCGTGGCCGCGGCGGCGAACGGCTTTTCCCAGGGCGCTTTCAGATAAACCGCATTGACCAGCACCAGCCGCGTGAGCTCATTCAAGGCGTTCGCGGGAATCAGATTTTGAATGCGCCGCTGCGTTTGCTCGGCGACCCAGTCATTGATGACGCCGGTCTCCCGCGCGGCATTGCGGATGAAATCGCACGGCTGGAGCGGGGCGCGGTAGCGGTCGCGGACGAGCTCGAGGAACGCGGCGCGAAACTCGAAACTCTGCTCGCCGAAGAGCCGGTTGGCGACGTTCAAGATGACGGGGTCGGTCGGCCCGCCGAATTGCCGCGAGCGCGCCGCTCGCGCTTCCGTGTCGCGCGCGATCTGTTCGAGGGCGGCGCGCAACGCGGCGAAGGCGTTATGCAGGCTGTCCTCGTCGTCCGCGAAATGGAGCGCGCGCGCCATTTCCGCGCGGGTCTCGCCGGCGGCGCCCGCGTACGTCATCGCCAGCGCGGTTTGGATGGAATAGGGGGAAATCAGCGCGTTGGCGTCGGGCGCGTCGGCGAGCGGCAGCAGTCGCACTCCCAGCGCGTTGATGGCGTCCGCCGCCGGCCGCGCCTCAAGCGCGCCGCCGGTTGCCGTTCCCATCGCGAGACACATCATCGTCAGCCCTTTCCTTCCGATCCGTCGAAACGTTCGCATGATCCATCCTCCCGCGCGAGGCTCGGCGTCGCCTTTTCCGGCGAGCCGGGGATGGCCGTCGGGCCAGCCGTGCGCGCCGAACTCCCGCAAGTTACATCATAAAAGACGTTTCGCGACCATCCAATGTTTATTCGGCGCTTCGGCGCGACGCCCCCCCCCCGCGAACCGCGGCGAAAGGGACACAGGCTATTGGCATCGGGCAACCGGGCATCGCGGTTGCTTTTGCCGGCGTCTCGGGAAATCCCCGCCGCGGGAGCGCGGTCGCGAACGCAGGCCTTCGTGTTTTTCGATCTTTCGTCCGGCGGCGGCGCCCCGCATACTGCCGCCCGCATTGCTATGCGGGATACGGATTCCAACCCTCCGGCGCCGGGCGGTTATCGCGAGCTTTTGCGCATCGCGTATCCGCTGGTCGTCAGCATGGCCTCGTTCACGCTGATGCAGTTCGCCGACCGCGTCTTTCTGGCGCGCTACAGCGCCGCCGCGATCCAGGCGGCCTTGCCCGCGGGCATCCTCTCATTCACGCTGATCTCGTTCTTCCATGCGCTGGCCGGCTACACAAGCGCTTTCGTGGCCCAGTATCACGGCGCGGACGACCGCGCCGGCTGCGCGCGGGCGACGGCGCAGGGCGTCTGGCTCGCGCTGGTCTCCACGCCGCTGATCTGGGCGCTGCTGCCGCTCGGCTCGGCGCTGCTCTCCGCCGCCGGCCACGCGCCGGACGTGCTGGCCGAAGAATTGACGTACTACCGAATTCTTATGGCCGGCGGATTTCTGGTACCGCTGGTCGGCGCGTTGAGCGGCTTCTTCAACGGGCGGGGCGACACGCGCACGACGATGATCGGGACAGTCGCCGGCAACGTCGTGAACCTGGTGCTCGACTATGCGATGATTTTCGGACGGCTGGGCTTTCCGCGCCGGGGCATCGCCGGCGCGGCCTGGGCGACGGTCATCGGAACAGCGGTGACGGCGCTCTACCTGGCGGCCATGTATTTCGCCCCGCGTCCGCGGGCCGAATACGGCACCGATCGGCGCTGGGCGCCGGAGCGCGCGCTGCTGTGGCGGATGCTGAAGTTCGGGACGCCCGCCGCGGCGCACCTCTTGCTCGATATCGGTTCATTCACCGTTTTCGTCCTGCTGACGGGCCGGTTGAGCGGCATTCCGCTGGCCGCCAGCAACATCGCGATCAGCATCAACAACGTCGCCTTCCAGCCGCTGCTCGGCCTCAGCATGGCGGCCTCGGTGCTCGTCGGACAGTATCAGGGCCGCGGCGACAGCGCGACGGCGGAACGGGCGGGCTGGACGGCGCTGCGGACGGGCTGGATTTACATGGCCGCCGTCGGCCTCACCTACGCGCTGTTGCCGGGCGTCTATTTGCGGCTTTTCAGCGACGGGGAGAATCTCGATCCCGAAGCGCTGGGGCGCGTCGCCCGGCCGCTGCTGTGGATGATGGCCGCCTGGGGAATGTTCGATACGATCAATATCGTGCTGATCGGCGCGCTGCGCGGCGCGGGCGACACGCGGTTTTCGATGATTTATTCCGTGGCCATGGCCTGGCTCATCTGGGTCCCCGGCGAGTTCGCCCTGGTGCGATGGCTCGATTTTCGCCGCGCCGCGGGACGGGCATTGCCCGAATGGATGGGCGACGGCATGGCCCTGCTGTGGGGCTGGATGACGATCTTCGTCGTGCTCCTGTGCGTGGGATTTCTGTGGCGCTTCAAATCCGGCCGCTGGAAAGGCATTCGCCTGATCGAACCGGCGCCCGTGCTCCTGCCGCCGCGCACCGGCGCCGACGCGCTGACCACCGTGGAGTAACCTGTGGCGCAAGGGACAGAGAACGATTTCTTGGCGGAGCGGAGATTCCCCGAAGCTTCGGGCGTAGGGCGCGAGCTTGCTCGCGCCGCGGAGGGCGTGGATTCCGTTCCGCGCCGAAGCCTTGGCGGAGGCGGCTCCCCCGGCGGAAGATTTGGGCAACAAAGCTCCGGCGGCAGAGCGCCGGAGCTACAGCGAGCGCGGCCAAAGGGACAGAGAATACGAAG
>CALGXT010000094.1 GCA_937935255.1 uncultured bacterium | reverse complement strand
CGCATTCTGGTTCAGCGGTTACGTGCCCGACACCTCCGTCGAGATACATTTGAACACCCCCTGCGGCGCCCCCCTATTCACGGATCACGAAACGGAATTGCGCGGGGGATGCTCCCGATATCGCTTCGAACGATCCTGGCGCGCCGAATGCCGGGTCTTCGTGCGACAAGACGAGGGGTGGCTGTCGTGCGCGGAACATGTGGCGCCCCACCCGGGCATTCGACGCCGCCTGCGCATCGCCGGATTGCGCGACGCAATCGTGCGATTCTTTCCGGAACCGGACACCGCGCCCGTGTTTCAGGTCAACCCCCGAGGGCCGTATGTCGGTCATCCGCCGACCCCGCCGCGCCGAATGGAGGAGTCGGGCGCGCGATGGCTGGAGATTGGCCCTGTCGCCGGGACCCTCCTGATTTCCTGGTGAACCGCCGTTTCAACGGAGAACGAACAATGTCCAACAAGGATGCCGATATTTTCTCGCAGTACTTCGAACGAAAACCCGCGTCCGCGAAGATCGGCCTCTTTTGCGTCGGTTTGGAAGCCTATTGGCCCCAATTTCCGAAACTGCGCGACCGCTTGATGGAATACCATCGGGAATTGGGCGAGCGCTGGCGCGCAGAGGGCCATAACGTGGTGGATGCCGGCATGTGCGATTCTCCTTCCGCTGCGCGCCGCGCCGGCGAAAAACTTCGGAGCGCCTGCGTGGATTTGTTGGTCTGCAACGTCGTGACCTATTCGCCGGCGGCCAATGCGTTGCCCGTGGCGCGGGCGGTCGGCCGTCCCATCCTTCTGGTTGCGCTTCAGCCCGATTCGGCCCTCGATTACGCCCGTGCCGCGACGTACGACCAGCTGGCCAACGACAATGTGACCAGCCTGCCGGAAATCGCCTACACGCTCCGTCGCGCGCATCTGGAGGCGGCCGACATCCTTGTGGGCCGTTTGCACGCAGACCCTCGGGCCGAAGCCCGACTGCACGAATGGGGCCGTATCGCCGCCGCGCTGCGGGCGCTGCGCGGCGCGCGCATCGGCTCTATGGGCCATATCTACGAGGGCATGCTCGATATGAACTGCGATCCGACTGCGCTCGAGGCCGCCTTTGGCCTTCATGTCGAGCATCTCGAGCTGGACGACCTCCAACGGCGCGTCGAGGGCGTCAGCGAAGAAGCGACGGACCGGCGGATGGAACTCATCCGGCATCTCTTTTACTTCGCCCCGCCCGGAGGCGACCCGCTGGCCGGCGAAGTGGACCCCGATGAACTGCGATGGGCGGCCCGAGTTTCGATCGGTCTCGAATCGCTCGTCCAGGATTTCGATCTCACCGGGCTGGCGTATTACTACCGCGGATGGGCCGGCAATGCGAACGAACGCCTGGCCAGCAACCTGATCATCGGGGCCTCATTGCTGACCGGGCGGGGAACCCCTGTGGCCGGCGAACTCGATGTGAAGACCTGTCTGGCTATGTTGATTTTGGATCGCTTGGGGGCGGGGGGATCCTTCGCCGAGTTGCACCCCGTGGATTTCGACGGCGATTTCGTTTTGGTCGGCCACGACGGACCGCACCATGTGGGCATCGCCGAAGGCCGGCCGATCCTGCGCGGGCTGCGGTTGCTGCACGGCAAACGCGGAAGGGGGCCCAGTGTCGAGTTCGCCATCCGCCATGGTCCGATCACGCTGCTGGCGCTGACGCAGATTGCCGAGGGACGGTTTGCCTTCGTGACGGCGGAGGGCGAATCGCTGGAAGGGCCGATTCCCGCCACCGGTAATACCAACACCCGCGCCCGATTCCCGCCCGATGTGCGATCATTCATCGAAGCCTGGTCCGCGGAAGGCCCGACGCATCATTTCGCGCTGGGGGTCGGTCATTGCGCGGATTCGATTCGACGCCTGGCGCGCGCGCTGGATATAGAGTTCCGCGACGTTACAGCCGGCGCTTGAAGATACGCGCTCCGTGGCCGGCGGGAAGCAAGCTAGCGGTCAGCCGCTGCGCAGCGGGGGACGGCGAGTCCGGCGTTCCGCGCGGCGGCGGTCGCGCCACCATTCGCCGGCCAAAACGTAATAGCTCGAGAGCAGGGGCTGGAGAAGTTTTCGGAAGGATTGCCCCGCGGCTTTACGACGCGGGCTCGGCGCCGTCAAATCCAACTCCTGCATGACGGACGATAACTCGCGGAGGTAGGGGCGGTAGATATGCCTCACGATGCGGGGGCCGGGGTAGGCGCCCATCGGAAGCAAGAGATCGGAGAAGAAATACGGACCCGCCGATCGCAGTCCCTGAAAATGATAAAAAATCAACGGCTGACCGTTGACGAAGACCTTCCCGCCGTCGAACTTCAATTTCGCGGCGCCCAGATTCCAGGGCGCGAGTCCGGCGCCCCCGTGGCGTCCGACGACCACGCCGTCGAACAGGCCCGGCCACGCGTCGAGATATTTCTGGTCGGCGAACCGCCCGCTTTCCACGCGATCGAAACACCATTCGATACAGCGGTCTCTCCACCACTCCAGACACCGCCGCGCCGCTCCGTCCCGGCGAAACGCGAGATATCCGACGTTGTATTCTCCATATTTGGCGAGGCTCCGCAGCCACCAGGGGAAGCGATGCGGATAGATCAGGATCGAACCGCGGCGGAGTTCGTCGTCCAGCGGATCGAGGCTGGAATAGAAAAAAAGATCGGCATCCACATAACTGACCGTGTCGGTGTCCGAAACTTGATCGAGCACGTAAAGGAGCAGCGTCGGCGTGCAGGTGAAAATGAACTCGACCCGGCTCCGCCGGGCGCGCGCGTCCGCGAGGCGGGGCTCGTATTTCAGCAGATTTTCCTCCGGGAACGGCGCGATCTCCGGCAGTCTCAACCGGGTCAATAGCTCCAGACTCGCGGAGTCGAAACAAAGCGCATGCAGCCGGAATTCCCCGGCGTGCCGCCGCAGGGAACGATACAGCGCCAGTGCGCGCGGCAGATAACGGATATCGAAGTAGGCGCAGAAATGCCGCATCAGGCGCTCCTCGCGGCGGACGAACGGGCGGCGCCCGCGCTTCGAGCGATGGGTCGCTCGGCCGGCGCCGGACGGGGCGGCCCGACGAACCGGCGGGTCTCCGCCCGCGCCGCGCGAGGCGGCGGACTCGCGCCCCGCCGGTCAGTCATTGCGCACCGTGGCGCGGTGCCCGGCGGCGTTCAGCGCGGCGACGATTTCGGCCACGTGTTCGCGGCCCCGCGCGAGCAGTTCCACATCGAGCTGCGCCTGCCGCACCGTCAGCGCGCTGAACGAACGCTGATGCTGGACTTCCACGATATTGGCGCCGGCGTCCGCGATGCATCGGGCGACCGACGCCAGCGCGCCGGGCACGTCCCGGATTTCGATGCGCAGCCGCGCCATGCGGCCGCCGCGCACCAACCCCCGCTGGATCACGGTCGCCAGGATCGGCAAGTCCACGTTGCCGCCCGTCAGCGGCAATCCCACGCGGAGACCGCGAAACCGTTCCGGTTCCCGGAGCATCCACGCCAGTCCCGCCGCGCCGGCGCCCTCTACCACGGTTTTCTCCACGTCGAGCAGCAGGAGAATGGCGTCCTCGATGTCCTCATCCTCCACGAGCCCCACGGTCACGTCGCCGCGGTCGAAAATTTCGAGCGCCGTTTCGCCGGGGACCTTGACCGCGATGCCTTCGGCGATCGTGCTGGCGCCGGACGGGGGAGGGCGCCCCGCGCGTCGGGCGGCGACGCCGGGATAGGCCTGCGTCTGCACGCCGAATAGGCGGATGTCGGGCCGGCGGTCGCGCGCGGCGACGGTCATGCCGCCCAAGAGGCCGCCGCCGCCCACCGGAACGATCAGCGCGTCGAGATTCGGCGCTTGATCCAGCATCTCCAAGGCCAATGTGCCTTGCCCCGCCATAATCCGCGGATCGTCGAACGGATGCACGAGCGTCAGGTGGTGTTCGCGAATCAGCCGGTCCACTTCGGCGCGGCAATCGTCGAACGTATCGCCGACCAGCCGCACTTCGGCGCCGAGAATGCGCGTGTTTTCCACTTTTACCGTCGGTGTGTAGCGCGGCATCACGACGACGGCGCGGAGGCCGAGACGCCCGGCGTGATAGGCGAGTCCTTGCGCGTGGTTGCCGGCCGACATCGTGACCACGCCTCGCCGCTGTTCTTCGGGCGTCAGGCAAAGAAGCGAATTCAGCGCGCCGCGTTCTTTGAACGACGCGGTGAACTGCTGGTTTTCGAACTTCAGCCAGACCTCCGCGCCCGTCAGCCGCGACAAGGTGCGCGACTGGATGCAGGGCGTGACCGGGATCGTCCCGCGGAGGCGCTCCGCCGCCGCGCGCACATCCTCCGGGCGGAGGTCAAAGCGTCCGGCCATCGCCGTTTTCCTCCGCTTCCGGCGACTCGTCCAGCATCTGCCGCAAACGGAGCAACGCGGCGTTTTGGATTTGGCGGACGCGCTCCCGGGTGATGTTGAAGCGCTTGCCGACATCCTCCAGCGTTTCGACCGGCGCGCCTTGCAATCCGAAGCGGTATTTCAGAATGTCGCGCTCCCGGCGGTCGAGGCGGTGGAGCAATCGTTCGACTTCTTCCAGCAACTGACGGTCGTGAATTTCCTCGAAGGGCGTTTTGACGCGCTCGTCGCCGATGATCTCGCTGAAGGTTCCGCTATCCTCGTCGCCGATCGGCGCGTCGAGCGAGGTCGGTTTCAGGGCGACGCTGTTCCAGTGCGCGACGACGGAGTTCTCGACCCCCAGCTCGGCGGCCACCTCCTCTTCGGTCGGATCGCGCCCGAACGCCTCGGCCAGCTTGCGCTCCGCGCGGCGCATCCGCGCGATCTTGTCCACCAGGTGCGCGGGCAGCCGGATCGTCTTGCTCTGGTTGGCGAGGGCGCGCTTGATGGACTGCTTGATCCACCACGCGGCGTAGGTGCTGAGTTTGCCGCCCTTCTTGGGGTCGAAGCGGGATACCGCCTTGATCAGACCGATGTTGCCCTCGGAGATCAGATCGAGCAGCGGGAGGCCATAGCGGGCGTAATCCTGGGCGATTTTGACGACCAGGCGGAGGTTGGCGCGGATCATCTGCTTGCGCGCCTCTTCGTCGCCCTTCTTGATCCGGGCGGCGAGCCGAATTTCGTCGGCGGGCGTCAGCAAAGGCACCTGCCCGATTTCCCGCAGATAAATGCGGATGGTCTTGTCGTCGTGTTCCATCGCGATCGTTTATCGAGCGGTATATCCCCCCTCGAACAACGGGCAGCCATCATAGACGGAGCGTCCAAAAAAGACAACGGCGCGGAAAAGGTGTGTAAATAGCGAAACATATTTTATTTTTCTTGACAGCGAGCCGTACTTTCTAAAAATAAAAAAATAAGTAAATCGGGAGTAAGCGAATCATGCCCACGCGTTCCCCTCTCGGTCGGCGCTCCCAAAACGTTCGCGCGTTCGGAAAGACCGCGGCGCTTTTCGTGATGCTTCTAACCATGGCGCCGCTCGTATCGGCGCAACATCCCCGCCTGCTCTTCACCGACGCCGACCTGGCGGCGCTGCGCGCGCGGGCGCAAAACGCGCCCTACAGCGAGATTGCGAGTCGGATTCGGCGCAACATCCTCTCGGTGGACTACCCGTTGCGCGGCGTCAATTTCGCTTTCACCTATGTTTTGACGGGGGACGAGTCGTGGGCGGAGATGGCGGCTTACCGCGTGCTGGACATGATCAGCGACACGACGCGCTGGGAGAACACGAGCGCCTCCGCCCTCCGCCGCGGCAATGACACCCAGCAAGCGGCCCTAGTCTATGATTTTTGTCACAATTCATCGTTTTGGGCGAATTACACGGTGCCGGCGACGCTCGCGCCTCAGTCCTTCACGGTGGAGGGCGTGACCGTTCGCATTCCCGGCGACGGCGCCGCAACCGATTCCACCGGCAAGTGGCACACCAGCTACACCGGACGCACCATCGTCCTTCCTGCCAAATATGTCGGGCTTCCCTTGCGCGAGGCCGTCTCCCGCGCGATCAAAGCCAACGCCGACACGCTGATCGCCACGGGCGGCAGCGGGTGGCCCGGCAATACGGCCTACGGCAACAACTGGTTCGCCGTGCGCTACGCGGGCGCGGGCATGGGCTATCTCGCCTGCGACGAGGTCGGCGTGGAGACCAATCTCAACACCGCCATTTCAATGTTGAAGACCCATTTGACCTACAACCTCGGCGCGAGCCCCCTGGGCATGGGCTGGAACCCCGAGGGCGTCGCCTACGCGCAGTACCCCGGCTGGTTCACCTATCCCTTCACGCTCGCCCTCCGCCGCGTGAAAAATCGCGACCTGGTCGCCGAGCATCCCGCGATGCGTTATGCGCTCTGGAGCGCCTACATGGGTCTGCTGCCCGTCGAGCGCACCGGCCGGCTCGGCGATCCTCAAACCGGCACAGGCCTCGGCATCCGACCCGACTTCGATGACGATCACAACGTCTGGGAAGGCGAGGGCACGGGCGCCCTCGCTTTCGCGTTCGCCTACAACGACGATCCCAACGACGGCATCCCCGATTTCGACTACCGGCCCGGCATCAAGTGGATGTTCAATCGCGTGGCGGGATTGAAAGGCGACAAACTTTGGGACAGCGCCTCCGGCAACGGCCTCTATGCGTTCCTCTTTTACCCTTCCGACAGCGCCATTCCCGAGCAAAACCCCGACCTCGTCTGGGGCCGCATTTATGAGGATCCGACCTATGGCGCTTTTATGTTCCGCAGCGGCCATCAGGACGCCGATTTCTCGAACAAAGGCCAGGGCTTCACAACCGCCTCCACCGATATCGTCACGCAGACCACCGTCAATCTCCGCCCGGCCTACGGCGGGCATGGCGGCCCCGACGCGCTCTCCCTGCGGCTGATCGGCCTTGGCGTGCCCTGGGCGGTGGGCAGCGGGCGCGCGTGGCGCGCGCCCGCGCAGAGCTCGCTGATGCCCTACGATCCCAAAAGTATGGGCGACGGCACGCTCGGCGTGACGCCTTTCGGCAACGAGGTGGTGGACACCTTTTTGCGCCGCGGCGTCGGCGACGGCTATGTCATTGCGCGCCAGGACACCTCGGACACCGGCTGCTCCAACCACACCCGGCGGCTCGTGACGGATTATTCCGGTCGAAGCGGCGCGTCGGCCTTTTTGCTGATTTATGACACCGCCGACGATTCGACCGCCTGGTGGCGGCTGAACACGTTTTACGGCAACACGGTGGATGTTTCGACGCCCGGACAATTCGTCCTGACCTCGCCCGAGGGCCATCGTCTGCTCGGCAAAGTGCTGTACCCGGCGGGGGCGAACGTCCGCGCGGGCGAGATTTCGCGCGGCAACGAATATCGCTATAAGAACGCGCTCTATTCCAAAAACAAATGGGTGGATTTTCCGCTCAACGCCGACGGGCACGCGCTCGTGGCGCTGGCGCTCGTGCCCGCAGGGCAGCCGCTGCCCGCCATCAACGTCAGCGGTTCGCCCTCCGCCGGATTTACGGTCACCGCGGGAACGGCGAGTTTCACGCTCAATGCCGCGACCAATGCCATCGTTTCGCCTCACTGGTCGCCGCCGAACGTCGTCATTCAGACGCCCGCCGAATCCGCGTTGCATTATCCCGCCCCCGCGACCGTCTCGGTCTCGGGCACGGCGTCCGACAACGGCGAGATTCGCCGGATTGACGTGTATCTGAACGATGTCCTGAAACACTCGCAGACGTACGCGGCCGCGAATGTCAACTGGGGCCCGTTCGAATTGCCGGGCGTGGCGCTGGGCGATCATGTCGTCAAAGTCGTCGCCACCGACGACGCCGGCGACACCAAGACTGCGGCGCGCGCCGTTCGCGTCACGCACAGCCGGCCGCCGACAGCGAGCGTGACCAGCCCCGCCGCCAGCTCGCAACTTTTTGCGGGGCAGACGGTGGCGATCTACGGGCGGGCGGGCGATCCCGACGGCGCCCTGGCGCGCGTCGAAATCTGGAGCAAGAGCGAGCAGTCCGGGTCGTCCGCGGCAAAGCTCGGCAACGCCGCGTTGAACGCCGCGGAAGGCACGTGGACGTATTCCTGGGCGAATCTGCCGGTGGGGCGGCATCGAGTCTGGGCGGTCGCCGTTTCCGCCGATGGCGACTCGACGGAAAGCGACCCGGTCACGCTGAAGGGAAGCCTGTTCTTCAGCGCCGTGCCGAAATGGGGCGACGCCGCGAATTATCAGCAGCGCGCGGAGCTCAATGGCGCGAGCCGCTGGGCGGTGGTCGGCGAGGGCGGGGATCTGCGCCTGCGCGTGCGGGAGATGGTGAATTACGATTACTCCGCCCACCTCAACGCGCTGCTCGACTCCAACAGCCGGAATTACCCGAATTTTCGGTTGATCTATCGCTACAAAATCGGCGCGCCGCTCGCGGATTCCCCGTATTTCTTCACGTTCTTCGGGCAGGCCGACGCCGGGCCGGTCGTGTTCGACGCGCAGACGATCAACAGCATCGAAAAACCGGCCTCCTACTCTAACGCCGGCCGCGGCACCCGCGTGTGGTACTTCGGCAACAGCGGTTTCCGCACGGAAATCGGTTTCACCTACAACATGCATTTGAAAACCGATCCCGATTATCCCAACGCGCCCGACTCCGACTACGCCGGCATCCCCGGAGAAGGCTGGAACGAGGTGCGGTTGGACCGCGTCGGCAAGAATCTCAAGGTTTGGGTGAACG
>CALGXT010000093.1 GCA_937935255.1 uncultured bacterium | reverse complement strand
CGCTCGGACCTCGGACTTGGGACCTCGGCCGTCGAGCTTTCAACCGTCAAGTTATCCCCTCGTTTTTTCGCGGCGCCGCTTGCCTCGCCGAAGCCCGAAGGGCGAAGGCGGGCCGCGCGGCGGGCTCTGGCCTCCGACGGCATCACACTTCGCGAAGTGTGATACCGTCCGAAATACCGAAAAAACATCAAAAAGACCGACGCCGCCAGAGCCGCGAAGGCCGGCGCTTCGCCCAATCCTTGCCGAAGGATTGCGCGCGCCGCTCCAGAGCGCCGTCCTACTTCACTTCTCCGCGGCCTCGAACTCGGCGGCGTCGGGCCGGAGGCGCTTCCCCGCGCTCAGCCGCACCGCCGAGCGCGGCAGCCGCCACGCGGGCCGCCGGTGCGTGGCCAGCACGGCATAGCCGTACGCCGCGCGCCGCGCGCGCAACAACGCGGCGGCCCGCCCCGGCAACTCGTCGCGCAGCCATTCCTCCATGCGCGCGGACGGCGGCGGCAAACGCCCCGCGCGAAAATATTCGCCGAGCGCGTTGATCAGGTAGTCCGCGCTGAAGACCACGGCTTCCGGGTCGTTCGCGCACGGATACAGCCACACCCGTTCGTCCGCGCCCAACGCCTCGTCCAGCCCCCGGCGCAGATCGTTTTCCGCCGTCCCGGCGGGCGCCGGCTTCGCGCTCCGGGGCGGGCGGGGCGCGACGCTCGCAACCGACGCGAAGTCGCGCACGCGCACGGGCAAGACGAAGGGTTGATCCGGAGCCGACCAAAAGTAGCAGTTGCCGCGGATCGGCTCGCCGCGGATCACGCCGAGCAGGTCGTCCGTGTAATAGCCGTTATGCCGCTGCAGCGCCGCCAGGTCGCGTTCGTTGAGCAGGTGCAACACGAAGAAGTTGTCGCCCTGGCTGATGATTTGATCGGCAATGGCGCCGGGTTGCTGGGTGACGAGAATCGCGCCGAGGTTGTACTTGCGCCCCTCCTTGACCCACCGGACGAAAATCGAGGCGTCGTCCATGTCGCGCTCGCTGAGATACGACTGCGCTTCCTCCAGCACGGCGAGGCAGCGGACGCTTTGCGACGAGACGTCGGTGAAGTGCCGGCGGTTGTGGGCGAAGACGCGCCAGAGCAGCATGCCCGTCACGGCGCGCGCGTCCTCGCCGCCCATGAGCGAGGTGTCCACGATCACGATCCGCGCCTCGCGCAAGTGCTGGATCAGGTCGCGCCCGAGCGGCGCGTTCGGCCGGTGCAGGCGCCGCAGCGCGGGCACGAGGTTGTTCTTGATCGCGGAAAGAACGACATCCGACTGGCCGGCGCGGGCGCCGGACTTGAAGCCGATGAGATCGGCCATCTTTTTCTCGTCCGCCTCGAAACCGGTTTCCTGGAGATAGGCGACGAGTTTTTTCCAGGCCGGAATTTTCAGGCCGCGGAGCAAATTCGCGAAAACCGTCTCCTGCTTCTCCGCCGGCACGAAGTGGGCGAGGATATCCTGGGGCAGAAACTCGCCGAAATCGAGCTGCGGCGGCCCGCGCACCACGGCGGCATGGGCGGGATCGCAACGGCGTTCGGTGTAGAGCGCGATGCGCTCGGCGAGGCCGGGGACATTGACCAGGCCGGGGCGCCGGTCGGAATCGGGCAGCGCGTATTCGCCCTCCGGATCGAAAATCAGCAGTCCGACATCCGGCGGCGAGCGGTAAAGCTGCGAGACGAGGTACTTCACCAGGTTGCTCTTGCCGTAGCCGGCGCGCGCGAAAATGAAACTCCGGCGCCCCTTGAGCCGCGCCACGCTGAAGCGCACCGGCGTCGCCTCCCGCACCTCGCGTCCGTACGCCAGGGCGCCGAGTTCCGCGGCGCTGGGATCGTTTTCGAGGTTCACGTTGCAAAGGTATTCGAGCGCGGCGTCGGCGGGCTCGCGCACCGGGCTGCCGAACCGCGCGAGCGCGCGCTCCCCGGCGGCGTACGCAAGGCGGCCGCCCTCGAGGCGCAGATGGCCCAGCAGATGGAGCTTGAGATTGTAGCGCAGCAGGCGCGTCACCACCGCGGCGGGCGGGCTCTCCCGCGCGCGCGACAGGTCCGCCAGCCAGGCGTCGCCCGCGTCGCCCACGAGCCGGCCCGCGGCCTGATAGCGGCTGACGCGCCCGACGATCGCCGCGCCGGTCCCGTTCTCAATCAAAAGGATTTCGCCGAAGCCCGGCAACCGACCGCCGGAGTCGGGTACGACGACTTCCACCTCGATCCGGCCCGCCTCATGCGAAAAGCCCTTGAGCAGCCCGATAGCCTCGCCCTTGAACAACGTCGAGTTCACTCGCCAGCCTCCTCCCAAAACTCGCGGCCCTCGATCAGCGCGTCACGGGCCGCCGCGGTCGCGTCCTCGTCCAGGCGGGCCATCTCCTCGAGAAAGATCGCCTGCAGCGCCTCCGTCTCGATGCGCGAGAGACAGGCGCGCTCATGGGCGAGCATCAACGCCATCGGGTAGCCGCGGCGCGGGAACGAGCCGCGCGCGTCGTCGGCGAGCTGCCGCAGAATCGCCGGCGCCTCCGCGGCGCACACCGCGGCGATGTCCACCGGCAGGATCGGCGATTCGGCGCCGACATCGAGCCGCGCCGCGTACAGTTCGCCCATCGCCCGCTCGGCGCCCCACCGATAGGCCGCGGGGCCGGCCGCGCGCTCCACGTCCGGCGGGATGCGCGCGTAGCGCGGCTCCGATTTCGGGAACGATTCCTCGAGCGCAAAGGCCATCGAGAGATAGCCGATCACGGAGGAGCGCTTGGCGACGCCCGCCAGCCGGTGGCGATTCTTCCGAACCGCCTCTTCGAGTCGGCGCCGAAAGGCCTCGAAGACCGGTGTTGGCAGTAGAACCGATCGCAACAACCCGTCCCGCAGGATTAACCGCGGACCACGCCCGCACGCGAGGCGCAGGATCGCCGCCCACTCGAGGAACTCGCGCAGCATCGCGAGCAGGTGCGCCGTCTGATACTCGTTTTGCGGCAGCAGATCCTTCCACGTCAGGTCGAGATAGGCGACCAGTCGCTGCACCCGCGCGTTGGACTGGAAGAAAAAGCGGAGCACGTCGGGCGCTTCGAGCGAGTGCGGGATGCACTCCTCGAAATACACGACGCCTTCGCTGTCGGCGACGCGGACGACCTGGATGCGCATCGGGTCGAGGATGAGCCGGTTCTCGCCGCCGTCGGCGGCGACGGTCGCGACCACCGCGGGCGCGGGTCCCGCCGCGCGCGGCGGGATGGGCCGCGAATCCAACCGGCGCCATCGGCGGCGCAGCCGCGCCAATTGCGGCCATTCCTGATTCAGCGCGACCCGCAGGGCGCGCCGCCAGCCCTCGTAGCGATCGCCGGCCGCGGTGTCGTTCAGATCGGCGCTGCGCATGACCGCAGTATATGCGCCGAGCGCGGCATGAAAACGACGAAAAGCAAAATCCGTCGAGCGTTTTAGAGGCGAAATAAAATCGAGGGGACATGGGGAAGACTCCAGGCCATGGCGCCGGCGGCGAATCGCTCCCGGAGGGATCGGCCTTTCGTCAACGCTCCAATCGCCACCCTTTCGCCGATGCGCCCGCATCCATGGTTCTCGCGCCTCCCGAAGAGCGGCTCGGCCTGCTTCAATAAAGGGCCAAACACGCTCGGCGCATCTACCGGTCATGCGCTACGGAAGGCGCGTCTCCAACGCCCGGTCCTGGTCGCGCCCCTGCGCGTAGGCGTGGTCCGGCCGGTACTCGCCGGGGCTTTCCGTCGTCCCCAGCCGCAGCGTTCGCATCGCGAGGCGCGCGGATGAGACTTCGATCCACTTGACCTCGAAGGGCGTCTCCACGAACGAGCTCACGGTGACATACTGAACGCCGCGCCGCTCCACGCGGGAGTTCATGTGGTTGTGCGCGCCCAGGACGAGGCGGAGTTGGGGAAATTCGTCCGCCAGGGCGAAGACCGTTTCCGCAAATTCCACGCCGGGCGCGTGCAGCGGCGCATCGAGTCCCGTCTGCTCCGGCGGCAGGCCGAACACCGGGCTGTGCGCGACCAGTGTGTGGGGGAGATCGGGCCGCCGCCGCAGCTCCGACCGCAGCCAGGCCAATTGATCCTCCGAAAAATGCTCGCGCTGCCGGTCTTTCCAAAAATACGGTTGTTCGCACCAGTGATTCGGAGCGACGTGCACCGCAATATCGGGCGTAAGGATCGTGTATTCCGGCCGGCCTCCCGCAAAGAATTCCGGCGCGTTTTTTCGCCACAACTCCGCGGCGTCCGGCGCCGTCAAATCGTGGTTGCCGAGGCAGAGCCGAACGGGGACGCCGAGCGCGGCGAAAGCGGCGGCCGCCGCCCCGATGTTTTCCTCCGTGGCGGCGTCCGTCAGGTCGCCGCCATGCAGGACGAAGTCCGCGCCGCCTTCCGCGGCGATGCGTTCGCGGAGCGCGTTCAGCAATTCCGGCAGCCGTGCCGGATGGCCGGGCTGTTGCTGATAGCCCATCGGCCGCGCGCCGACGTGCGTGTCGGCCAGAAAGACGAACCGCGTCATGCCGCCCCCGCTCCCGCCGCGCCGTTGCGCACGGCGGCAAACTTAGTGGCGATAGTCAAGCGCGCGAAATCCAGAGGATTTACTCGTTATCGCCTTCTCACAAGGCGCAGGAGAAGAAAGCTGCCGACCCCTCCGACCGCCAGGCCGAGAAAGCCGGGTTCAGGGATCAGGGTCCGTTGCAAATGGTCAATCTCGTAATTGAATGTATCGGTGTTATTGGCGTAATTGCCCTGAATCTGCCAGCCGATCAACCCCTTGCCGCCCGTATCGAAATTCAGGGCGCTGTCTTGAGGATTATTCAAACAACCCCAGGATAACAGAGGCACATGCGCCGTTGTGAAGGCCGTGGAGTTGAAATTGCTGACGGGAAAGAAATACACATATCCTTCATATCCCGCGTCATCCTGGTCCAGCAAAACGACGTTGATGTAATCCGCTTGGTTATTGGGTCCGACTTTGGCCGTGAGCGAAACTTGATAGTTTGCCGGGTTAAGACTCAAGCTGCTCAGGTTCTCTCCGCCGCCCCCTTGCGGGGTCGCCGGGCTTTGAACCGTCAAATAGGAAGAACCGATAACGAGCGTTCCGCTCTGGTTCCATGATCCGTAGGTGAATGCAAGACCCTTCGAATTGAAATCGCTCAAAATAATATCCTGGGCTCTCAAAGTATTCGACAAGCACGAAAGCATAAGAACTATCGCCGCCGGTATTCTTATGGATCGCATCATCATTTTCACCTCACCAAAAGTCTATGTGGTATGTTGCGTGCGCCATTGTCCAAGCCCTGAAAAAATCAACCTTGAATAAAATGTCAACTTCTCTTTCTCCGCGCCTCCGCGGTGAAACGCGGACTAGCTCTCTGTCCCCACGCCGCCCTATTTTTCCATCCCCACGCCGATGACCGCGTGGTAAGCCGGTTTGGGCTGAAGGTTGCGATCCCAGAGCATCGGGTGATTGGTGCGGCGGCGCGGCCAGTGGTTCAGCCAGCTTCGCCCGTCGTGCAGACCCCAAAAGGTCACCCGCGCGATCTTGTCGCGGTGTTTGACGAACAGCGCGAACAATTTCGCGTATTGCTCCGCCAGCCGTTGCTGAACGGCGTCGGGCAATCCATGGGCGTAGGGGTCCTCTTCGCCCGCCTCCCGCGCGCCGACATCGGCGCCGCTTTTCTTGCGAGGAACCACATCAATGTCGAGTTCGGTGATCATCACCTTCAGGCCCTCGGCGTGAAAGGCGACGATCGCCGTTTCGATTTCATCATAGGGAATCCGATCGAGCAGCCAGTGCCCCTGGATGCCGACGCCGTGAATCGGGACGCCGCGCCGTTTCAGATCGCGAATCAGCCGCAACGTCTTCTCGCGCTTCACCTTCCGTTCGATGCCGTAGTCGTTGTAATACAGTTCGGCCCTGGGGTCGGCGGCGTGGGCGGCGAGAAAGGCTTCGGCGATAAAATCCTCGCCGATCCGCTCCAGCCACGGACTCCGGTGCAAATAGTCCGCATCATCGGATACGGCCTCGTTCACCACGTCCCAGCTTTTCACCCGGCCGGCGTACCGTCCTACGAGCGCGCGAATGTGGTTTCGCATACGCTCCAAAACCAGATCCCTTCCGGCGGGCCGATCGCCGTCCTTGAAGAACCAATCCGGACATTGTTGATGCCAGATCAGGGTGTGCCCGTTGACGGTCAAGCCCTGGGCGAGGGCCCACTCGACGAAGGCGTCGGCGGGGCCGAACGTGAAACGTCCCTCCGCGGGCTGGATGCGGGCGGGCTTCATGCAGTTTTCGGGGGTGACGGCGCTGAAATGGCGCAGCAGCAGTTCCCGCTCCGCCGCGTTCAGATGGCCGTCGGGAATCGCCGCGCCGATCGTGAACCACTGCTCGAATATTTTCATGCTCGAACTCTCCTTCCCGCCCTTTCCGGCGGCCGCGGGCCCGCCCGCCGCGATCGCCGCCGCGCCCCAAAACAGAGTTGCGGCGACCGCGATTCGAAACGAGCTCATGTCGCATATTCTCATGTCGAGCCCTTGGGTCGCCTGCTCGCGGGCGGGCCGTAATAATGGCGCAATTTTTTTCGAGCTTTCTAGGTCGTCTTTTTGAAATCCGGCGCAATTCCCAATTCCTGCATGCGATGAGCCGCAAGTCTTTCAAGGCGGCGCGCTTGAGTCAGGAGGGTGCGGCGGAGACCGTCGGAAACATCGCGCTCACTGATGACGCGGGCGAGGTTTGCGATGGTGATGGCGCGGCGGGCAATGCGAACGTCGGGATGCTTTCGCGCCCGGTAGATCGAATCGGGGACGATCCGTTGCTTGTGCGAGATCGGCAAGGCAATTTCGCTTCTCGGCGCAATTTCCTTCTCGTTCAGAATTGCGCCCAGCGCCGACTCCCGGAGCACTTTTTGGAAAACCGTGTATTCCGCCCGGTCAAGAAGCGCTTTCGTTTCCTTTTTACCAAGGCCGCGCGCTTCGGCGTCGAGCGGCCAGACCTCGATATACGCGACCTCGAACGGATCGAGGACATTCATCGCGACAGCGTCCGTCCTTTGATTCGTAAGGTGTCTGCTTACCCTTCCGCTTAACTTCTCCTTTGTCTGCCCGACGTAAATCGGTTCCTCGTCATAGTCGTAGAAGGCATAGACCCCGTGTTTGTAGCTGCCGATCCGCGTCCCCGACTCGTCCCTCTTCGCGAAGAACTTTCGGATTTCCGCTCGGATAGCGGCGATATCTTCCGGCAGTCCAAGCGCTTCAAATTGCTTTGACGTAGCATTCTTCTTTTCGCCCTCTGTCATACAGTTGCTCCCATGTGGGCGTCAGGTAGTTTTCAGCGATCCATCGAATGACCGGCACGCAAACAGCGTCGCCAAAGCCGAAAAGCGCCTGGTTGAGCGGGACCGTGATCTTGAAGTCGTCGGCGCCCATCAGGCGGGCGCATTCTCTTGGCGTCAAGAGACGCACGGCGTAACCGCCTCTCCCGGCGGCAAAGAGAATCTGTCGGCCGCTTCCTCCGCGCGGAGTGCGCAAACACCCCGCGATATCATCTGTCCGCAACTCCGCCATCGATCGGCCATGTCTGACGCGACGGAACACGGTGGCGTACGTAGTCTTCTTGCCGGAAATCATCTTATCCGCGATTGCTCGATGCCTTTCGCTCATCTGATTGAGCAGGTATTCCGCACGGTCCTTGCTCCACCAATAGGCGGAGTTCGCAGGGAGGTCCTCAAGAATGTCGGCCAAGACCGTCTTTCTCTTGGGGATGCGGGGAAGGTTCAGCAGCGCCCATCGAATGTCCGGGTGACAGAGAATGAAATCGGCGAGAGCGCGGGGCCGACATTGCGATTCATAAAAGGAAGGTGTTTCTTCCACGCGCATGGGATTGCGCGTTTCGCGCTTGCCGATCAAGAACAGCCGAACTCTGCTTTGCGGCACAAAAAAAGCCGCGTCAATCATGAAAGCATCAACCGCGTAACCGAGGTCGTTCAGCGCTATACATGCGTCCTGAAAATCCTGCCCCTCGTGGGATGTCAAAAAACCCGGAACGTTTTCGAGCATGATCAAAGGCGGTTTGCGACGCCCCATGCCTTTGATCGCACGCACGAAACCCCAGAAAGCGCCGGACTGTTGCCCGGCCAGTCCGCGGCGAGCGCCCGCCAGTGAAAGGTCATTGCACGGGAAGGAAGCTGTCGCTAGCTCGACCGTTGGAATTTCGTCCGGCGAGAGCGCGTGAACGTCGCCGAGATGAAAAGAGGCTTGGTCATCGGCGTAGTGCCCGCGATACATCTTCATCTTGTCTTCGTCTATGTCGTTGGCCCAAACGACTTTCCAACCGGCTTGTTCAAGTCCCATACGCATGAGACCTATTCCGGCAAAAAATTCAGCGACGGTTTTTTCTTCGTTCATTTTAGCGCTTTCCGCAAACGGGCAATCGTTGATGGTTTTCTAATGGAATCTTCCCAAATTCTAATGACTTTCCAACCCTTTTCTCGCAGGGCGCGCGAGACGCGGCGGTCTCTCTCCACGTTGCGGGCAATCTTGCATTCCCAATACGCGCGATTCACCTTCGGCATGCGGCACTTCGTGGGGTGGCCGTGCCAGAAGCAACCGTCAACGAACACAGCCACCCGCGCCCTTGGAAACACGAAATCGGGTTTTCCATGCAGAGGATACCCGCGTCGCCATCCCGTAATGGCGTGTTCGCGAAATACGGAGACGAGACGGGTTTCCGTCGAGCGATTTCCGGCGGACTTCACCTGCGCCATGATCCACGAACGCTTTTGGGAACTGAAAGTGTCCATATAATCTCGCCGGCCCCGTAATATCTTTCCTCAAGCGCGGTTCAATTCCCTCGGGGGCGTTTCGCCGGCGTCGGCTTCGATTCCGAACGCCGCCTCGAAGTGCGCGGCGAGCAGGGCGCGGAGGAGCGCGCGCTTGCAGGCGGCCGAGCCGCGGACGTCGCCGATCGGCGCGATTTCGCCCTCGGCCGCTGTCTGCGCGGCCAGCAGCGCCTCGGCGTCCGCCGCGCGTCCCGCCAGCGCCGCCTCCGCGGCGGCCAGCCGCAGCGGAATCGGGGCCACGCCGCCGGCGGAAAGAAAACTCCGCCGAATTTTTTCGTCCCTCCATCTCGAACAGCGCCGCGCTGTTCACCGCCGCGATATCGAGATGCTCGCGCCGCGAAACTTTCTCGAAGTGGAAACGCGACCCCGGCGGCGGTTGCCGAAACCGAATCGCCGCGACCAGCTCGTCGGGCGCGCGGTGGAGTTGTTTGTAGCCCCGATAGAACGCCCGCAGCGGCAGCGCGCGCTCGCCCGCCGGCCCGCGCAGGACAACCTCCGCGTCGAGCGCCAGGAGGAGGATCGTCAGGTCGCCGATCGGCGAGGCGTTGACGAGGTTGCCCGCCACAGTCGCCCGCTCCCGAACCGGCCATGAGGAGATCAGCGGGAACGCCTCGGTCCAGCCGGGGATGGACTCGGCCAGATCGCGGGCGCGCGCCAATTCCTCCGCCGTCGTCGCGCCGCCGACGATCCACGTCGCGTTTTCGCGGCGGACGCCGCGCAGCGCCGGATCGCGCAATAGAAAGCGCAGCGGCATCTCCGCGAGCGATTCCGCGCGCTGGACGAACAGGTCCGTCCCGCCGCCCACGGGCGCCGCCGCGGCCGCGGGGGCGGGCGACGCCGCCGCGGGGGCAATTTCCCGCAATCGGCGGGCGATCTCCGCGAAATAGGCCGGCGCGACGCCCGCCTCGATCAGCGCGGCCCGCCGCTCCTTCGGGGCGCTGTCGGGCAGCGGGCGCTCGGTTTCGACCGTTTCCCGGTTGACGATAAATCGCCACATACGCGGCCGCCATGCTCCATCGAGGCGCGACCGGCATCCGGCCCATGGAATCGCCCTCGCGCGCCCTCCAATTCAGCATGTCACAGGCCGCAGGGGGGTTCAACTCCGCAGTGGCGCGCCCGCCGGCGCCGTCCCGCCGACTTGTTTTTTCACGGAAATCGGAGATATTTCCCGCTCGAACGAAAAACGAACAATCGGAGGGAGAGTTCCGCAAGATGAATATCGCGTCCGTTCGGTTCTCGGTTCTCGGTCTGGCGGCGCTCGCCGCCGCGGCGTTCGGGCAGGAACCCGAAAAGTCCGCTTGGAAGACCGGCGCGAGCGCGGGTCTTTCGCTGACCCGAGGCAACAGCGAAACGCTGACCTTCAATGGAGCGTTGAGCGTGGAAGGCGAGAAGCCCCAGCTCGGCGCGATCCGCGCCGGCGTGGAGGCCAACTATGGCGAGGCGGAAACCGCCGGGAACCGGGAAACCACGGTGGATAACACCCGGCTCTTCGCCAACGTTCGCAAGACCCTGAGCGAGCGGACCTTCGCCTATCTCGACGCCGCCGTTGCGCGCGACGAGATCGCGGATGTGGACTACCGCAGCACCCTGGGCCCCGGCGCGGGCTTCCAGGCGATCAAAACCGAGAAGACGACGCTTTCGTTCGAAGGCGGCGCCTCGTATGTCTGGGAGAAAACCGGCGGCGCGCGCGACGACTTTCTTGCCCTTCGCTTCGCCGAGCGCTTCACGCAAGTTTTGAGCGCGACCGCCAAGCTCTGGCAGTCGGTCGAAATCCTTCCGCAAGCGGACGATCTGGGCCGGTTTCTTTCCAAGGCGGAGCTGGGGGTAGAGGCGGCCATCAATGCGCGCTTCAGCCTGCGCGCCGTGCTGCAGCACGCGCACGACACCGACCCGGCGGCGGGACGGGAAAAGAACGACCTCGCGCTCGTGGTCGGCCTCGGCTACAAGACGTTTTGAACGCGCCGCCGCCTCGGCGGTTTTCCAAGGCTTGGAAAACTATGGCACCCGATCTTCCAACCCTTGGAAAACCGCCCGCCGAGAGCGCCGGCGGCCAGTCCGCGATCGTCATCGGCGCCGGTTTCGGGGGTCTTTCGTGCGCCATCCATCTGCGCCTCGCCGGCTGGCGCGTCCGTATTTTCGAGGCGAACGCGCACGCCGGCGGGCGGGCGAACCGGATCGAGCGCGAGGGGCATCGCTTCGACACCGGCCCTTCGCTTTTGAACTATCCGTGGGTTTTCGAGGAGCTGTTCCGCGCCGCCGGTCGCGAACTGCGCGATTACGTCACGCTCCTGCCGGTGGACCCCTCGATCCGATTCCGCTGGGCAGACGGGACGGAATTGGAGCTCTCCAGCGACATTCGCCGCCTGCGGGCCGAGCTGGAGCGGCTCGAACCAGGCGTCGGGCCGGGGCTGTTCGCTTTTTTGCGCGACGCCGAGTTCAAGTACAATTTCTCGTTCCAAAAACTCGTCCGCCAAAACCAGGACAACCCGCTGCGCTGGTTCGGCGCGCTTTCGCCGCGGGAGATGGCGGCGACGGCGGTGTGGCATTCGGTCGAGAAGGAACTCCGCCGATTCTTTCGGAATCCGCGCATCCGCGAGGCGTTCGGCGCCTACGCGATGTATCTGGGCGGCTCGCCTTGGACGCTGCCGGGCCTCTTCACGATTCTGCCGTACGGCGAAATCGCCTATGGACTCTGGCTGCCGAAGGGCGGCATCGCCGCGCTGGCCGACGCGCTGGCGCGATTGGCGACCGAACTGGGCGTCGAAATCCGTTGCGGCGCCCCGGTGGCGCGCATCCGCGTGGAAAACGGCGCGGCGCGCGGCGTGGAATTGATGGAAGGCGGCTTCGAGCCGGCCGATGCGGTTGTTTCCAATGTGGATGTCCCGACAACGTGGACCTCTTTGATTTCGCCGGACACGTCCGGCGCGGCCGAACGCGCCCGCGCCGCGCGCGCGCAGCGCATGACGCCCGGCGTCGTCACGTTCTATTGGGGCGTTCGGGGCCAGGTCGCCGGCCTGGGCCACCACACCATTTTTCTCCCCGACGATGTCCGCGCCGTGTACGACGACCTGCTGCGCCGCGGACGGCTTTCGGACGAGCCCGCGTTTTACATCAGCGTGCCCTCCGCGACCGATCCCGATCTCGCGCCGCCGGGCGACACCACGCTGTTTGCGCTCGTCCCGACGCCGACGCTCTCGCGGCTCGGGCCGACGGATTGGCCCGCAACGGTCGCGAAGACCCGCGCCTATATTTTTGCGCGGCTCGCGCGGCACGGCGCGCGGCTCGATCCCGCCCGCATTCGCGTGGAGGAGGTTTTCACGCCGGAAGACTGGCGCGACCGCTTCGGGTTGTATGACGGCTCGGCCTTCGGCGCGGCGCACTCGCTCTTTCAGCTCGGCCCGTTCCGCGCGCGGAACTATGACCGCCGCATTCGCGGCCTCTACTACGTCGGCGCCGGCACGACGCCCGGCACGGGCCTGCCGCTGGTCGTCCTCGGCGGCGCGATGACCGCCGCGCGAATGATCGGGGCGCTGTAAACCCTCTGATCCGCGGCCCTCTGCGCGATTCGATTTTTCATTGCGCGGTGCGCTGAAACCGGGCATATTCGCCGCCCGCCGCGCCGCTCGAAGGGCGAAAGCGCCGGCGGATGCCGCAGAGGGACGGGCCTATGTACACAGCTTCGGATTTGCGCAAGGGATTGAAAATCGAGCTCGACGGCGTGCCGTTCGAGATCACCGAGTACAACTTCGTCAAGCCCGGCAAAGGCCAGGCGATGTACAAGTGCCGGATCAAGAACCTCATCACCCAGACCACGCAGGACCGCACCTTCCGCGAGGTGGATCAGATCGGCAAGCCGGACCTGGAGCAGCGCACCGTCCGCTATTCCTACCACGACGGCCATAATCACGTGTTCAGCGACCCCAAGACGTTCGAAGAGTTCGCGTTGAGCGATGAAACGCTGGGCGACGCGCGCTACTTCCTTGTGGACGATGTCGAGGTCAGCCTGCTGTTCCACAACGGGCGCGTGATCGGCGTCGAGTTCGTGAAGCCGTTCGTCGAGAAACAGATCGTCGAGACCGAGCCGGGCGTGCGCGGCGACACCGCCACCAACGTCACCAAGCCGGCGAAAATTGACTCCGGCTACGAATTGCGCGTGCCGCTTTTCATCAACCAAGGCGACTGGGTCCGCATTGACACTCGAACCGGCGAATACACCGATCGCGTCAGCAAGGGCTGATCGCCGGCTGCGCGTCGCCCCGCCGCCGTGAACGCGGAACTCGATGCCTTGCGCCGCAAGCGGCCGGCGCTCGAAGTCCGCGCGCGAATCCTGCGCGCGCTACGAGCCTTCTTCGACCAACAGGGTTTTCTCGAAGTCGAGACCCCGGTCCGTTTGCGCGCCCCCGCGCTGGAGGCGCACATTGACGCGGAGCCCTCCGGCGCGCTTTTCTTGCGCACCTCGCCCGAGCTGCACATGAAGCGGCTGCTCGCGGCGGGCTATTCGCGCATCTACCAGATCGGCCCCTGCTTTCGGCGCGGCGAGCGCGGCGCGCGACATCACCCCGAATACACGATGCTCGAGTGGTACCGCGCGAACGCCGATTGCGAAGACATTTTGCGCGACGCGCAAGGACTGGTGCAATCGGCCGGCGCGGCGGCGGCCGCCGCCGGCGCGCCGTCGCCGGGCTGGCTCGATGCGCCGTGGCGCGTGATCCCCGTGGCGGAGGCGTTCCGCGCGCACGCCGGATGGGATCCGGTCGCGTCGTGGGACGCGGACCGCTTCGATCTCGATCTC
>CALGXT010000092.1 GCA_937935255.1 uncultured bacterium | reverse complement strand
CGCCGAAGTTTACATGGGGACAGAGAAGTTGGCAGAGAAGTTGCATTTGGGGACAGAGAAGTTTGACCGGCAAGATCCCGCCGCGCCGGGCCGAGGCTTCGGGCAGAAACCCCCGCTGGGGAGAGCTTACAAGGAGCATACCAGGGACAGAGAATACGAAGTTTACAGCATACTAGGGACAGAGAATACGAAGTTTACGAAAACCTATTTATAAAACGTTTGCTATCAACGCAATACAGCATATGCGGGGATGGAGTTACAGGCAAGAGAAGATTAAACGCAGGTCGCACGGATGGGTCGTAGTAGCCACGGTTTTCGAGAAATTCGTCCTTTTCGTAGTTTGAAGGAACCTCTGAAAAGCGCGCCATAAACGAATGCGTTAGGCTCGCCTCATCCCCGGTTCGAATCCCGCGCTCGAAAGGATTCTTCCCGTTCGTCATTTTGAGTAAGTTCCCTGTCCCCAAAGCATCGGTGTTACGGAATGCGGAACGACCTGCGACCCTCCCCGGCGTTCGGCCCACGCGCGCGCCAGTCTCAAATTTGTGTCCGATCGCCGGACAGGGACAGAGATGAGTTTGTAAGTCATTGCATGATAACGATTGGATTTTTTGCCGTAGGCAATGGAGCGGGCCAGGAATCGAAAATAAGGCGTGGCTCCTGCCGAACAGCGCCTGCTGCATTTGTTTTCTATTGCCTGTCCCCAAGGCGCCCCGCTGTTTGCCTGTCCCCAAGGCGCTAAATGTCTGTCCCCTGGTATTTCCCCCGGCAACGAAAACCCCCGCGGAGGGTAGTCCGCGGGGGTTTTCCGGACGAGATTTACAGCGAATTCGCCTAATCCGATCGTTATTTCAGGAATTTTTCCAGCAGCGGCGTCGAGCGCGCCAGCACCGGCGCGATGACAAGGGCGACAACGCTCATCAGCTTCATGAGGATGTTCAGCGAGGGGCCGGCGGTGTCTTTGAACGGGTCGCCGACCGTATCGCCGATCACCGCTGCCTTGTGCGCCGGCGATCCTTTGCCGCCGTGCGTGCCGGCCTCAATGTGCTTCTTCGCGTTGTCCCACGCGCCGCCGGCGTTCGACATGAAGAGCGCCATCAGTACGCCGGAGGCCGTCACGCCCGCGAGCAGGCCGCCGAGCATTTCCTTGCCGAAAACGAAACCGATGGCTACCGGGGTCACCACGCCCAGCATGGCGGGCAACGTCATTTTCTTGATCGCCGCTGCCGTCGAAATATCCACGCACCGCGCGTAATCGGCCCGGACGCCCTCTTTGCCTTCCAGCAATCCGGGGATGCTCTTGAATTGACGGCGAACTTCCTCGACCATGGCGAAAGCGGCCTGGCCGACCGCGTTCATCGCAAACGCCGAGAAAAGGAACGGCATCATCGCGCCGATCAAAAGACCCGCCATGACCGAAGCGTTGGCGACGTCAATATTGGCGAGTCCCACCGTTTCGCGGAACGCCGCAAAGAGCGCCAACGCCGTGAGCGCCGCCGAGCCGATGGCAAAGCCCTTGCCGATGGCGGCGGTGGTATTGCCGACCGCGTCGAGCTTGTCGGTCCGCTGCCGAACTTCCTTGGGGAGTCCGGCCATTTCCGCCAGGCCGCCGGCGTTGTCGGCGATGGGGCCATAGGCGTCTACGGCGAGCTGAATGCCGGTGGTCGCCAGCATGCCGAGCCCGCCGATGGCGATGCCGTACAGTCCGGCCAGTTTGTAAGCCGCGATGATGGCCGCCGCCAGCACGAGCACCGGCAGCGCCGTCGAGATCATGCCGGTGCCGAGACCGGCGATGATGTTCGTCGCCGGGCCGGTTTGAGATGCGTCGGCAATCTTGTTTGAGGGCGTTTTGCCTTCGGCGGTGTAGTACTCCGCCAGCAGACCGATGATCACACCCGCCACCAAACCGATGATCGTCGCGCTGTAGACGCCGCCGGCGGTATAGGTGGTCTCGCCCAGGACAAAGGTCGCGGGCGCGAGCTTCTTCACGATCCACCACGACACCACCGCCATAATCACGCCCGCGCCGATCGTGCCCATGTTCAGGGCCGCCTGCGGATTGCCGCCCTCCTTCGTGCGGACGAAGAAGGAACCCGCCGCCGAAACGAGAATGCCGATGCCGGCGAGCACGAGCGGCAGGGTGACCAGTTTCAGGCCCACTTCAACGCCGCCGGCCCCCATGGAGGCGGTAGCGCCGAGGACCATCGCCGCGACAATCGCGCCCACATACGACTCGAACAGGTCGGCGCCCATGCCGGCGACGTCGCCGACGTTGTCGCCGACGTTATCCGCGATCACCGCAGGGTTGCGGGGATCGTCTTCGGGGATGCCCGCCTCGACTTTGCCCACCAGGTCGGCGCCGACGTCCGCGGCCTTCGTGTAAATACCGCCGCCGACGCGGGCGAAGAGCGCGATCGAGCTGGCGCCCATTGAGAAACCGGAGACGATCGGCAGGCCGATCTTCTTCAGCGTTTCGACATCCGCGCCGAACACGCTCAGCACCGCGAAGGTGACCGCCGAGAGGCCCAGCAGACCGAGGCCGACCACGCACATGCCCATGACCGCGCCGCCCGAAAACGCGACCCGCAGCGCGGAAGCCAGGCCCGTGCGGCCGGCGTTGGTCGTGCGCATGTTGGCGGCGGTCGCCACGCGCATGCCGAAAAAGCCCGCCAGCGCCGAACAGAACGCGCCGACAACAAACGCGGCGGCCACCCAGCGCACCGGGCCTTGGTTGATCAACGCGAGCACCGCGGCGACGATGATGACGACGACGGAGAGGGCTTTGTATTCGCGGGAGAGGAACGCCATCGCGCCCTCGCGCACCGCCGCGCCGATCTCCTTCATGCGGTCGGTGCCGGCGTCCTGACGGGTGATCCAGGAGGCCTTGCTGAACGCGAAGAACAGCGCATAGGCGCCGCAGCCCAGCGCGAGATAGAGCAGGTTTTGCCAGTTATTCATATGTGCGCGCACGCTCCTTCAAGCGATTATCGGGATTGTCCCGAAGAAATGGCCCGCGACAGTACCAAAACGCTCCGGCCCTGTCAAAGCGAAAAACGACGGGGACGCGGATACAACAGTTCGCGCTCACGCGCCGACTCGAATGCGCGCCGCGCAGCCGTGCGCCATGCGCAGACCGTCGCGCCGCCCGTCCGACCGGCCTGCAAGTTTTTTCGAACGGCGGCGTCGCCGAAAAGTCGGTCGAAGAAATCCGGTCGAGCGCCGGGCGCATTCCATAGAGCGTCGGCGCCGAAGGCCCGTTGCAGCGCGTCGATCACCGCGACGGCGGCCGCGGCGGGACGCCACAGGGTGGAATCCCGGATGTGCATCCGCGCGCCCAAGCGCCATTCGCCTTCCGAACGATAACGGTGAAAATGAAGCGACGCGCCCGGCAAACGAAGACGTCGGAGCGCGGGCCAGAGGGGCCCGTTTTCCATGGCTTGGAAAAGCGACGGCGCTTTTTTTCCAAGGCTTGGAACTTTTTGTCCCGCGCATTTCCAAGGCTTGGAAAAAGCCTCGGGCTCGCGCACGGCGATGACTTGAAACGAAAGAGGACCGCCGCGATCCACAAATAAGAACGGAAGCGCCTCCGAAAAAACGCCAACCGGATATCCCCACGCGCTCTCCCAGGCGCGGATGCCGGGCGAGGGTGGAATCCAGGGCATCATCTCGGGGCGGCGCCCGTCGGCGACGTAACCGCGCATCGGGATTACGGTCAAATCCAGATCGAGACGCAGGGTCGCCTTCAGCCAGCGAGCCGTCTCGCCGATCGTCATCCCATAAACGAGCGGCGCGGGGATGTGGCCGATAAAGCTTTCGAGCGCGGGATCGAGCATCGGACCGTCCGTCACCGCGGCGAGGGGACAGGGACGATCCGCGACGATCACCGGCTTGCCGGCGGCGGCGGCGGATTCGAGAATGTCGCGGAGGGTGGAGACATACGTATAGCAGCGGACGCCGAGGTCCTGCAGATCGACAAGGAGCGCATCCAGGCCGCGCCACTGCTCCGGCGTCGGCGCGCGGCGTCCGCCATACAGCGAAAACAGCGGCACGCCGAGCGTCGGGTGGATTTCATCCCGAATTTCCTCGCCCGCGCCGCCGCCGCCCCAGTAGCCGTGCTCCGGGGTGAAAACGGCGGCGACGCGAATTCCCGGTGTCGCCGCGAGGCGGTCCAGCGCGGAGACGCCGTCGGTTCCCACGGCGGCGGCATGCGAGAGCAAGCCGACACGCGCGCGGCGCAGGCGCGAAAACCCATCGCTCGAAAGCGCTTCAAGGCCGGTCAAAAAGTTCAATTTTTTTCGAGGGGCGGCCGCTCTCAGCGGTCGGTCAGCGCGGCGACGCCCGGCAGCTCTTTGCCTTCCAGGAATTCGAGGCTCGCGCCGCCGCCGGTGCTGATATGCGTCATCTTCGCGGCCAGTCCGCTCTGGTTGACCGCCGCGACGCTGTCGCCGCCGCCGACGATGCTCAGGCACTTCGTTTCCGCGATCGCTTTGGCCACCGCCAGCGTGCCGGCCGCGAAGGGCTTCATCTCAAAGCAGCCCATCGGCCCGTTCCAGACAACCGTCTTGGCCGTGCGAATGGTCGCGGCGAAGAGTTCCGCGGTCTTCGGGCCGATGTCCAGCGCGCGCCATCCGGCGGCGATGCCGTTTTCGCCCACCACCTGCGTCTTCGCAGCCGCGTCGAACTTGTCGGCCACGACGTGGTCCACAGGCAGCAACAACTTCACACCCTTCCGCTCGGCCTGCGCAAGCAGATCGCGCGCGAGATCCGTTTTGTCCGGCTCGACCAGCGAATCGCCCACGGGGAGCTGCTTCGCCAGATAGAACGTGTAGGCCATCGCGCCGCCGATGATGAGCGCGTCCACTTTCGTGAGCAGGTTCTGGATGACGTTGACCTTATCGCTCACCTTGGCCCCGCCAAGAATCGCGATGAACGGGCGCTCCGGGTTGGCGAGGGCGCGGCCGAGATATTCGATTTCCTTCTCCATCAAGAAACCGGCCGCGTTTTTCTTGTAATATTTGCAGACGAGCGCGGTGGAGGCGTGCGCACGGTGGGCGGAGCCAAAGGCGTCATTGACGAAGATTTCGCCGTCGCCGAGGCGCGCGAGTTTCTGCGCCAGTTCGGCTTGAAGTTTCTTGGCTTCCGCTTTGCCGGCCTTCTTTTGATCCTCGGTGGCGTCTTCGGGCAGCCAGGCGGCCTTGCCTTCATCGGCGTAGAATCGGGTGTTTTCGACGACGAGGACTTCGCCGGGCTTGAGCGCCTGCGCTTCGGCAACGGCGGCGTCGGACGCGCAATCGGGCGCGAATCGGACGGGCTTGCCGAGCAGTTCGGCGAGCCGGTCGGCGGCGGGCTTGAGCGTATATTTCGCCTCGAAGCCTTTGGCCTTGGGGCGGCCCAGATGGCTCATGAGGACGACGGCGGCGCCGTGCTCGATCAGATAGTTTATCGTCGGCAGCGCGGCGCGGATGCGCGTGTCATCCGCGACGAGGCCCTCTTTCACCGGCACATTGAAATCCACCCGGCACAGCACCCGCCGGCCCTGCACATTCACATCGCGAACAGTCAATTTATTCATCGTCATTTCCTTTGTTTTGAAAAGGGACAGAGAAATAATCGCAAAACTTTTCGGAAAAGTCGAGGCCTCCAATAGCGGGGTGAGGCCTCCAATAGCGGGGTCGCATCTATAAATATTATTATTGCGGCGATGGAGCGGAGAGGATATGGGGGGATGAGCAGGCCCTTGCGCGTATTGGTGACGGACGGCGGGTATCACCTCACGGCGCGCGGGCAGAGCCGTCAGCGCATCTGCGAGGATGTGCGGGGCTATCGAGACTTCGTGTCGCGGCAGGCGGAGATGAGCGGGCGCTACGGTTGGGAAGTGCACGGCTGCGCGCTGATGCCGAACCGCTATCGCCTGATCGCGCGCAATCCGGAGGCCCATCCCAACGAAGCGATGCAATAGCTCAACCACGGCTATGGCGGAAGACCGGCTGAGGCAAAGGCCGACGGAGCCGGTCTGGACACGGCTGCGCTGGGGCGCGGTGGCGCAAAGAATAGAATCCCATCTGCAAACAAACCCCTGACCTCTTTGCGCTTCGGCTCAAATATTCATATTTATAGATGCGACCCCGTTTGACACTTATGACGCAACGGGTTCATGCCATTGTCGCAATTCGACGCTGTGGGAACGGCCGCGAATGGCGCAACATACGTCGGCGCGGTTTCCGGCGCCGTTGTCGCGCCGGAATTCCGCGCGGGAAGCGAGCGTTGCAGTGGACTTCGAAGGCATTATCACGCCGGTGATCACGCCGTTCAAGGCGGACTATCAAATAGACCGCGAAGCCTATGCGCGCGTGATCGAATATCAGATCGAACACGGAGCGCACGGCATCGTGATCGGCGGCACGACGGGCGAGAACTACGCGCTGACGCCCGAAGAGCGCGTAGGACAGTTCGGTTTCGCCCACCAGCTCATCCAGGGCCGCGTCCCGTGGCTCGCGGGCGTCAATGACCTGCGCACCGAGTCGGTCTGCGCGCTGGCGGTCGCCGCGCGCGAGGCGGGGGCGAACGCGATCCTGCTGGCCGTGCCGCCGTATTCCTGTCCGACCGGAAAAGAGCTCGCCCAGCACGCCTTGCGCGTGCAGCGCGAAGCCGATCTGCCCGTGATGCTCTACAACTATCCCGCCCGGTCCGGCGCCGAGATGGGCCGCGATTTTCTGGAGCGGATCGGGCGCAACTCCGGCTTCGTGGCGATCAAGGAGAGCAGCGGCGATATCGGTCGGTTGCACCTGCTGGCGCGCGAGTTTCCGCACCTGCGCCTCTGCTGCGGCGCGGACGACCAGGCGCTGGAGTTCTTCGCCTGGGGCGCGCGGGCCTGGGTTTGCGCCGCGGCCAACTTCCTGCTGCCGGAATGCCTCGCGCTGTATCGCGCGTGCGTCGAAAAGGGCGATTTCGCCCTCGGCCGCCGCATCATGAAGGCCTTGTTGCCGGTGATGACCGTCCTCGAACGCGGCGGCAAGTTTGTGCAGAGCGTCAAGTACGGCTGCGAACTGACCGGGCTGCCCGGCGGGCCGGCGCGTCTGCCGCTGCGGCCGATGAAAAAGGAATTGAAACGCGAGTTCCGCGACGCGCTGGAGACGGCGCGGACGACCATCGCGCAACTGTTGAAGGGAGACGCCCCATGAGCGAGCTGCTGACACGCGACGATTACGCGGCGACCGCCGCCGAAATGAACTTTCCCTCGGGCGCCTTCATCAACGGCAAGTTCGTCCAGGCTCGCTCCGGTCAGACCTTCGAGACGATCAACCCCGCCACGGGCCGGGTCCTCACCCGCGTCGCCTCGTGCGGGAAAGAAGACGTGGACTACGCCGTCAAAAAGGCGCGGCAGGCGTTCGAGAGCGGCGTCTGGTCGCGCCTGGCGCCGGCGGATCGCAAGCACGTCATGATTCAGTGGGTCAAGCTGATCAAGCGCCACCACCGCGAGATCGAGGTGATGGAGAGCCTCGACAGCGGCAAGCCGATCCGCGACTGCGTCACGATTGATTTGCCCGAGGTTTGCCACTGCCTCGCCTGGTACGCCGAGGCGGCGGACAAGCTCTACGGGCAGATCGCCCCGCTGCAGGACGACGCGATGGGGCTGATCGTGCGCGAGCCGGCGGGCGTCGTCGCCTGTGTGCTGCCGTGGAATTTTCCGCTGATGATGCTCGCGTGGAAGGCCGGGCCGGCCCTCGCCGCGGGCAACAGCGTCATCGTCAAACCCGCGCGCCAGACCAGCCTCACGGCGCTCCGGCTGGCGGAACTCGCGAACGAGGCCGGCATTCCGCCCGGCGTCTTCAACGTCCTGCCCGGCGCGGGCGAGGAGATCGGCAAGGCGATCGGGACGCATCCGGATATTGACGCGCTCTCTTTCACCGGCTCCACCGAGGTGGGGCGGCTGTTCCTGAAGTATGCCGCCGAAAGCAACCTCAAGCGCGTGACGCTCGAATGCGGCGGCAAAAATCCTGCCGTCGTGCTCTCCGACGCCGCGGAACTCGATTCGGTGGCCGAATACGTCGTGCAGGCCGTCTTCTGGAACATGGGCGAGAACTGCACCTCCAACGCGCTTCTCATCGTGCACGAGTCGCTGAAAAAAGACCTGCTCGCGCGCGTGCTGAACAAGATCAAGGACTGGCGCACCGGCGATCCGCTCGATCCGGCCAACGCGCTGGGGGCGATGGTGTCCTGCTCCCACTTCAAGCAGGTCATGGACTACATCGAACGCGGAAAGAAGGAGGGGGCGAAGCTGCTCTTGGGCGGCGAACCGCTCCCGGAGGGCGCCGGCCTCTACATCCCGCCGACCGTGTTTGACAACGTCACGCCCGATATGACCATCGCCCGAGACGAAATCTTCGGCCCGGTGCTCGCCGTATTGACCGCCGCGAGCGACGACGAGGCGATTCGCATGGCCAACGCCACGGTCTATGGGCTGCAAGCCTCCGTTTTTGCCGGCAACATCAAGAAGGCCTTGCGGGCGGCGCGCGATCTTCAGGCGGGCACCGTCTCGGTCAACTGCTACAACGAAGGCGACATCACCACGCCGTTCGGCGGCTACAAGCTCTCCGGCTTCGGCGGCCGCGACAAATCGCTCCACGCCTTCGACCAGTACACCGAACTCAAGACCATCTGGATAGACTTGAGCGACCGCGCCCTCGACGCCGAGACGGACTGAGAGAAATGCCGAATGCCGAATGTTCCGAATGCGGAATGCGGAATGCGGAAAGAGAGGGCGCCGGTTTCCAAGGTTTGGAAAAGACGCGCCGATTTTTTCCAAGGCTTGGAAGACGGATGCCCATTCTTTTCCAAGGCTTGGAACCGTTGACGTAAGGCCGCGCCCGCCGGGGCCCCGCCATGCCCTGCTGCCGCAACCGCGACCGCCGGCCGCGGATTTCGGCAGACAACGGCCGCCGCTCGCAGGCCCAACCTGGGTTGAACTCGTTGTTCGAAAGAGGTCAATGGGATTGCTGATGCTCTCGAAATTGTCTTTACATGCTCGATCTTCGCGGCGCGAGCAAGCTCGCGCCCACGGCCGGTGACCGCAGGGCCTCAGTCGGCGGAGGCCGCGATGCCGTACGCGAGCATGTCAGGACAATTATGAGACG
>CALGXT010000091.1 GCA_937935255.1 uncultured bacterium | reverse complement strand
TGAATTTACACGCGCTTCGGCGGGAGGCGAGATGGGATATATCGCGCCCCCCGGCGGTGATATGCACTCGTTTTCGCCGGTCATTCCCGGCGCATGAAGCGCCGCCGGACTGTATCACACTTCGCGAAGTGTGATACAGTCAGACGGCGTAAACCAGGGAGCGTTGGCCCGTTCGAGGCGGCGCGAGGGTGTGCCGAGCGCGGCGCGCCGCGCACCGATCACAAATTGATCAGCGTGAAGACCATCACGAGCAGGGCGACGGTCTCGACGACGCCGAGGGTCATCAGGTAGTTGCCGAAGCCCTGGCCGGTCTCGGCCAGCGCATCCGCGCCCGCCGCGCCCGCCTTGCCCTGGAACCAGGCCGAGGCGCCGATGCCGAGGCCGCCCAGCAGGCCCGCGCCCAACATCAGGCCGATCTTCTCGACCGACCCGGCGCCGATCTTGCCGAGCATGTTGTTCATCAGGATGAAGCCGTAGATCGTCTGCGACATCGGCGCGCCAATGAACGTGACGAGGATGAACGGCGCGGCCTTGCTCTGCGCGTAGCATTTTTTCCACGCGCCGATCGCCGCCATGCCCGCCGTGCCCGCGCCCAGCGCCGAGCCGACCGCGGAAAGCCCCAGCGCCGCCGCCGCTCCGACCTGCCCCAAAACCTGCATCACCGTCGTATCCATGGTTTTCGTCTCCTTATCCTTTCAATCGTTCATTCCTTCCCCGCCCTCGTCCGCGCGAACGGACGGTAGGGAACGCCGGTCCACTGCATCCCCAGATGCCCCGAGAACTCGAGCGTGTTCAGCCGCACGCCGTGCACGATCACGCCCATGCCCGCCAGCACCACATTGAGCGCGTGGCCGATGAAGAGGATCAGCGCCGCCGCGATGCCGCGGCCCAAGCCGCCGACGCCGCCCCCGAGCGCGATATTGTTGAACGCCTGCGCCACCGCCACCGTCGCCGTGCCCACCGCGAAGAGCCGGATGTACGACACGATGTCCACAAAACTGCTGACCAGGTTGAGCGGCAGCATCACATGGTTGAACCATTCGGTCTTCAATTGTTTGACGGGCGTCATGAACAGGACGATCAGCAGCGCGCCGCCGCCCAGCGCCCACAGCATGAATCTCGGGAACGGCCGGTTCAACACCATCGCGTTCGCGGCGAAGTACATCACCCAGGTGATCGCCAGCCAGCCGACCTGCGCCAGCGCTTGCGGCGAACGCCGTTGACGGACGATGTTCCAGACGTGGGCGATGCTCAATTGCGTCGCGCCGATCAGGAAACACAAGCCCATGACGGTCTCGTTGTTCGCGAGCGCCGGTACGACCGGCCGCCAGGTCAGGCCGAACCACGTGCCGGAGAGGGCGCCCCAGACGATCGTGCAGACGCTCATGATCAGCATCAGCGCGATGGCCGGATTCGAGCCCTTTTTCGCCTTCTTCCGCGCCCAGAGCGTCAGCCCCAGGAACAAAAACCCATAGCCGGCGTCCCCGACCAGCATCGCGAAGAAGAGACTGAAAAAGAGAAGGAAGACGGCGCTGATGTCAATTTCGCGATAGCCGGGCAGAATCCCGACCAGCTTGAAGATCGCCTGAATCGGACGCACCCAGCGGGGATTGCGGATCAGCGTCGGAACGGCATCCTCCTCTTTCGGCGTCTCGATCAGCACGCCCCAGCCGCCCGCGGCGGCGCTTTCGCGAATGCATGCGGCGTCTTCCGCCGGACAATAGCCGCGCAACCAGACCACGCGCTCCGCTTCGCCCATCCCGGCGGCGGCCGTCAGAAACTCCAGCCGATCCTCGGCCTCCGCCGCCCGCGCCGCGACGGCGGCGCGATCGCCCGCGAAGGCTTCCAGCGCGCGCCGGTTCTTCTCCAGCGCCGCCTCGCCTTCCGCGATGCGCCGATCCAGTTCCGCCAGACCGATCTCCGGCATACGGACTTCCGCCGCGCCCGCGGGCGCGGGCGCCGCCGCGGGGCCGATGACGGCAAAATACACCGCATCTTTCGCGCGGCTCAACACGCGAAGCGCCGAACCCTCCGGCGCGGTCGGCGTCGTCTTCGGGTCGCACTGATAGAGTCGCACGCGCAGTCCCCGCGCCTCCAGCGCGCGCGCCGCCGCCGGATCGAAGTTCCCAAACGGCTCGATCCGCAGGCGTTCGTGCCGCAGGGTTTCGAGTCGCTCTTCGATTGCCTGGCGCTCGTGAATGCTGTTCCAAATGGCCTTGACCACCTCATCCGCCGGCCGTCCGGACGGCGCGGCGGAGGCGCGCGAGGGCAGCACTTCGAGCGCGCGCCGGACATAGGTCAGTTCTTTCCGCGCCGTCTCGATGGCCTCGCTTTCCGGCGGGCGGATCGGTTCGAGGTGCAGCACGCCCAGCGCGCGGAGGTGCTCCAGCGCGGCGTCGCGCGCGCTCGCCAGGCACAGCACCGTGACCTTTTTCATCGGCACGATCATGCCGTGCGCTCCTTTTCGGTCGTCTTGCCCTTCGCGATTTTCGAGCGCGCGACCTCCGCGGTCATCTGATCGCCGAGGAAAATACGGATAACCCGGATATTTTCCTTCGCTTCCGGGATTTTGACCTTTTCGAACAAGTTGACGCGTTGCGTCGTCGTGCGCAATTCCGCGGCAATCCGCCGGCGCTGTTCCTCCAGGACTTCCAGTTCGATCGCCAGGCGCGTCATCTTCTCCAGCGCCGCCAATCCGTCATCCACCCACGGCGGTGTGTCGAACAGATCGGGCGCTCGGCGCTCGAATTCCAATTTTTCGAGCGCGGGGATGGCGACGCCGGCGATATTGCCGACCGCTTCGCGGCGCTCCGCGATTCGCAAATGGTCGCCCCACGGGAAGTCCTCTCCGAAGAGGCGAATCCACGGCTCGAGCGCGGCGCGCGCGGCGGTCTGCTCGGCGCGCTTTTTCTCGATGGCGGCGTCCATCTGGCGAATCTCGAGCTGGAGCTGCTGTTTCTTGAGCAGCAGCGTGGGCAGATAGCGCTCGAAACGCCGCAGGGCGTCGCGCTGCGCCTTCAGCTCGTTCTTCGTATGTTTGATGCGGGCCATGGTCGGAGGTCAGAGCTCAGAAGTCAGAGATCGGAGGTCGGAGGTCGGGCGGCGATCCGAGATTTCCTTTCATAGCCGGCTGTTCACGCGGCGGCGCCGGCGTCGGCGCGTTTCGGCCAGAATTTCTGCGTCAGTTTCGTCGGCAGGCCGGTCTCCTCCGGATCGAAGCAATCCGCGAGAATCCGCCAGCCGAGGTCGAGAGCTTTTTCGAGTGGGATGTTGACGGACAGATCCATCATCTCCCGCTCGAAGCGCTCGCCGTATTTCAACAGCTTCGAATCCCACGCGCTCATGCGGAAGCCCATGGATTGCTTTTCGAGCGTTTCCTTGAAGGCCGCGTAGAGCTGCACCATTGTGTTCATGATGCCGCGGTGGTCTTCGCGCGTGCGGCTGTTGACGAGCTGTTTGAGGCGGCTGAGCGAGCCGAAGGGCTCGATGCGCCCGTTGCGCAGGTAGAACTGGCCTTCGGTGATATAGCCGGTGTTGTCCGGCACGGGGTGGGTGACGTCGTCGCCGGGCATCGTGGTCACGGCGAGAATCGTGATGGAGCCGGCGGTGTCGAAATCCACCGCCTTCTCGTAGCGGGCGGCGAGCTGGCTGTAGAGATCGCCGGGGTAGCCCCGGTTCGAGGGAATCTGTTCCATCGTGATCGCGATCTCCTTGAGCGCGTCGGCAAAGTTCGTCATGTCGGTCAGCAGCACGAGCACCCGCTTGCCCTGGAGGGCGAACTGCTCGGCGACGGCCAGCGAGATGTCGGGCGCCAGCAGGCACTCGACCGTCGGATCGGCGGCGGTGTGGATGAAGAGCACCGAGCGCGAAAGCGCGCCCTGTTCCTCCAGCAAGTCGCGGAAGAACAGATAATCGTCGTGCTTCAAGCCCATGCCGCCCAGGATGATGATATCCACCTCCGCCTGCAGCGCGATGCGCGCCAGCAGCGGGTTGTAGGGCTCGCCCGCGACCGAGAACACCGGCAGCTTCTGCGACTCGACCAGCGTGTTGAACACGTCAATCATCGGAATGCCGGTGCGGACCATCCGCCGCGGGATGATGCGCCGCGCCGGATTGACGGAGGGGCCGCCGATGGGGATCAGGTTCTCGTGAATCGAGGGGCCGCGGTCGCGCGGGGCGCCGCTGCCGGTGAAAACGCGCCCGAGGAGCGATTCCGAGAACGGCACCTGCATCGTGTGGCGCAGAAAGCGGACCTTCGCGTCGGTCGAAATGCCGCGGCCGCCGGCGAAGACCTGCAGGTCCACGCGGCCGCCCTCGAGGCGGATCACTTGCGCCAGCGAAGTCCCGTAGCGCGTCTCGATCTGCGCCAGCTCGCGGTAGGAGACATCCGTCGCCCGCACGGTGACCACGTTGCCGGCGATCCGTTCGACGTGGGTGTAAACCTTATGCATAGTCCGCCGCCTCCTCGATCATCTTCTCGATTCGCTGTTCGAGGGCCTGAAATTCATCCGTGCCCTGCGCGACGCGGTTCCAGTCGCGCGTCGTCTGGGTGAGCCGCTGGAAGAAGCGCCGCGCGGCGTCCTTGTTCTCGAACGCGAGCGGCGTCTTCAGTATTTTATGGATGCGCTCGAAGACGTATTGCTGGCGCTCAGCGGGCGTCGCGGCGTCCACCTCATGGAAGGCGTCCTGCTGGAGATAGACCGCGTCGAGGTATTCCGCTTTCAGATATACGACGAAATCCTCGATCGAGGTGCCTTCCTCGCCGACAACCTTCATCATCTGGCTGATCTCGTTGCCCTGGCGCAGGATTCGGCGCGCGAATTCGACCTGCTCGCGTTTGACGATGCCGTCGTACTTGCTCCAGCTCTCCAGCGGATGGATCGCAGGATAGCGCCGCTGGTCGGAGCGCTCGCGCGAGAGGCCGTGGAAGGCGCCGACGACCTTCAGCGTGCTCTGCGTGACCGGCTCCTCGAAGTTGCCGCCGGCGGGGCTGACCGTGCCGCCGATCGTGACTGAACCGGTCGAGCCGTCCTTGAGCTTCACGACGCCGCCGCGCTCGTAGAAGGCGGCAATCACCGATTCGAGGTAGGCCGGGAACGCCTCTTCGCCGGGAATCTCTTCGAGCCGCCCGGACATCTCGCGCAGCGCCTGCGCCCACCGCGAAGTCGAGTCGGCCAGCAGCAGCGCGTGCAGCCCCATTTGGCGGTAATACTCGGCGATCGTCACCGCGGTATAGACCGAGGCCTCGCGCGCCGCGACGGGCATCGAGCTGGTGTTGCAGATGATCAGCGTGCGCTCCATCAGGCTTTTGCCCGTGCGCGGATCGGTCAACTCCGGGAACTCCCGCAGCGTCTCCACCACCTCGCCCGCGCGCTCGCCGCAGGCGGCGATGATGACGATGTCCACATCCGCGTAACGGCTGGTGAGCTGCTGGAGCACGGTCTTGCCGGCGCCGAAGGGCCCCGGAATGCAATACGTGCCGCCGCGCGCCACGGGGAACAGCGTGTCCACGATCCGAATCTTCGTCGTCAGCGGCTGCGTCGGCGCCAGCCGCTCGGCATACGCGCGGATCGGCACTTTCACCGGCCAGGTCTGCATCAGGCGCGCCTCGCGCGTTTCGCCCTCTTCATTCTTCAAGCGGGCGACGACGTCCGTCACTTTGCGGGGGCCTTTCGCGGCGATCTCTTCCACCGTCCACGCGCCGCGCAGACCGAAAGGAACCATGATGCGGTGCTCGAAAATGCCCTCCGGCACGGCGCCCAGCGCCTCCCCCGCGGTCACGCGCGCGCCGTGGCGGACTTTCGGCGTGAAAAGCCATTCGCGGTCGCGCGGGAGCGCTTCCAGATATTTGCCGCGTTGCAGGAAAAAGCCGCATTGTTCCGCGAGTTGCGGCAACGGATTCTGAAGCCCATCGAACACCTGCGTCAGCAGGCCCGGCCCCAGCTCGACGGCGAGGAGGTCGCCGGTGAATTCGACGCGGTCGCCCTCCTTGAGCCCCGTCGTGTCCTCGAACACCTGCAATTCGGCGTACCGCCCGCGAAGGCGAATGACCTCCGCCTTGAGCCGCAGGTCGCCGCTGAGGGCGAAGGCGACCTCGTTCTGAATCACGGGCTTTTCGAATTCCACCGTGATCAGATTGCCGTTCACCCCGACGATTTTTCCGATGTTCTCGCTCATGTTTGCTCACTCACGCTTGGGAAGCCTGCCGAAGGCCCGTCAACGCCGCCTCGAACTTTTCACGACCCGCCGCATCCGTCAGCGCCGCCCAGCGCTCGGCGATCCGCAACTTGAGCGCGAAGGCGAACACCGTTTCGACGCCGAACGGACGCCCGCGCGCCAGATCGTCCAGCAGATGCCAGCGCCCGCGGTCCAATTCCAGTTCGCGGTCGAGCGGCGATTCCTTGGCGAAGGCATCCACGACGACCTTCTCGACCGCGCCGTCCCAGCCCGGATGCGGGCGACGGACGGCGCGCGTATCGGCGCCGTAGCGCGCCGCGCGGGCGGCGGCGACGGCGTTGCCCAACTGCGTCTGCCGGGCGCCCCACGCGCCCTCGAAGCCGGGCGCATCGGGATCCATTCGCCCGGCCAGCAGGCGGTCGAGCGTCGCCAGATCGGTCGGCGTCAGCACGCCATCGCAACGGGCGCGGAAGTCCGCCGTGGAAAACGGCGGCGGATCGCCCCAGAAGAGCAGCGGAAGGCTGGCCGCCAAGTACTCGTAGCTCATGACGAGTCCCCAATTCCGCGCGGGCGTTTATTTCTCCGCTTTCCCGGCATGGGCGTCTTCATCGGCCCGGCCTTCCGCGGCGCGGTGGACGATCTCCGCCAGGTGCGGCCGCAGAAAAGCGCACAGGGCCTCGGCGATCGCCGGCTTGGTGAACTCGTGCACCACGCGACGGCCGTCAATCGCGACGCGGAAACCCTTGAAAATGCCGGTGTCCGTGTGAATCTCAATGCCCTGCACAAGGTGTTGTCGGTACTGATCGGCGAAAAACCGAACCACCTGATCCTGATCCCGCTCGGAAATCAACAGCTCGATCCGATTCTCCGTCCCGCCGCGCTCGACATAGGACTGCGCGATCTTGAGCAGCATTTCTTTCAGAAAGCTCGAATCCATCGCCTGATCCACGGATTCACTGACGATGTCTTGCAGAATGTTTTCCACGCCCTGCCCGACGGTGATCAATAGATCGCGGGCGGCCTGTTCCAGGGTGCGGCGACCGCGTTCGACGAACACCTCGGAATCCCGTTCGGCTTTTTCGAGAATGGCCTTCGCTTCCGCCTCCGCCTGTTTCACCGTGGCGGCGGCCTTTTCGCGGGCCTGCGCGATGAGGGCGGCCGCCTTTTGTTCGGCCTCGCCGATCGCCTCTTTCTGAATCCGCTCAATCAAATGTTGAAGATCGTCCGCCATGTGCGCGCTCCTCATGGGCCGCGAGACCAACCCCGCGCCGATCGCGTCGGAATCGTCCCGCGAAAAAGAACTCTAAAATCGGCCATTCGCGGCGGCAAATCAAGCCGTAAATCGGCGGCGGGAGCCGATTGCGTCGCGGGGAATGCGCGGCGAATACAGGCGCCGGCGACGGGAGGCGAAAAATCGTTTACCCCAACGACCGCGCGCCATTCACCGGTTTTTCTCGCCGCTTCCCCCCAAAAACATGAAATTTTCGCCCCTTCAGCCCTTGACGCGGGTAGGTGTTGCGGGAGCAATTCACGGACGGCGTGGAGGCCGTCCCTCCAATTTCATCACAGGCCATTGGAGGGTCGGGTCGGATTTCACCTCGACCGTACAGCTCGATTATCGCAGGCGACGCATGCTCTCCGCCGATACGGTTGGGAAGACGGGAACCAAGGTTTTTTCAGTCCTATTGCGGAGTTTTTTGCTCCTTCCCGTATTCAGACCCCTCCGCTCACCACTCAAAACAATCCACAGCGCAATCGCCTCAAAGAGGACCTCCCCCGATTTTTCAGGCGGTCGGCAAAAGGACGGCGGATGCCCCCGCCTCGATGTCTCTATTTGAACCCCATCGGAACAAGCCCCGCCTTCGCGCTTAGCGCTTCGGCGAGACAAGCGGCTTCCCAATGTTTTCCAGGGTTATGCAGTTCCGCCGCGCCGCCGGTTTTCGGTCAATAGCTCCGGCGGCAGAGCGCCGGAGCTACAGCGCCGAGTTCGGACCTCGGACTTCTCCGGCGGCGGAGCGCCGGAGCTACAGCGCCGAGTTCGGACCTCGGACTTCTCCGGCGGCAGAGCGCCGGAGC
>CALGXT010000090.1 GCA_937935255.1 uncultured bacterium | reverse complement strand
TCGCTTTTCCAGGGAGGACGAAGCGAGCAACGCCGCGGTGCGCCCGCGCGGCAGGAATTTCGTCTATTCGGCGCCGAAATTAGCCCCGTTTGACGCCGTCATCGGCGGGCGCGCGCCGATCTGAATCCGATTTCGCGGGTTCTTGTCAAAATACGGACCCGCACGGACGGACACGGACACAAATTCTCCGTCCCTTATTCATTTTTATTTGATTGTAGTACAGACGCAAATTCTCCGTCCCTTTTTTTTGACTTAGGATGGCATAAAAACTAGAGTCCCCAATTATGAATAATGATATCTCTGTCCCCGTGAATAATGATATCTCTGTCCCCGTGCGGCAGTTTGAGCTCAAGGTTACCTTGGTCGGCATCACCCCGCCCATCTGGAGGAGAGTGCGTGTACCCGGCGATTGCACGCTAGATCGTCTGCACCGGATACTCCAAGACCTGATGGGCTGGCACGATATGCATCTGCACGATTTTCGAATCGCCGGCCGCTACTATGGACGTTTACTTGACGGCGAAGATAACGGCGATCTTCTCGACGAACGAAATTTTCGATTGGATCGGCTGGCAAAAAAAGGAACTCGCTTGTGGTATCGCTATGATTTCGGCGATGACTGGGCGCATGAAATCCTCGTGGAACGGGTGACGGGGGCGACGCCAGGACTCGTCGCCGTGGAATGTCTGGACGGCGCCCGCTCCGTTCCACCCGAGGACTGCGGCGGCGTGCCCGGCTACGACTTATTGCTCCGGCTTTTAGCCGCTCCCGATCACCCGCAATACACTGAAATTCGAGCGCGCTACGAGGATTTCGACCCGGATATATTTGATCGTGCGGCCGTCAATCGGCGTCTCAGATATCATTGTTGAACTATGTTTCGTCTGGATCATCTGAATGGCCCCAACAAAGGAAAGCGCCGTATCGTTGAGCGTCGCCGATACGATGCCGGCAGCGATTTATCCTGCCAAATCTGGGCGCCGGCAGAGCAAGGCATGGCGCCTCGCCACGCCGAATTCGAAGATGACGGCGAATCCGTGCGAATCCAAGCGATAGAAGGCGCCTCCTTATGCATCAATGGCCGGACCGTAAAAGAGGCGAAGCTGCACGAAGGCGACCGCATTGATATAGGTCCCGTGGCGCTCCGTTTTTCGCGCCGGCGGCGGCGGGCGCGCGATTATCTATGGCTGCCGTTTCTCGGCATATTTATAGCGGCGCTCGGATATATCGGCGGCCAAATGTTACGGCAATGGCGCTCTCATCGAGCCGCTGCGGAACGAGAAACGGAGCGAGAGACGCTCTCAACTTTACGACAGGCGAGTGTGGAAACGGCCGAATTCCGGACCATGGAGACCATTGCCGAGCGCATTGAAACCACCGATGCCGAGCATATCGAGCGGGTGCGCCACGATCTCGAACAAGATCGAGATCGCCCATCCGATCTTTCCGATGCGAGAAATTCCCTGTCCCCAGACCGTATTTCTCTGTCCCTTTCGGACGACGAGGCGCTGAGCGCCGCACGGAAACTGGCTGCCGAAGGGCGCGCACGGGAGGCGGAGGCCGCCTTCGAACGCCTGCTGAAAACCCGTCCGGATTTCGCCGAGGCACGGGCCGAACACGCGCGCTGGCTGGAGGAGCAGCGACGTCCGGGAGATGCGCTGCTCGAATGGCAGAAGTTGCTCGATCTGGGACCTTCGTCGCACTGGCACGCCGTCGCAGCCGGCGAAGTGATGCGCCTCGGACGGGTGGCGACGCCCCCTTCGCCGCCGCCGGGAACCGCCGTAGAGGTCCTGCGGCCGGCGCCGCCGCCGACGCCGGCGCCCCCGCCCTCGAAATTGCGCTTCGAGGCGATTGAGCACCGCCGTTTCCCCGCCTCCGCGGACTATGAAGAAATGAGAATTGTCCGGGCGATCGTGGCGCCGACGCCCCAGTGGCGGTCCGAGGAACTCGCTCGCGCCCGCGTCGAATTCGTTTTCTATGACCTGCCGGAGGGACAGAGCGCGGCCGCGCCCACCAGGGCGCGCACAACGTCCAATCCCCTATGGCTGCGCGACGCGCCGCGCGACGAAGCGGGGCGCTGGATCGTCACCGCCTCCTATATCGTTCCCCGCGGCCTCCGCGAACGCGAACGCCGCGCAACCGGTCGAACGTTTCAATACCATGGTTTTCTGGTCCAAGCCTTCGTCGGCGATCAATGGCAGGCGACGGAAGCGCGCCCGCGCGCGCTGGCCGAGCGGCGCGTCTCCGCGCGCACACCGTGAGCCGACCTCTTCAGAGATTCCGCTCAAACAGACGGTATTCCCGAACAACTCGACCCAGGTCTTCGCCATAACGCGCGGAGGTGTTGTCTGTTTTCATCAAACAATGCCGAACGCGCGCAATCCCTCGAACAACGGCGGCATGATACACCTCGCCCACGAGCGCCGGACCGACGCCATGCGCGCGCCGCCGCGGCACAACGCCCAGGGTCTTGATGTTCAATGCCTGTCCCCTGGGAGAATGCCCGGGGCGGGGATCGAGAAACGCGAAAACATAGCCGATCGGCTGTCCTGCCGCATCGAAAGCCAGCCGGATAAAATCGGGATCGGCCCAATTTCGTGCCGACCGGTATAGCGACAGAAACTCATCCGGTCCGATGGGACTGTAGCCATAGTTCTCCTCGAAGATTTCCAGCGATATGCGGTGGAGCAGCGCGACCTCTTCCTCGTAGCGATTCAAATCGAGACCGCGCAAGATCGTGCCGCGCCGGCGACAGCGCTCGACGAACGGCGCGTAATGCGACGCCATGCGAAGCGTATCCGCAACTTCCGTGGTGACGTACGCCATCTCCCGCGAGAACCCCGCGCGCCGAAAGAGCTCCGCGTAATAGTCGGGATTGCGCGGCTCCATCGCGATGGGATCCGGATCGCCGCCGGGGAGCCGGACTCGGTAGCGATGCCAAGTGTCGCGATCGACCGGCGCGCGCACACGGCGGCAATCGCGCGCCGCCAACCAATCGGACGCCGCCTTCAGCATCGCGCCGCATGCTTCCGGATCGTTCTCCGCCTCAAAGAAACCGATCAGGCCGACGCCGGGTTCCCGCTCCATCAACCGCCCGTTCCAGACGGCCGCGCAGCGCGCCACGTCCCGCGCTCCCCGGCAAGCGAGAAACCTGCGTTCACAGCCATAGGCATAGAAAAGATGATCCGCCGCGAAGGCGCGACGCTCGGTCTCCGCGCTCGCGGGCGGCCCCAATGGATCCTGCGCGTAAATCCGTGCCGGCAACGCCAAAAAGCGCTCCAGGAGTTCGGATTCCCGATCAAAGGAGAGAACATGGATAGAACCGTTCATGGCGCGAAGAATAGCGGGAAAAACGTTCCGTACGCCAGCGCCAGACCCAGCGTCACCCCCAGTTGAAAAGCGCCCCAAACCTCCGGGGGGCGACCGCGATATTTCGCGCATACCGCGTTCGCCGTCGCGGCCGACGCCGGCGCGATCAGCAGCGCAACCGCCCTCCCCCACTCCGCGCCTTGCGCGCCCAGCGGAATGACCGCCGTCAGCGCCGCGGTCGCCGCGCAAAACAGCGTGAATGCGACGCGGCGAGAACGGCCGGCGGGAACGGTTTGAACCGCATGATTCCAGAGCGATTGCGCCGTGGCCGCGGCCAACGCGGCGGCATACGCGCCGGTGAAATAGGGAATCCTTCGGTTCATATTGGCGGCGACCAGCGCCACGAGGGGGACGGAGACGGCTCGAAATACGATCCGCACGCGCAACGGCCGTTCCCACTCGGGCCGGGCCGGAATCCATCGCCGCGCCACCGCATAGCCGGCGAAGCCGATCAGCGCGGCCGCGGCCCATCGTTCCGGCGCCAGCGCCCATACGCCATAGCCGAAAAGCAAAACCGTCAGCGCCCCGCCGACCTCAAACGACCGTGTGCGGCGCGCCAGCCATCCGCCCGCCAGCAGAATCGCCGTCAAACTGGCGGTCTGATAGACGATCTCCGCCGGCGGTTGCGCCGTGATTTTGGCGAGAATCACACAAACGCCGATCGGCACGAAAAGATTATCCGCGCCCCGCAGGGAGACCGCTTCGAAGCCCGTCACCAGCGCCGCCACCAACAGCGCCGAGAGCGCCGCCACGGCCCAGGGCAGATCCGTCAGCAGCCGCAGCGGCAGCAGAATGGCCGGCAACGCGAGGGCCAGAAAGGCGAGCGATCCCTCGACGCTCTTGGATTCCTCCTCCACAATATATCGGTGTTTTCCGAACCGCGCGCCGATGAGCGCGGCGAAGGCGTCGGCGATGGCCAGCACCAGCAACGAAGGCACAAACAACCACGACCGGCCTTCGCTAACGACGAAAAGCAGCGCCACCGCGAGCGGATAATATTCACTCCCGGCGGTTGTCCTCGAAACGCCGTGCACCGCCCGCAGCTTGCGGGTGCGCTGGCCGACCCACAGCGCCGCGGAGCACAAAGCGCCCAGCAGCAGAACGACGACGGGCGATGTGAACAGCGAGGGGATCGCCAGCGAAACCAATCCGCCGCCGATATGCACGATCTTGCGGCTCGTCTCCGGCGTCGCGCCCCGGCGGCGCGCGAACTCGGCCAATCCCAGCAGCGCCCCGAATCCAGCCGCAATCGCGAGGGCCGCCCAGATTTCACCGCTCATGGGCATTCCTCCGCGACAAACGCGGAATAAAAGAATGCGCCGTCCCGTTCGAACAGCGGCTGGGCGAGATCTTCGCGCGGACGCACCCGCGCCGCCAGCGCGGGCGGCGCGCGACGCGGCGCCAGCATATTCCAATAGGCGAAGCGAGCCCCCGGCTTCGCGGCGCGCAACAAGTCGGCGTACAATCCGGCGCAGGACGGCGGATCGAGATATTCGAAAATGTCCGAGAGATTGAACCCATCAAAGCCCGCCGAGCCGCCGTGCAACGCCGCCGCCTCCTCGATGGAACCGAGATGCAGCGTCAGACCGGCAATCCGCGTTCGTAACCGCTCGAACGGCGCCGGCCGCAGATAGTACGGCAAGGCGCGGGTGAAATTGCCGTGAAGAATGTAATCCAGCCAGGGATTCTCATCCAAAGGCAAGGTTCGCAACGCGCGGCCCACACGCTCCAGCAATCGCGCGCCCACCGGTCCCTCGACATAGCGAAAGAATTCCGGATCGCGTCCGCCCCGCCCCAGCAACGCGCGGCTCATCGCGAGGCGGAAGAGCCATCGCCAGCGGCGATTGTTCCAAACGCGGTCGTAAAACGCGGCGCGTTCCTCGGCCGTACGGGGCGCCATCAGCGCCTCGCGAACCGAACGCCCGTGCACGAGCGGCAACACCCAGCGTCCGAACGCCCGCAGATAGCGTTCAAAGCGTCCGTCGTGGATGACGCCGCGGACGATCGCCTGGGGCCGCCGGCGCCAGAAATCGCGCGCGGAGAGAGATATTCGTTCCGCCAATGCCTCGAATCGCTCCGCGCGGTTCCGCGCCGGCCGTACGCCGAGAAAGGCCAGCGCCTCGTCTCGCGGCAGCGCAGAGACCGCGGCCGCCTTCAATTCGACGAGGGCGATCTGCGCGGGACTGACATCGGCGGCAACGACCTCCGCGCCGTCGGCCAGCAACGCGAAGGCGTTGTCGCCCGCGGAGGCGATCGAAAGAATTCGGCGGCCGGGCGCGGGCTCGAGCGCGACGCGCAAAAGGCCGGGGTCCTCCCAAACGTTCGCGTAGCGCACCCGATCGAAGCGCGCGCGCCGGCGAATATCGTCCGCACTCACGTCGCCGTTCCGACGCCCGCGCCCGTGGCGCGCCGTCCGTAACGGCGATGCGCGGCGGCGAAGTCGCCCGCCGCCATCGCCGCGATGATCGAAATTTCGCCGGCCAGCACGGTCGCGGCGACGATCTCGGCGAACGCCCGCGCTCCGCCTTCGCCGGCGCAACCGAGCAGCTCGAGGCATTCCCGCGCCGTCGGCTGGGCCGTCCCCCCGCCCACCGTGCCGACGATCAGGTTCGGCAGGACGACCGCGACGTACAGCGATTCGTCGGGACGCCGTTCCATACGCGTGAGGCCCACGGCCGCCTCCGCGACGCAGGCGAGGTCTTGTCCGCAGGCGGCGAAAACGGCGGCCAGCGCATTGGCATAATGCCCCTGCGCGCCGATCGAGCCGCTCTGCACGCCTCCGAGAAAGGAAATCTTCCAGTATTGGGTCATTTCTTCGGCGGTCGTCCGCAGCACCCGCCGCAACAGGCCCGCCGGCAGCCGGGCTTCGGCGACGACCTTCCGCCCCCGCGCGTAGAGGAACGACAACATGGTCGCTTTTTTGTCTCCGGAGAGGTTGCCCTCGATGTACCAACGCTCGGGGCGAACGGGCGCGTGTTCGACGAGATGTCGGCAGACCGCATCCGTGGCGAACGTGACCATATTTTGGCCGGCGGCGTCGGCCGTCTGGTAGTCGAAAATCAGATAGACATCCTTTCCGATCAGCGAGGTCCGCAAGTCCACGAGCCGGCCGTGCCGAGTGGTCGCGTCGGCGACATGCCGCAATGCATCGAAATGCTCCAGCGCCCAACCGGTGAAGAGCAGGGCGGAAGCCATATTTTCGAAGCAAAAGCAGGGGGCGCGGGAAACGATCTCGGTGAGACAGAGCGCCGCCGCGCCGCCGGATTGACTGATGACGAAAGCCCCGCGGTTGTAGGACGCGATCATCGCCCCCTCCGTCGTCGCCATGGGAACGTAAAAATCGCCGCGGGCGGCGCTGCCGTTGACCCGCAGGGGGCCGACGATGCCGACCGGCAGGCGCGCCGCGCCGATATGGTTTTCGATGGGCGCGCCCGGCTCCGCGCCGGCGGCGAGGGCCTCCAATCGAAAGCCGCGCGCGCGCAGGAAAGCCTGGCGGCGAGCGAGGCCATCGGCGGTGGCATCGTTGGCGGCCGGCAGCCGTTCCGGCAGCGGGTCGCGATCGGGCGGACGTGGATCGAGGGCGCGCACGCGCTCGTCGGCGCGACCGCCCTCCAACAATCGCTCGGCAATCTTTCGGGCCGTGGCGCGTTCGACCGTCATGACGCTTCTCCGGCGCGGAAAGATTGCGCCCGGCAAACCTTCCGACGCCACGCTCTGAGCATGGCGAAGAGTCCGCCCTCCGTCAATGGCTTCCGCATTCCGGCGGGACCTCAGATGTGCACGGGCCGAAGCTGGGGACAGAGATGCGGATGGTCGGGACAGGAAACTGGGGACAGAGATGCGGATGGCGGCCGGGATCGTGCGGCGGCCCCGTGCAAAATCCGCGCCGCGCAGGCTTGTTTTCCAAGGCTTGGAAAATGGGATCGAGATTTTTCCAAGGATTGGAAACACCGGCGGCGCGCGGAAACGCTATTCAGAATCGGCGCTCGGCGGTATGATGACGCTTTGTGAATCGCCGTATCCAGACGGCGGAAGGCTCCGCCGATTTTGACCGATTGACGCCGGATGCGGTCATCGCCCTGGCCGAGCGGGCGCTGGGCGCGCGGTGTTCCAACGTTTGCCGTCCGCTGAACAGCTATATCAATCGCGTCTACGAGGTCCAGCGGGCGGATGGAACGCCGGCCATCGCCAAGTTTTACCGCCCCGGTCGCTGGAGCGCGGCGGGACTTCAGGACGAGCATGATTTTCTGCGAGAACTGGCGGAGGAGGAAATCCCGGTCGTGGCGCCGCTCGTCGGAGCGGACGGGCGCACACTGCACTCCGAGGGCGAGATGCGCTATGCCCTCTTTCCGAAAAAAGGCGGGCGGGTCCTCGATGAGGTCGCGCCGCAACAGTGGGTCGAGCTGGGACGGCTGATCGGCCGCGTTCACGCCGTAGGGGCGCGGCGAACACCGCGCGACCGCGTGGTCTATCTTCCCCGTCCCCACGCCGAGCGGCAAATTCGAACCGTCCTGGAATCGGGTTGCGTGCCCGCGGAGTGCGCGGCGGCCTACGAGCGCGAGGCGCTCGCGATCGTCGAGCGAATCACGCCGCTGTTCGAGGGCGTGGAGCGAATTCGGTTGCATGGCGACGCCCACCGGCAGAACATTGTTTTTCGCCCCGGCGAGGGGCTTTTTCTGATAGATTTCGACGATATGTGCGCAGCGCCGCCGATTCAGGACCTTTGGATGTTCCTGCCGGGGCGTTTGGCGGAGTGCCGCCGGGAGGCCGACGCCCTTGCGGAGGGCTACGCGACCTTCCGCGAGCTAACGCCCGAGGCCTGGCGTCTGGTTGAGCCGTTGCGCGCCATGCGGATGATCCATTTCGCCGCCTGGTGCGCGCGACAGGCGGCGGATGGCGGTTTCGCGCGGCTGGCGCCGGATTTTCGGACGGCGGCCCACTGGCGAAACGAGATTCGGGAGCTTCAGCGACAACGGCGAACCATCGAGGAGGCGCTGGAGGGCGCTTTTCTCCTCTGACAACAAAGAACGGCCCATGACCCTGACCCTGATCGGCGAACACCCGCTGGCGACCGACGCGACCGGCAGATTGAAAAGCGGAATCGCGACGATCTTTCCGCATGCCGAAGCGTTGGTCACCCTGCCCGGCATTCACATCACCCAGCGGATCGAGTTCACCCGCTGGCTCGACCGGCGGCGCGCATCCGCGGGCCAGCCCCCGCTCACGCCCGAGGAATCCGCCGCCGAGTGGGCGCGGGCAGTGGACCTGCTGGTGACCGAGGGCGGCATCCAGATTCGGCCCGACCCCGGCAATCTCGAACTCGCGTTCGAGGCCGACCGGCTGTTGCAGGAGCTCGATGGTTTTTCAAAATTGAACATCCGCTTCATGTTCGTCCGCGACGCCACGGTGCAGCAGGCGCTGAGGCGGCGCGGCGAATACTGGCGGATCGCGCCGGAGCCGCAATCGAGGGAGGAAATCGCGGATATGATCCGGCGATCCCGCATCGCGATTTTCGGCGACCCGATCTATTACTACAATAAATTCACCGGCGTCCGCTACCTCACGTTTCAGGATTTCGCCGGTCTGGCGCAAAAAGACGATGAGGCGCTGCGACGGCATCTCGCCGAGATTGGCGCCTATGGAGCACAACACAACAGCCGGGGCCATCCGGAACTTTCCTTCTTCGGCGCCGGCGCCGAATTCGCGTGGCCCGCGCCGCCGGATTTTCCCTGGGCGGGTTTGGACTCCGAAAGCTTGCGCGCGCGGCACGCGGAAATCGCGCGCGCGTTCGCGGCGGCGCTGCCCCCGGCGCTGCGGCGCGACGATCCCGAAAACGACATTTGGCGCAAAGCGATGTATTCGGCGCTGGCGAATCCGCCGGACGAAACGACCACCCTGGAGCCGGCGCCCGGCATTCCGCCGGAATTCTTCATGCAAGTCCGCTGGTTGCCGGGCGGGCGCATCGAACAGGGCGAACTAATTCTCGATCCGATCCTGCTGCGCGCCGAGGAATGGCGCAACGACCCCCGGCTGAACGAACGCAGCGATCCGCGCGTGATCGGTTTCCTCAGCAACTACACGCGCGAATTCGGGAACCTCGAATACGTCAACATCGGCTTTTTACTGCCGTCCGTCCGCCGCCATAAGCGCGAAGGCGGCCACCGCGCGTATCTGGCCGAGGTCAAGCACCCCGGCGCGGACCCGCCGGTCCTTCGCATCCTGCGCCTGCAGAAATGGGATATCCGCGAGCACTTGGACGAAGGCATGGATTTGCTGCGCGCCATTCTCGAGGCGCAGGAATACACCGAATTCATTCTCGACCGTCGGCTCGGCTGCTGGCAGTTGGGCCTCCCGTTGTGCAGCCGCTTCGAAACCCGCCGCATCGCCGAAATCTATCAGGGCGCCAACGTTCACTACCGGGGCGCCCGCATTTGGACGACGTATTTCGAGCGCGAATTCATTCCCGGCATCGCCACCGATAAAATCCCGCGGGAGCGTTTCGCCGACGCCGATTTCGCGCTGGAATTCGCCCGCCTGCTGGGCGAGACGGCGGCGCCGAATCTCGTGATCGGTCGCGCCACCGCGGCGGGCGAGGTCATCTTCGACGACGGCGACGAAATTCTCGTCCTCGACGAGGCGGGCGCTCCGCTGCGCATCGTCGCGGCCGATCACGCCGGCACCTTCGTCTCTTGCGACGCGCCGCTCGAGCGCTTCGCAGCCGGCTACGCCTTGCCGGTGCGGCGACGAGCCGACGACCTTTTCGACCGCGACGCGTTCGCCGATACCTATGCGCGATCGCTGGAGCGGCGGCTGCTGCATATGCAACAGACCTACCGCCGCCTGCGCCGGGCGTTCGACACCATGTTTCAGAACTCGAAACAGGGCGAAGGCACTTTCGCCGATCGCTGGGCGCGGGTGCTGTCCCGGCTGGATCGCACGGATGTGCCGGCGCTGGTCGCGGCCATCCGCGCGCAATGCGACGTCCCGTCGGCCCCGACTTCCGCCTTTCCCGCACCCTCTTCCTCGGTATGATGGCGCCGGCACAAAGAACCGCGCGTTGTGGAGCGAGGCGCATGTTTCGATAGCGGTTTATGGTTTTGTTCGCGAGCGCCGGGACCCTCGTCGCGAGGGCGGAGATGCCTTTGGAAAACGCCCTGCGCGAAACGCGAGGGCGGCTGCTCGGCGCGGAACGGGGTTACGCGACGGACGCCGCGTGGCGCGAGGCGCTGGCGGATGTCGAGCGGCTTGAATTGCGCGCCGCCGCAGAGAGCCAATGGTCCGCGGCGGTTTCGGCGCTGGAACTGCGGGGTCTTGCGCTTTCGCATATCGCCGGCGATCATCGCGGCGCCATCGCGCTGCTGCGCCAGGGTCGCGCGAAATACGGCGCCGCCGCGCCCGCCGAAATGCGGCGGCTTTATCTGGCGGAGGCCCAAATCCTCGCCCGCGCGGGCGATCCCGTGGCGCTGCGTCGGTTGATGGCGGAATTCCGCGAAAGCCCCTTCTCCGATGCCGCGCCTCCGCGGTACGCCGTCGGCGAAGGCCGCGACACTCCCCTGGTCATTGAGCGCCCCCGCGCCGCCGGCGAAAATTCGCTGACGCTCACGGCGATGTCCAAGTTCCTGCGTCAAGCCGCCGCGGCGCCCGGCGCCCCGTTCCCGGACTTCGAGGCGGATGATCTGGAGGGGCGGCGCGTCGCTCGGTCGAGCCTGGTCGGACGGGGGGCCGTCGTGTTGTTCTGGGTTGCCGGTTCGCCGCTTTGGCCGCAACGGCGGGACGAGCTTCAGCGCGCGCTCGCGCGAAGGCGAGAGACTACGCCCCTCGTCCTGGCGATATGCCAGGACCTCGATGCGCCCGCGCTGCGCGCGGCGGCGGCGCAAGAGCCCCTGCGGAACTGGCGGCACCTGACGCGCGAATCCGCGGCCGACCTCGCCGCGCGGCTGGGTTTGTTCGGAGAGGCGGAGATCTTCGTCCTCGACCGGGAGGCGCGCATCGTCGCCCGCGGCGCATGGGGCGCCGAACTCTCCGCCGCCCTCGATCGCGCGACGCGCCGCGGGCCTTGATCGAAGCGCGGCGCCCTACTCCCGCCACCGTTCGTACAGGGCATCGAAAGGCGCTCGCGCGACACGACGCAGCGCGCGCCCCCATTCTTTCGGCGCGGAACGCGCGTAGGGCGGCGGACCGACTTCGATTTCCTCCGCATTGCAACGGCCGCTCGAAAACAGGCCGGGCGGCAGGAAGCGTCCCGCCAATCGGCGCTCCGCGGCGGCCGACAACGCCGCGAACACCGCCAAATAGACCAGCGCCGGTTGCGCATAAAAAGCGCCGAACGCCGCAACCGTCCACGCCAGCGCCTCGCCGGCCGCGGCGGCGCGGCCGACGACGGCGGCGCCGCCCCACGGCGCCGCAAAAGCGCGAAAAACGCCGCCGGCGGCCATCGGAAAAGACGGCAACAGATGCAGCAGCGCCAGCGTCAAATGGGCGAGGCCGGCGTCGCGAAAGAACCCTCCGAGGCCGGCCTCTCCGGCGAGCGAAGCCCAACGAGAGGCCGCGGCTAAAATCAGCCAAAAAATGATGTTGGCGAACGGCCCGGCGAATTCGATATGAAAAACCGCGGCCGCGCTCCGTGAAGTCCCGGCGGGCGTCCGCGCCCCCGTGGGCAGCAGCAACCAATCCCGCGGGACGATCCCCCGGCGCCGCGCGGCGAGGAACCGCGCAACCGCCTGCGCCGCGAGGGCCGACAACGCGGCGCCCGCGCGGCCCGCCGACCAGCGCCAGACCCCTGCATCCGGCCGCAGGCCGGCCAAGGCGAGCCAAGGCAGCGTCGCCGCGTGCAGATGCACACTGAAATCCCTCGCCCTAATAATGAAAACCCACCGGGGCATTTCCGAAAAATAGCGGAACTGTATGATTTCCGCGAGCGCCATCGCGCGCATCCGAATGTGAAAAAACCGATCCGACCGGATATACTGTCCCCTATGTGCGGACGTTATTCATTGTCCATCCGAAAGGCCGCGCTCCTGACGAGGTTCCCCGGAGCGGAGGGAACGCCGGAGCATGAACCGCGCTTCAACATCGCGCCCACGCAAACGGCGCCGGTGTTGATCATGGGCCGTGGCGGGCGGCCGGTCTGGGCCGCGCTGCAATGGGGCATTCGGAGCCCGGGCGGAGCCCTTGTGATCAACGCACGGATCGAGACGGCGCACGAGCGCCCGCTGTTTCGTCCGCTGCTCGCCGGAGGGCGTTGTCTCATTCCGTCGGACGGCTTTTTCGAGTGGGGACCCGCCGAGGGCGGAGGGCGACGCCGTCCGCACCGCTTTATCCTCGCCGACGGCGCCGTTTTCACGATGGCCGGGCTCTGGCGGCCGCCCCGTACGCCGGAGGAAGTCGGCGCTTTTGTGGCGCTCACCACTCGCGCCAATGCGCTGGTGGGCGCTCTGCACTCCCGGATGCCGGTGATGCTCTTGCCGGAACAGGAGGGTGATTGGCTGAGTCCGAATCGGAATTTCGAGAGATTGCGCGAAAAGATCTCAGTGCCGTTCGACGCCGGTCGGATGCGCCGTTATGCGGTCGCGTCCGCCGTCAATCGCGCGGATCGAGACGGTCCGGAATGCGTCGAACCGGCGCCGGCTCAAGGTCGGTTGGAACTTTTCTAAAGGCCGCCACGATTCACCGCCCCGGCGGTCTCCGGGGACTCGGCGAGATGCTCGCGAAGAAAATCCGCGGTCATCCGCGCCCGCTCCGCCAGATCGGGAAAATCCGCCGCATATTCGCGCGCCAGCTGATCCATCGCCGCCAACGCTTCCTGGCGCCGCCCGAGGCGGATTAATGTTTGCGCAAGATTGAAGGCGGCGATCGGACCGACTTCCGCGTCGGCCGCGGCTTGGCGGTATTGCTCGCCGGCCTCTTCATAACGCTGTGTTCGAAAGAGGGCGTTTCCGTATAGAATTCGAATGGAAGGCGGCTGCCGGTCGCCCCAGAAACCCACAATTTGACGGCAGCGCTGGACGGCCGCCTCGTAGTCGCCGCTCTTGTAGTGATTGTGGGCCAGCCCCACCAAGGCTTCGATCGAGGGGCCCGGCGGCTGTTTTCGGTTTTGGAACCAAAAGGCCACGCCCCAAAACACGCCCAGGAGCGCCGCCGCCAGACCGCCCGCGATCGCCATTCGATGGTTTTCCATCCAGTGCAGCCAACGCGCCTTTCGTCCCGTAGGCTCCGGAGCGACCGTCGGACAAACCATCAAGACCTGCACGGTCAGCGCGGCTGATTCCAACGACCATCGGGCGGCGCCGGCGGGCTGACGGCCATGGAAATCGCGCGGCGCGATCGGCCGGCGCGGATCCACCGTCTCCAGCGCCGCCCGCAGACGATCCCGAAGCAAACGCCCGATCTTTCGCCGTCCGGCCAGTTCGGCGCCGGCCAGCAGCAAGGCCTGATGGCGGGCCGGCGCCGGAGGCGGCGCCGGATCGTCCGGCCATGCTTCCCACAACGGAACGCCGATGGAGGATTCGTTGTAAATAATGCCGGACTGAAATCGCAGCGCAATTTCACGGGCTGGAACCGCGGTCAAGTCTCTCCAGATCAGCGGCGCCACGGCCGAGAACGTGCGGCGGGCCACAAAACGGCCGTCGGCGTATCGGTCGCGGAACGTGTTGCCGGCGGCGTCCCAGAAAAACGAAGGTATCGCGCGAACCATCGGCTCGGCCCGCAACCGCAAGGCGGCCATATCGTCCGGCGGCGCGCCCAACTCGCGCAGCGCGTCCAATTCCGCCAGAAGCAACGCGGCCAGGTCCGCCGAACATAGCCCGGAGTCCCAAGTCTCCGGCGTCAAGGCCTCCTCCGCCGTGGGCCAGCGCGGACGGCCTTCGCCTTGCGGATCGTAGCGCCGGAAAGCCCACTCGAGATAGCGCACCAGTCGCGGCCGCATTTCTTCGACAAAGGCGGGCAAAGGCTCTCGCATCTCGACGAGCCGCACACACTGGGCGAAGACCGGCCAAGGGGCCAGCTCCGCGCCCGCGGCGCCGGTCGGCGTGATGCCGCGGGGAAGACTGCCGTCATCGGCCTGCGCGACGAACACCGCGCGAAGCAACTCGCGCGCGACGGCGACATCGAGCGCCCGCCACGCCGCGACCAGCGGCAAGGTGTCGTTTAGATCAAAGAGTTGCGGGTTGGCATCGCAAGAGGACCACCGCGTCGGGATCACGCCGACCGGCGGCTGGAGTTGCGTCCGTAGATAGCTCCGCGCGGCGGCCAACAGCGCCTTCAATCCGGGCGATTCGCTGAGATGATCTTCCGGCGCATCCGCGCCCCCGTTGCGAAAAACGGCGGCCGCCGTCTCGGCGTGTGATGAAACGTCCATGCTCCGAAATCCACAGATGAAAACGACCGGCGATGAATCCCGGCTTTTCTATCAATCTATCCCCGCTGGGAGCGGCAGAAGCAAGCGGATTCGCGCTTTATCGTGCGAAAAGCGAACGCCGGCGCTCCTCGCGTCGCGCGCGCATCTCCGCCTTCGCCCCCGGCTTGCGGCCAACCGACCGGACTCGCGGCAGAGGGAGTGTATCACACTTCGCGAAGTGCGATACACTCCTTCGATCCGGCGGGATCAGCCGCCCCCGCGCAAATCTCCGCTGATGGAGGAATACCCGGCATGAACGCGGCGTCCTCATCTCTGAAGACCGCACGCCGCAATCGCATGTGGGTTCGGCAGAAGGGCACACTGACCTCGAAGTCAGGCTGAAAAACAAAATTGAGTTGCGAGCGCGCCAATTCTCCGTCCCTTTCCCGCTCTCTCCGGCGCGGAAAAGTAACGTCCCTAATTCCCTGTCCCCTGACTCAACGGCCATCCACGAACGCCGCCGAGCCCAGCGCTACGGCCCCATGTATTTGCTTACCCAGGGACTTCACGGCCTCCGCCCTGCTTTTACTCGTCGTCTCATAATTGTCCTGACATGCTCGTTTACGGCGCCGCGGCCTCAGCCCGCCTTCGACCTTCGGGCTACGGCGAGGTCTTCGACAAGCTGAGGCCCTACATTCTTCGGACGTAGGGCGCGAGCTTGCTCGCGCCGCAGGGGAACGAGCATGTAAAGACAATTTCTGAAACGACGCCTGCCGCGGACCGACGCATATTCTCCGTCCCTTATCCCTTTGTGGAAAAAACCGCGAAGGGTCGGCCCTTCGCGGTTTTCCAACCATCGCCTGTCTTTTTTTGTCAGAACGACGCGCTGGCCGAGAGTGTGAACACGACCTCGCGGACGTATTGTGCATCCGTCAGCACGCTGTCGTCCAATTGGCCAATGTAGGCGAGCTTGGCGGTGAAATATTTCAAGAAGCCGATTGCAGCGGACACCGTGTAGTTACTGAATCCGCTATCGCCTTCGTCCGGGATGGCGTAGCCCACCGTCGCGCCCAGCGAGAGGCTTAAATCCTCGGCCAATTCGACATCGTGGCCGACGGCCGCCTCCACATAAGCGTTCTTCTTGACGGCGCCGCCCACGCCATAGTAGGCCGTCAACGACGGCGAGAGGGGCATCGGCAACGCGAGCGAGAGGGAAATCTCGCGGTCGGCCTTCGCGTCCGCGCCAGGGTATGTGTACTCCGCATATCCCAGCGAGAGCGTGACGGCTTCCAGATCCAACTCGTAAGAGGCCGTCAAATCCACCTCCGAAAATTGACGCTGCTTAAGCGCGCCATCATTGTCGTCCACGTCGTAATTGGCCCAGACGCCCAGCGTCAATCCCGGCAGAGCTTCGACCGACAACGACGGCTGGAGCACGAACCCCTTGTTCAGTGTGACGCCGCGGAAGACATAGGCCGATGCGGCGTCCAATGTGACGGAACCGACCGTCTTTTCTTCCTTCGCTTCCTGCGCCATCGCGCCCGAGGCCGCCAGCGCCGCCGCCCAGGCCCATCCGCTCCATTTACTTCGCATATTCATACTGCACTTTTCCTTTCTGTTGATGTCCGCCTCCGGCGAACGTTTTGTTCATGGACCGGCGGCGAGCGGCGTTCCAGACCGGGGAACGCCGCCCCGCCGCCCCGCAATCTCAACCGATTGCCGCGCCGCCTTTCTCCCCTGTGCGGATTCGAATGCATTCCACCAGATCGGTGATGAAAATTTTGCCGTCACCGATTTTCCCTGACCGAGCGCCCTTGATGATCGCATCAATCGTCTTCTGAACGAAGTCCTCGTTGACCGCGATATCCAAGCGCACCTTCTTCAGCAGATTCACCTCCGTGACCGCGCCACGATAGGTCTCTTCGTAACCCATCTGCTGACCGCAACCGATCACATTGCTGACCGTCATTTTATACACTTCGGCCGCGAAGAGCGCCGCTTTGACGTCCGGCAGCTTATCGGGCTGAATAATGGCCGTGATCATTTTCATCGTACGTTATTTCCTTTCTTATGCGTTATAGCACGAGCGCCGTTATTTCGTCAGGAATCCCTGGAAGTCCGGATACGCTTCCATGCCGTGCTCGCCGACATCGAGGCCGAGCACTTCCTCTTCCTTGGAGACCCGAAGGCCCATGATCGCCTTTACGATGCCGAACAGCGCCAGCGCGGCGACTACGCAGGCGACCGCATACGCCGCCACACCGAGCAACTGGACGGTAAAGCTCTTGCCTTCGCCCCAGATGCCGACGGCCAGCGTGCCCCAAACGCCGCACACCAAGTGAACCGAAACCGCGCCCACCGGGTCGTCCACGCGGATGCGATCCATGCCCAGCACCGACAGGACCACCAGCACGCCGGCCACCAGACCGATGATCACGGACGCAGGCACGGAAACCACATCGGCGCCCGCCGTGATGCCGACCAAGCCCGCAAGCACGCCGTTGAGCACCATCGTCAAGTCCGGTTTCTTCTGCACAAACCACGAGGTCAGCATCGCGCCGACGGCGCCCGCGGAAGCCGCCAACGACGTTGTCACGAGCACGAAGGAAACGCTGCCGGCCTCCGCCGTAAGCACGGAACCGCCATTGAACCCGAACCAGCCCAGCCACAGCAGGAAAACGCCGATCACCACCAGCGGCAGGTTGTGGCCCATGATGGGGCGAACCGCGCCGTTCGCATACTTACCCAAACGAGGTCCGACCATGATGGCGCCGACCAGCGCCGCCCAACCGCCCACCGAGTGCACCAGCGTCGAGCCGGCGAAATCATGGAAGCCCATATCGTTGAGCCAACCTCCGCCCCATTTCCAGGAACCAACCCACGGATAAACCAGGGCCACATACAAAGTGGAGAATACGAGGAAGCTTTTCAGCTTGATCCGCTCGCACACCGCGCCCGACACAATCGTCGCCGCGGTCGCCGCGAACATGCCCTGGAAGAGGAAGTCGGTCCAATACGTATAACCCGCGTTATACGCGCTGGTAACGCCTGCCTCATCGGTGCTGATGCCGAATCCGCCGAATCCAAGGAACTTGCCGAGAATCCAGTTCCCGTCTCCCGGATACATCAAATTGAATCCCAGGAGCGCATAGGTCAAAAGCCCGATCGCCGGAATCATCGTATTTTTGAAGAGAATGTTCGTGGCATTCTTCGCCCGGTTCAGACCCGTCTCCACCGTGGCAAAACCCAGGTGCATGATGAAGACCAGGAACGTCGCCACCATCATCCAGGTGTTATTGACCGTGAACATCTCCACCGACACCTCCGCCGGCTTCTCCGCCTCCGCAGCCTCCGAGACGGCCGCAACCGACGGCTCAGGCGCCGTCGCGGGGTCCTGCGCCCTGGCGCCCAGGCTCCATCCGAACACCGGCAGCATCGCCGCCAAGGCGACACACCTGACTTTTCCGACCCTCCAGCCTTCTCGTCCGCTCATTGCACTACTCCTTCGCGACCCGCAGTCGCATTCCGGCGTTTGTTTGTTCCTCTCCCACGTTGGGTTTCACTCTCATTTTTTAGTTGCTTCTCGCCGGCGAAAAAAATATAGCAACCGGCATGCCATGTTCGATAAACGTTGAATAAATAAATCATAAGTTGCTCATGAAAAATTTTTTACAACGTTTATTATCCCACATCATATTTGAATGAAGTGAAATTATATCTGACACTTATGTCGGGAAGAGTGCTTTAAGAGACAATATTGTATTATTTGAAAGGCTCATCTGCCTTGAAGGAATTGGAGATGCCGGCGGGGAGGGGCGCGCTGAGCGACAACGAAGCTGACGCGCACGCAAGCGAAGCGGAGGAGCGGCGCTTGCATCGCGCGAATGAAACCCGTATAGTCGCCGAGTCGGACCGCCGACCCTGGAGATTCTCGCTATGTCCGCCGAGGCCCGGGAGAGTGCCGCACCGACGCCGGACGCAAGTTCGACGCCCAGGGTGTTTTTTTCGATGAAACGATTGATCAATCAGCTCGTTCAACTGCAGGAATTACTGGAGACGCGGGCGCAACAACTCACGATTGGCGCCCATGATCGGTTGGCGGAATTAGACACCGCCATTGGGGCGTTGACGCGCGATCTCGATCCCGCCCTCGCCTCGACGTTCGTGAAAATGCACCAGCGCTTGCACACGGCGATCGTGCCCGTGATCCATTCGGCGTGCGCCGGCTGCGGCATGGCGCTGCCGATCAGCCAGGCCCATGCCGTGCGCGCGGCGACGGAGGTGCATCGTTGTTCCAACTGCGGGCGTTTCATCTATGTCGCCGAGACCGTCGCGGGCAAACGTCCGGCGGCCGCCGGACGCGTCCCGAAGGCCGGTGTCGCCCGTTTCTCATCGCCGCAACTGATGTTGCCGAATCTGAAAAGCGAAGATCGCGAAGGCGCGCTCGCGGAGATCTGCGGGCGGATGGAATCGGCGGGCTTCGCCGAGAGCGCGGCCGCGCTGGTCGAACGCGCCTTGCAACGAGAATCCATCATGCCGACGGCGCTGGAGAACGGCATTGCGTTCCCGCACGTGCGCGGCGTGGAAGGCGGCGGACTGACACTGGCGCTTGCGGTGCGGCGAAAAGGCATTCGGTTTTCCTCCGCCACGCGGGGGCTGACCCGCATCTTGTTTTTTGTCGTGATTCCATCGGCGGCCAGCGCGTTCTATCTGAAATTGCTGGCCGGTTTGGCCCAAACCTTCGAGAAGGCCGAGGCCCGCGAAAAGCTGATGGCGGCCGAGACGCCGGAGGAGTTGTGGAAGGCGCTTTGCCAGACCACGCGCCGCGCCATCCCGTGAGCGTCCGCGACCGAGGTGAACCTCATGATCATTGAAGACGCCGCCGTCGCCGGTCAGGAGCGGCGCGCCGGCGGTTACTACCTGCTTTCGCTACGCTCGCCGAAACTCGCCGCGCTCGCGCGTCCCGGCCAGTTTCTCCACGTGCGCCTGCCCGCGCCCGCGGATACCCTGCTGCGCCGGCCGTTCAGCATCTTTCAGGCGGCGGAGGGCGAGGTCCGAATTCTTTACAAACCGGTGGGCCGGGGCACGCATTCGATGACCGCTTTGCAAGCGGGCGACGTTTTGAGCGTCATCGGCCCGTTAGGCAACGGCTTTCCGCCGCCCGCCCCGGGGGTTCACCCGGTCCTCGTAGCCGGCGGCTATGGGATGGCGGCCCTTTATCTGCTGGCGGCCTCTGCGCCCCGGCCCGGCACGGCATTCTTCGGCGGCGCCGGCGCGGCGGATATCTTGTGCGTGCCGGAATTCGAGGCGCTGGGCTGGAAAGTGATCATCGCCACGGAGGACGGGAGCCTCGGCGCGCGCGGCCGGGTGACGACGCCGCTCGACGCATGGCTCTCGGCGAGCGCCCGCCCCCGCCCCATCGAATTTTTCGCGTGCGGCCCCAACGGTATGCTCAAAGCCGTGGCCGAACGCGCGGCGGCGGCGGGCGCGCGCGCCTGGGTCTCCATGGATCGCAGCATGGGCTGCGGGGTGGGCGCCTGTCTGACGTGCGTCCAGCGCGTTCGCGCTCCGAACGGCGAAGCGGTGTGGGCGCGGGTCTGCAAGGAAGGCCCGGTGTTCGAGGCCGGTTCCGTCGTCTGGGAAGAAATCGAATGAAATCGAAGACGTCTCCCTCGCGCGTGGAGCCCGCGAATGTGGACCTTTCGGTGCGGCTCGGCCCGCTCACCTTGCGAAATCCCGTGCTGACGGCCTCGGGCACCTTCGGCTATGGACCGGAGTACGCGGAGCTGGTGGACCTCGAACAGCTCGGCGCGATCGTCGTCAAAGGCATTTGCCTGAAACCCACCCGCGGGAACCCCACCCCCCGCACGTACGAGGTCGCCAGCGGGCTGCTCAACGCCATCGGCCTTCAGAATCCCGGTGTGGACGGCTTCATCCGCGATTATCTTCCTTTTCTGCGGAAATTTTCCACGCCCGTGATCGTCAATATCTGGGGCCACACGATTGAAGAGTATGCCGAAGTGGCCCGCCGATTTTCGGGGGTTGAGGGCATCGCCGCGCTCGAAATCAACGTCTCTTGTCCCAATATCAAAGAAGGCAGCAAACTGTTCGGCACGGATCTCGACGCCTTTCGCCGCGTGCTCGACGCCTGCCGCGCGGCGACGCGCCTGCCGCTCATCCCGAAATTGGCGCCGAACGTCGCGGATATCGGCGCCTTCGCCCGCGCCGCCGAGGACGCCGGGGCCGACGCGATTTCGCTGATCAATTCCGTCCCCGGCATGGCGGTGGACATTGAGACCCGCCGTCCCCGGCTGGCCAACATCACCGGCGGGCTGACCGGCCCGGCCATCCGCCCCATCGCGGTCAAACTGGTCTGGGAAGCGGCCCGCGCCACGCGGCTGCCCATCATCGGCATGGGGGGCATCATGGAGGCGGCGCACGCCGCGGAGTTTCTGATCGTGGGCGCGACCGCCGTGGCGGTGGGCACCGCTTCCTTCGCGGAGCCGCGCACCGCGGCGCGGGTCGTGGAGGGACTGCGGGACTATCTTGCGCGGCACGGCCTCGCCTCCGTTCGCGCGTTGATCGGGACTCTTCAACGATGACCCGCCGCCGCGCTGTCCGTCTCGCTGGAGTCGCGCTCTTCGCGGCCTTCGCACTGTATTCGACGTTCCGCGTCCCGCGCGACCCGCTGCGCGTCTATCGCGCCGTCCCCGCCGCGGCGGACTTCGTCAGCGTGCATTTCCGCCCCGCCGACCGGCTGGAGGACTGGTTCGACACGCCGGCGGCGGGTCTGATCGCGCAGTCCTTCGGCATTGCGCCCGACGATTGGGAATCGTTTTGCACCGCGGAAGCGACGCGCGCGTGGGCGCGCCGCCTGGCGGATCAGAAGGCGGTCTTCGCTTCCTACCTCAGTAACGACGGTAGGCGCGTCTGGCTGTTCGCCTCCGATCTGGGCGCCCGCGCGCTTCGGCTGCATTGGATGCTGAAGGCCGGCGCGCTGCCGGCTTTTCGAAAGAGCGGGACGTATGGGGGGCGGACGCTTTGGATGCTCAGCGGCGGCGACGGTTTGCCCCTCTGGATCGCCTTCGAGGAGGGCGTGCTGATTGGCTGCTGGTCGGATCGTCCCGGCGAGATACGCAACTTGCTCGACACCTACGACCGCGTCCGGCCTTCGATCATGGCCTCCGGTCTGGCGCCTCAACTGGAGCGGCGGAACGCGGACGCGCCCGATCGCATTTGGTGGAATGGCGCGGCGACGGAAATCGGTCCGGTATGGGCCGATATTTTTTCGGCAAGCGCGGCGGGTATTCGCGGCCGTGTTGAATTGCCCGCCGGACGCGGCCGCCTCCCGCGCCCGGCCCGCGACGTCGCTTCCGACGACGCGGCCGCCTTGCTCGGCTCGACGCCGAGCATCACGTTGGCGGCGGACGCCGACTGGCTCATCGGTTTGGCCGGAGCGCTCAATCCGCCCCCCGTCCTGACGCTCGCCCTCGCCTATTTGCGGGGAGAGATTTCATCCCCGGCGGCGATGGGGGTCTTCGGCGGGGCCTACGGCGGGCGTTTATTCCGCATGAAAGTGCCGGGGCTTGCTTTGGCCGTGCCGCTGCGGCGTCCCGCGGAGGCGACCGCGATTCTGCGCGAACGTGTGGATCGCATCAATGCCGGCGCAGGAACGGCGATCGCGCTCGGTCCGATCCCCGACCCCGAGGGCGCGTTGTTTTCGATCTCGGCGCCGGACATTCCTCTCTACAGCGGCCTTCCCACCGCCGAACAGGCCGCGCTCGCGCTGCGCGCGGGGCGGCTTTATGCGGCGAGCAACCTCGATACGTTGCGGGCGATGCTGGCGGCGATGCCGTCCCGCGCGCCGACGGAGTCGTCCGCCGCCGAGCGCGCGGCGGCGTTTCTACGCGCGGACTTGCGCGCCGGCGGGTCGGCTGTTCGGGACGGTATTTCGGTGTATGCGCTCGCGTTGATGATGCAGAATCGCGAGGGCACGCGCGCGCTGCGCGCCG
>CALGXT010000089.1 GCA_937935255.1 uncultured bacterium | reverse complement strand
ATTCTTTCCCGGCTGGCCGGCTGGGACGCGGGCGGCTCGAGCAAGCTCGAGCCCTACGGGAGCTGCGCCGAGGTCCGACCTCTGATCTCTCCGGCGACAGAGCGCCGGCGCTACAGCGCTGACGCACCGAGCTCGGACCTCGGACCTCGGACCTCCGACCTCTGCGTTCTCTGCGTCTCCGCGGTGAATTCTTTCGCGGCGCGGCGGGCCGCCGTAAGCCTCGGCCCGGCGAAGCCGGGACGGGCGCGCCCTACCGACCTCGGACCTCGGATCTCGGACCTCTCCGGCGGCGGAGCGCCGGAGCTACAGCGCCGACGACGGGCCTCTGTGCTCTTCGTGTGACCCATTTGCCTGTCCCCATTCGCACATTCGCATTTGCCTGTCCCCATTCGCACATTCGCCCTCGCTTGACGCGTGCGAGGCCCCGTGTTAGTTGTAAGCTGACTTGGGCGCGCCCCCTTCGTCTATCGGCTAGGACATCAGGTTCTCATCCTGGAAAGACCGGTTCGATTCCGGTAGGGGGTGCCAATCCGGCGTCCTCCGCTTTCCCGCGTTACCTGCCGAGACGTCGGGATCAGCCACCCCGAAATCGCGCCCCGCGCCGACCGGCGCTACCAGCGGTGCGAAACGCATGAAGACCCTGTTCGTGGGGTTGCCATCCGCCCCTGTCGTGCGGTAGATTCGGCGCCCGACGCGGGGAGACATCATGGGTTCGGAAAACGGCAAGAACAAGTGCTGGGTGGGATTCGATCTGGGCGGAACGAAGATGCTGGCGGCGGTCTTCGATTCCGATTTCAAACGGCTGGCGGTCGCCCGCAAGAAAACCAAGGCCCGCGAAGGCGGGTCGTCCGGCGTCAAGCGCATCCTCGACCTCGTGCATGAGGCGCTGGCCGAGGCGAAAATCGGCGTCGAGCAGGTCGGCGGCATCGGCGTCGGTGTGCCCGGCCCGCTCGACCTCAAGAAAGGCGTCATTCTCGAATTGGTCAATCTCGGCTGGACGGATGTTCCCTTGCGCAAGAAGCTGGAGGAGGAGTTCAAGGCGCCCGCCATTCTGGCGAACGATGTGGATGTGGGGACCTATGGCGAGTACCGCTTTGGCGCGGGGAAGGGCGCCCGCTGTGTGTTGGGGGTGTTCCCCGGCACGGGGATCGGCGGCGCCTGCATCTACGAGGGGAAGATTCTTCGCGGCGCCAACCGTTCGTGTCTCGAACTGGGCCACGTGAAGGTCGCGCCCTACGGTCCCCGTTGCGGGTGCGGTCGGCGCGGCTGTCTGGAGACCGTCGCCAGCCGCCTCGCCATTTCGGCCCAGGCCGCGATCGCGGTCTTCCGGGGGCAGGCGCCGCATCTCGGCGAAATCGCCGGAACCGATATCGCGCAAATTCGCAGCGGCGCCTTGGCGGAAGCCATCAAGCAGGGCGATAAAATCATCGAGGATATCCTGCGCGAGGCCGCCGCGTGGCTGGGCTCGGGCATCGCGAGCGCGGTGAACCTGCTCGCGCCGGACGTGATCGTGCTCGGCGGCGGACTGGTCGAGGCGTTTCCCGACCTCTACCGCAAGGAATGCGCGCGGGCTATCGAGGCGGAGGTCATGGCGTCCTTCCGCGACACCTACAAAATCGCCGTGGCCGAGCTGGGCGATTTCGCCGGCGTCACCGGCGCCGCCGCGCTGGCGGCGAATCCCGCGGCGCTCGGAAATTTGTAATCCCTTCGCTGTGAAACCCGCCCCCACCGCTCCATCCGCTGCGAACCTTCCGGCCGCGCGAGCGTCCGGCGCGCGCCTGATCGCGGTGCTCGACATCGGCGCCACCGCCATCCGCATGGAGGTGGCGGAAGTGGACGCCAACGGGCTGACGAGGACGCTGGAGGCGTTGAGCCTGCCCGTCGGGCTGGGCAAGGACACCTTTTCGGCGGGGCGTTTGCGGAAGGAGACCATCGAGGATTGCGTCGCCAAACTGCGCCGGTTTCGCGCCGTGCTGGACGAGTATGGCATTGACGATCCGCGCGCGGTGCGCGCCGTCGCCACCAGCGCCGTGCGCGAGGCGGAGAACCGCGAGCAGTTTCTGAACCGCGTGCTGATCGCCACCGGTTTCCGCGTGGAATGTCCCGACGACGTGGAATTGAGCCGTTTGGCGTATTTCGCTGTCCGCAACCTGCTGGAACGATCCGAAACGCCGCACCCGTGGAACGAGCTGGTGATCGAAGTCGGCGGCGGCAGCACGGAGTTGCTGTTGATTCAGGATGACCGCGTGACGTTTTCCGAGACGTATCGGCTGGGCTCGCTGCGCGTTCGCGAGGCGCTGGATATGCGGCAAATCAACCGGGCGCGCATGCGCGCGCTGCTGGTCCGCGACATCCAGCGTTCCCTCGTCCAGATGCGGCGCGACTTGCCGCCGACGTTGCCGAAGCGGCTGATCGCGATGTCCGGCGACGCGCGCTTCGCCGCCGCGCAACTGCTGCCGCGCTGGGATCAACTCGAGCTGGGGCGCATTTCCGCCAAGGCCTTCGCGCAATTCAGCGAACGGATCATCGCCATGCCCGCCGAGGAAATCGCGCGGGTGTACCAAATGCACATTGACGAGGCGGAATCCGTCGGCGTGGCGCTCACGATTTACGCGCAGATTGCGCGCGCGTTCGAAATTCGGGAAATCGGCGTGCCCAAGATTCATTTGCGCACGGGGTTGGAAATTGAGATGGCGACCCGGTCGTTGTGGACCTCCGATTTTGTCCGGCAGGTGGAAAACTCGGCCCGGCTGATCGCCGAAAAGTTTCACGTGGATCTGCGGCACGCCGGCCATGTCGCCGCGCTGTGCGATCGGCTGTTCACCGCCCTGCGCGATGAGCATCGCCTGGACTCCCGCTACGGTATCTTGCTGCGCATCGCGGCCCTGTTGCACGAGGCCGGATTGTTCGTCAACAGCCGCAATCACCACAAACACTCGATGTATTTGATTCAGAACAGCGATTTGTTCGGCTTGACGCAGGAAGACATCCTGTTGGTGGCGCTCGTGGCGCGCTATCACCGCCGATCCGTGCCGCGCCCCACGCATCCCTTTTATGAGACCCTCAATCCGGAGCGGCGCATGGCCGTGCAGGCGTTGGCGGCGATCTTGCGCGTGGCGGACGCCCTCGATCGCGGCCACACCCAGCGCGTGAGCGATGTGGCGCTCACCCGCGAGGCCGATCGCATGGTGCTGACGGTGGCCGGCGCGGACGATCTGACCGTCGAGCGCGCCGCGCTGCGGGAAAAAGGCGATCTGTTCGAGGCCGTCTATGGCGCGCCCCTCGCGCTGGAGCGCGGCCCGGCGGTCAAGGGGTTCGAAGGCAATGTCTAAAAGCGAATCGTTCCGCAGACATCCCGAGCGCTTCCTCAATCGCGAGTTGAGTTGGCTGGCCTTCAACGAACGAGTGCTCGCGGAGGCGCAAGATGCCGGCAACCCGCCGCTGGAGCGGCTCAAATTCCTGGCGATCACGGCCTCGAATCTGGACGAGTTTTTCATGGTGCGCGTCGGCAGCCTGCAGGCCCTCGCGGCGCGGGGCGGGCGCGGCAACGACCCGGCCGGTCTCACCCCGCGCCAGCAGCTCGCGGAAATCGCGCGGCGCGCGCACGAGTTCGTACGCGCGCAGCACGCCTGCTATGCGGAGTCCATCGCGCCCGCCCTCGCCGCGGCGGGGATTCGCCCCGTGCGCATGGACGAGCTGAACGAAGCGGAGTCGAGACACCTCGCCCGCCTGTTCGACGAGGAATTGTATCCCCTGCTCACGCCGATGGCCGTCGAAGAAGGCGATCCGTTTCCGACCCTGCCGGGGCTGACGCTGCACCTCGCCGTTCGGCTGCGGCGCGCGGCGGAGCCGGGCGGCGGCGAGGCGCTGGGGCTGGTCGGTCTGCCGCGCTCCGCGTCTCGATTTTACGCCGTTCCCGGTCGGGAGGGATACGCCTACATCGCCGCGGAGGACCTGATGGAGGCTTTCGCGGAGCGCCTGTTTCCCGGTTATGAAATCCTGGAAGCCGCCGGCTTTCGCATCACGCGCAACGCCGATATGAGCGTGCGCGAGGATTTGGCCGGCGATTTGCTGGCGCAAATGAAGGAGGTGCTGGTCGAGCGGCGGTTGAGCGATGTGTTGCGCCTGGAATTGCGGGCGCCCCTTTCGGCGGCGTTTCAGCGGCAGCTCGAGCGCCGGCTGGAGGTGCGGCCCGAAGAGGTCTATGCGGCGCGCGGTCCGCTGGATTTCTCCGGCTTTTTCGCGATCGCCGGCATGTCCGGGTTCGACGAGCTCAAGATCGAACCGTGGACGCCGTGCCCCTCGCCCGATGTGCCCGCCGCGGGCTCAATCTTCGACGCCATCGCGCGGCGCGATATCCTCCTGTTTCATCCTTACGAAAGCTTCGATCCCGTGTTGCGTTTCGTGAAGGAGGCGGCCTCCGATCCGAAAACGCTGGCGATCAAAATGATCCTTTACCGCACCAGCCGGAACAGTCCGGTGGTCGCCGCGTTGCGGCGCGCGGCCGCCAACGGCAAGCTGGTCACGGCGCTGGTGGAGCTCAAGGCGCGCTTCGACGAGGCGCGCAACATCGAATGGGCCGAAGAACTGGAGCGCGCGGGCGTGCAGGTGATTTACGGCGTGAAGCGGCTCAAAACGCACGCGAAAATCTGTCTGGTGGTGCGCCGCGAGCCGGCGGGCATCCGCCGGTATATGCACTTCGGCACCGGCAACTATAACGAGCAGACGGCCCGCATCTACAGCGATGTCGGCTGGTTTACGGCGCGCGAGGATTATGGCGCCGACGCCTCCGCGTTCTTCAACATGATCACCGGGCGCACCCAGCCGGCCCGGCTCCAGCGCCTGAGCGCCGCCCCGTTGGGTCTGCGTCCCCGCCTGCTCGAGCTCATTCGCGGCGAAACCCAGCGGGCGCTGGCGGGCCAGAAGGCGCGCATTCTGGCCAAGGTCAATTCGCTGGCCGATCCGGAAATCATCGAAGCCCTCTACGAGGCCTCGCGCGCCGGCGTGAAAATCGAACTGAGCGTGCGCGGCATTTGCTGCCTGCGCCCCGGCGTTCCCGGCGTCAGCGATCACATCACGGTTTCCTCGGTGCTGGACCGCTACCTCGAACACGCGCGCATCTTCTGCTTCCATCAGGGCGGGGAGGAAGCGGTGTTCATCTCGAGCGCGGACTGGATGCCGCGCAACCTGGATCGGCGCGTCGAATTGCTGATCCCCGTGGCCGACGCCCGTTGCGCGGCGCGGCTCAAGCGCATTTTACGGGTCTGCCTCGACGACACCGCGCAGGCCTGGCGCTTGCGCGCGGACGGGCGTTACGAACGGCGGCGCGACGTCGAAAAACCGAAAAAGCCGTTGCGCAGCCAGTGGGAGTTTCAACGCGAAGCCGAGCGGGCCGCCCGCCGCGCGCGGGCCGCGGATCGAGGATTGCTCGAACCCCACATCCCGCCGCGTTCGGCGGGGGGGCCGCCCCGGTGAGGTCCGCCGCGAAAACCGGAATACGCGAAATATCGGCGGTCGCGCGTTTTGCAATAGAAACCGAATCCACGGGGAGATCGGCATGAAGAAGCTGCAAGGTTGGATTGTCACCGCGGCGCTCGCCGCGGGCGTAGTATCGAGTCCGGTCGCGGCGACGGAAATCGGCGACGCTTCGCTGGGGCCGAGTTTGGCGGAGGGGCGTTCCGTGCCCGGGCTGACCGTGGGCGTCGAAAAGGAGCGCTTCTACCGCGCCGTGCGCTTCAGCCACGGCCCGTCGCGCAAGATCGAGGCGGAGAACTATGCGGTGTATCTGGGCTATCCGCTCACGCCGTGGCTCCGGCTGTTCGGTACGGCGGGCTATGCCCAGGTCAAGCGGGCGAACGTCAACGACTGGAGCGACGGCGTCCTGCGCGGCCGCGGCGGGGTGGGACTGCATTTGTGGAAACAGGAAGTGCCCGCGCCCGAGTTCATGGCCGGCGCGATCAGCCTGCGCGCGGCGGCGGAGGTCGGCTTCACCGCCTATGACGAGGGCGGAGAATCCTGCCGATGGCAGGAGTACGGCGGCGCGGTGACGGCGCACTACAACATCCTCGCGGAACAGCGGCCGGGGCGCGCCGCGTTGCCCTACAGTCTCGACGTTTATGCCGGGCCATTGGTGCAATTCATCCGCGGGCGTCGGCACATCGAGGGGATCGAGCGCACGCTCGAGGAAAACCGCGCGGCGGGTCTGGCCGCCGGCGCCAACCTGTTCCTGACGCCGAACCTATCCCTCGGCGCGCATCTGCGTCTCTTCGATTCCTTCTCCTGGAGCGCCGGGGTCCGGTATTCCTTCTGAACGTTTTCCAAGGCTTGGAAAACCGGACGCCCTTTTTTCCAAGGCTTGGAAAAAATTTCGGGAAATTTTCCAAGGCTTGGAAAATGCCGAGGGCGATCGCGGGTCGCGCATCTTCGCCGTCCTCGGGTTTTGCGGGACGAGCATCCCCGGCTTCGACCGCGGATTTCGC
>CALGXT010000088.1 GCA_937935255.1 uncultured bacterium | reverse complement strand
TGGTGCGCGTCGAATCGCGAGAGGGTGCATCCGTCGTAGAGCAGATTTTTCGAGAAATTGGAGGCCATGATGCCCCAGTATCGGCGATCCATGATGTCGTTGGTTTGGCGGCAGTTCACGAACGAGACGTTCACCGCGCGGCTGACGTGCAAATCGTAGGAACCCGTGGAAACCGCTTTGCCCGCCGCATTGGTGGTTCGATAGGTCTTGCGCCCCGTGAACACGGTGTCCCGCACCGTTACCTTCGCGCAATCGGCGATATTGAGGAATCCCATGTAAGGCGCGCCTTGCTCGCCCTCGCCGCGCACGTGGTGTTCGAGGCCGACCACGTTCACACCGGAGCGGCGGATGGCGATACCCCGATAATGATAAGCGGCATTCGATTCCGCGGCATTGGCGATGGTCGTGAAATGTCCGCCCCGGATCGTCAAGGGGGCTTCATTCAGCGGCAGCGCTTGAATGCTTGTGATCCTTTGAAAATCCCAGAGGATCGGCGTGCTCGGATCCACGGCGCCGTCCGCATCCACCAGAAAAACATCGGTCTGCGGGTTGCCTTGGTTCTGATTCGCTCCGCGCCGGATGAAGCGTTTCGTGCCGCCGTCGGCGACGATCACGAGGGCGGCCTGTCCGGGCGGAACCGCCAGTTTCGCCTGTCCGCGTTTCAGCGAAGCGAGGCCCTCCAATCGCATCGGCGGCAAGGACGGCCGAACTTCAAAGACCCAGGAGCGGTGAGTTTCGAGTTGTGTGTCGTCAATGACGAAACGAGCGGCGCCGAAGTCGGTGTCGGTCTGAACGATCGCCGTCAGTTTCCGCCCCCCGATGTAGTAGGTCGCCCCATCGCGGGCGCGCACGGGCAACCCGCGCTCGTTCGCGAACGCGTGCGCCTCGACGATGGCCGGCAGGTCGTCCGTCTGGCCGTCGCCGCGGGCGCCGAACGCTTCGTAGGTCACGACTGTCATGGCGGGGGATTCTCCGGTTGCGGATGGTTCGGCCGCGGTCGAGCAGAAAGACAACCGGCCGAAAAACGACGCGAAGATCGCGACGGCCATCCCAATCGTTTTTCTTTTCATGTCCATATACTAATGCTCTCGAAATTGTCTTTACATGCTCGTTCCTGCGGCGCGAGCAAGCTCGCGCCCTACGGCCGAAGAATGTAGGGCCTCAGCTTGCTGAGGCCGCGACGCCGTGAACGAGCATGTCAGGACAATTATGAGACGACTAGTAATGTTCTCGATATTCTCTTTACCTGCTCGTTCCCCGCGGCGCGAGCAAGCTCGCGCCCTACCTCCGAAGCCTGTGGGGCCTCAACTTGCCAAAGACCTCGCCGTCGCCTGATGGTCGAAGGCGGGCTGAGGCCGCAACGCCGCGCATGAGCCTTTCAGGGCATCAACAATGAGACGGCCGTCTTATCCCAGCCGCTCCCGACACCAGGCCAGGTCTGTCCGCGCATTCGCATAAAGGGTTTCAAGGTCCTCGCGCGGGCCGATGCCGCGGGTGAATTCGATGGTCGCCGTTCCGTTGAAGCCGCGCGCCCGAATGCCGTCAAAAATGGCTGCCAGCCGTTCTCGGTGGGCGGGAACGGCGGGGTCGGCGGCGGCGTCGCGGAGCTGCACATGCAGATGGTGCACGCGCGAGGGCAATGCCTCGAACCAAAGCTCCGGCCGATCGTCTTTGCCCGTGATATGGACAATGATCCCGAAGCGAGCGGGATCGAGGCCCGCGAAGAATTCGGCGGCCGCCGGAGGCTGTTCGAGGGCGGTGCCGGGATGGCATTCGCACAGCAATCGGCAGTCCGCCGGCAGCCGTTCCGCCCATGCGAGCAGGTTGCGACGGTATTCGGCAAGCCGTTCCGAATGTTTTCCGACGTTATATTTCGCGGCCGGCGCCGCGAGGCGCGCGATGGCCTCCGCCGCCCGCTCACGGGCCTCGGCGTCCTCGTCCGCGAAACCGGCGTAGGTGTTATAGACCGCGATGACTCCGGCCTCCGACAGCCTTCGCTGCTCCTCGGCGTCGGCCAGGGCGAAGTGGTTTTCCCAGAGTTCGACCCCGTCGAAACCGTCGGCCTTGAACCGCGGGAGCCAGTCGCTTACCCGGTAGGAGGGCTGTTTCGTGCTCCAGCGATTTCGTTCCAGGCACACCGTGCCGATAAAGATTTTCGGATGAACTTCCACGGTTGCCGAACATATCCGCGGAACGGACAAAACGGAAGCGCAATACGCGTGGCGAAGCGACGGCGGCGGGCGAGCGGCCGCGCCTTCTGCGGCGCGCTCCTTTCCCGTCGGTTGTCGCAAAAGTGTTTCTTTTTTGTCGCAAATGTTTACTACGCGCCGCCGCCGGAAATGGTCTAGCGTGGCGCCGGGATGGTGAAGATTTTACATATGGCGCGCCGCTCGCAGATCGCGCCCGGGGGACCGCTTGCGGCGTCGCTGAGGGAGTTGGGCGAGCTGGAGATTGTCGAGGAGACGCAGCGGTTGAGCGAGAGGGAGATTCTGGCGCGGATGCGCGCGGCGGACGTGCTGATCACGAATTGGGCCTCCACGCCGATTCCGCGGGCGCTGGCGGAGAATCCGGGCCGGCTCAAGTACGTGCTCAACCTGGGCGGCACCTGCAAAGCCACCGTGCCGATCGAGATCATCCGCGCCGGCATCGCGGTGACCAACTGGGGCGACGCGCCGGCGCAGGCGGTGGCAGAAGGCGCCATGACGCTTTTGTTGGCCGTGCTGAAAGATCTGCGCGGCCGCATCGAAGCCGTGGCGGGCGGACGGTGCCGCGGCGCGAAAACGCTCGGTCTGGTCTCCGGCACCCTGGAAGGGCTGCGGCTGGGCCTCTACGGCTGTGGGTTCATCGGCCGCCGTTTCGTGGAGCTGGCGCGGCCCTTCCGTCCGGAAATCGGAATCTTCGATCCGTACGTCAACGATCTGCCGGACGATTGCCGCCGCGTGGAGAGTCTGGACGCCTTGTTCGATTTTAGCGAAGCGGTCGTCATTTGGGCGGGACTGTCGGACGAGACGCGCGGCTCCGTCAACGCGGAGCGGCTGGCCCGGCTGCCGGATCACGGTATCGTCATCAACTGTGCGCGCGGCGAGATCGTTGACCAGGAGGCCTTGTTCAGAGAACTGAAAACCGGCCGTTTGCGCGCCGGCCTCGATGTGCTGGTCGCCGACAACTACCTGCCGAAGGGCCACGAGGCCCACACCTGGCCGAACCTCATCATCACCTGCCATGACATCAACTCCGCCCACTGGCCGGAGCGAACGTCCCGGCTGAGTTATGGAGATCGAGTGGCCTTGGACAATCTGCGGCGTTTCGTTGCGGGCGAACCCCTCCGTTTTGTCATGGACGAGCGGAGATATGCGTTGAGCAGTTGATGAGGACGCGGTCCCGCCTGGATTTTGACTGGCGCTTCGCGCTCGGCGACTTCCCCGGGGCGTCCGCGCCGGATTTTGACGACCGCGCATGGCGGCGGCTGGATGTGCCGCACGACTGGTCCATCGAGGCCGCCCCGCATCCCGACCATCCCTCCGGCGCCGCCGGCGGTTTTTTCCCCGGCGGCGTCGGCTGGTATCGCAAGCGCATCGAAATTCCCGCCGACCTGGGCGAGCGCCGCGTATGGATCGAATTCGACGGCGTGTACATGAACAGCGAGGCGTGGTGCAACGGCCGCTCGCTGGGCGTTCGGCCCTACGGCTACAGCAGCTTCATCTACGACCTCACGCCGCACGTGCGGCCCGGCGAGCGCGCGACGATCGCGGTGCGCGTGGACAACTCCCGCCAGAAAAACTGCCGCTGGTACAGCGGTTCCGGCATTTACCGTCCTGTGCGGCTCACGATCGCGGGGCCGATCTGCGTCGCGCCCTGGGGCGTTTTCGTCACGACGCCGGAGGTGAGCGCCGAGCGGGCGGCGGTCGCGTTCTCGGCGGAACTTCTGAATGCGGAATGCGGAATGCGGAATGCGGAGTCCCGAATCGTGGCGATAGCGACGGTGCTCGATTCGGAATCGAAGGCCGTGGCTTCGGAGGAGATGAACGTTCACCTGCCGGGTTCTTCAATGAATGGAGCGGCATCCTCCCCCGATAAATCGCAAGCCCGAGACATAACGTCTCCGCCTTCCGCATTCGAAACCTTCGGCATTCGGCATTCGGCATTCGGCATTTCTCACCCGAAGCTCTGGTCCCCCGACGCGCCCCATCTCTACACGTTGCGTATCGAGATTCGCCGAAACGGGGAACTCCTCGATCGTCACGACACCCGCTTCGGCATTCGCTCGATTCGATTCGATCCCGATGAAGGCTTTTTCCTGAACGGGCGGGCGCTCAAGTTCCAAGGGGTCAACGAGCACCACGACGCCGGTTGCCTCGGCGCCGCCGTGCCGGACGATGCGCTGCGCCGCCGACTCCGTATTCTGAAGGAAATGGGCTGCAACGCCATCCGCACGGCCCACAATCCGGCCTCGCCGACGCTGCTCGATCTCTGCGACGAAATGGGATTCTTGGTGGTGGAGGAAGCGTTCGACGAGTGGAAGGACGGCAAAACGCCCTATGGCTACAGCCAATACTGGGATGAATGGTGGGAACGCGATTTGACGGACATGATTCGGCGGGATCGCAACCACCCTTGCATCGTGCTGTGGTCCGTCGGCAACGAGATCAAGGAGGTTCGAGAGGGCCGCCCGGAGGGCCTGCCGATCCTGCGCGCGCTGCGCGAGGTCTGTCACCGCGAGGATCCCACGCGCTCGATGACCTGCGGCTGCTGCAACTCCCGCAAGACGCTCGCCGCCGGTTATGGCGCGTTGATGGACGTGTTCGGCTACAACGGCGGCGGAGGCGGTTGCTTCGATTACGAAAAGGACCATGCGGCGTACCCGAAGATGCCGATGTTCGCCACCGAAGTGCCGCACACGCTCCAGACGCGCGGCGTGTACCGCACGCGGACCTGGTATCGAGACCTGGCGCGGAACGAGGGCAATGTGCTCTGGCGCGAACCCGGCGAAATGCCGAATGCCGAATGCCGAATGCCGAATGGGGTGAATGCGGAGCGCGGAACGCGGACTGCGGACTGCGGAATGCGGAATGCGAACAAGACGCTTCACCCGCCGCTGGAGCTGATGCGCGTGCCGGACTTGGCCGAAGAGGAGCTCTTCACAAAGTTCGACCCGCACTATCAATCTTCCTACGATAACGCCCTGGTGCGCATCTCGGCGCGGGATTCCTGGCGGCGGACGAAGAACCTGCCGTACTTTTGCGGCGAATTCCGCTGGACCGGCTTCGATTATCTCGGCGAGTGTTACGCCTGGCCCTGCAAAAGCTGGAACTTCGGCGTGATTGATCTCTGCGGATTCCCGAAGGACACCTACTACTTTTATCAAAGCCAGTGGTCCGCGCGGCCCATGGTTCACCTCCTGCCGCATTGGACCTGGCCCGGCCTGGAGGGCCGAACGATTCCCGTCATCTGCTACACGAACTGCGCGCGCGTGGAACTTTTTCTGAACGGCCGGTCGCTCGGCGTGAAAGAGCGGGACGACGAAGAAATGCGCCTGCGCTGGGATGTCGTTTATGAGCCGGGCGTGTTGCGGGCCGTCGGAATGCCGAATGGCGAATGGCGAATGGCGAATGACTCGAATACGGAACGCGGAACGCGGAAGGTGGAATGGGGGATGGCGCGGGTGGAATGCGCGCAGGAGACCGCCGGGGAACCGGCCGCGCTGCGGCTGCGGTGCGAGGAGGCCTTTCTCCGCGCCGATCGGACGGCATTGGCGCATATCGTCGTGGAGGTGGTGGATGCGCAAGGCCGTTTCGTGCCGTATGCGAACCCCGATATTGCGGTCGAGGTGTCCGGCCCGACGCGATTGATCGGTCTGGAGAACGGCGACCCGCTCGATACGACGCCATACCAGGCCAATCATCGGCGGGCTTTTCACGGCCTCATGCTGGCGGTGGTGCGATCGGTCGGGACGCCCGGCAAGGCGGAGGTAACCGCGAGTGCGGCGGCATTGGAGCGGGCGCGCCGGGAGATCGAGGTGAAAGCGGAGGTGGAAGAGGGGAACTCGGGGGAATCGAAAGAATCGGAAAATTCGATTCCCTCGATTGCGTCAATTCAATCGAAGGACGGAAAACTCAATGAATGAAACCAACAGCACATCGGTGATCGGACTGAAAATCGAATACGCGGATTCACCCCTGGCCATCGGCACGCGTCGGCCGCGTTTCTCCTGGGAAGTGGCGCTGCCGGGGCGCGCGCGTCGGCAGAGCGCATACCAAATTTTGGCGGCTACGGAACCCGCGCGGCTGGAACCGGGCCGCGCCGATCTGTGGGACAGCGGTCGGGTGGAGTCGTCGCAGTCGGCGCATGTCGAATATGCGGGCGCGCCGTTGCGCAGCAACCAGGACGTTTACTGGCGAGTTCGTATATGGGACGAAACAGGACGGGCGCACGACTGGAGCGAGGTCGCGATGTTCGGGACCGGCTTGTTCGACGAAAATGATTGGGAGGCGCAATGGATCGGACTGGGCGCGCCCGACGAACCGTTCGCGGACCCGGCCATATTCCAGCAAGAGCGCATCACTCCCGACGTGGCTGCCGTGGAACCGGATTTGCGATCCCCCTTGCTGCGGCGGGTGTTTATTCTCGAACAGCCGGTGCGGCGCGCGCGAGCGTTCGTGTGCGGCCTGGGGCTTTTCGAATTGCGTCTCAACGGGCGCAAGGTCGGCGAGGACGCGCTCTCGCCGTCGCGCACCGATTTTCGGAAGCGGGTGTTGATCGAAGCGTACGATATCGCGCCCTTGCTGAACGTCGGCGAGAACGCGGTCGGCCTATTACTGGGCAACGGCTGGTTCAACGGCCAGAAGAAATACTGGGGTTGGCAGATGCAGTGGTATGGCTCGCCCCGCGCCATCGTGCAAATCGAGATCGAATATGCCGACGGCAGCCGGCAGCGGGTGTGTAGCGACGCGAAATGGCGCGGCGCCGGGTCGCCGATCACGTTCAACTGCATTTACGACGGCGAAGATTACGACGCGCGGCTGGAGCAGACGGGATGGGATGCGCCCGGTTTCGATGACTCCGCCTGGCGCGCCGTCAACATCGTGCCCGGTCCCGGCGGACGGCGGGAAATGGCGGCGCACGAGCCGGGGCGCGTGGTTGAGCGGGTGCGCCCTGTGGCCGTGTGGGAATCGGAACCCGGGGTGTATATTTTCGATCTGGGGAGGAACATGACCGGCTGGGTTCGCCTCGCGATTCCAAACGGTCGGCGCGGCGAAACCGTTCGTCTGCGCTACGCCGAGGCCGTGGATAGCCAGGGGCGGCTCGATCCGCGAACGAACGGCGGCGCGCGTCAGGAAGATCGCTACACGATGAAAGGCGGCGCCGAGACGTATGAGCCGCGCTTCACCTATCACGGGTTTCAATACGTCGCCGTTTCGGGTTATCCCGGTGTTCCGACGCCCGATGTGGTCGCCGGTTGCTTTGTCCGAACCGCCGTCGCCCAGATCGGCGCTTTCGAGTGCGCTCACCCGCTGATCAACAAAATCCATCGCTGCACGCTGCAGTCGCAGATGTGCAATCTCCAGATGGGCGTGCCGACCGACGACACCCAGCGTCCCGAGCGGCTCGGCTGGGCCGGCGACGCCTGGAGCTATGCGGTGGAGGCCTTTTACAACCTCCGGATGCCGCGCGTGTTCGCCAAGTGGATCGCCGATTTCTACGATCAGCAGGATGACCTCGGCATGATCGGCATGATCGCGCCGCAGGCGGGGGCCGAAGAGGACCTGGTGTGGAGCGCGGCCTTTCTGCTGATCCCCTGGTGGCAATATGTGCATTGCGGCGACCGGCGTCTGCTGGAGGAAAGCTATCCGTATCTGCAGAAATACATCGCCTACCTGGAGCGAACGGGGCAGCGGACGGTCTCCTCGGCGACGCCCGACCGAGTCATCGGCTCGATCTTCTGGCGTTGCCCGCGCGAGCGCCGGTTCCCGTCCGCCGAAGAGCGCGGCCATCTGCAGATTTCGCAATGGGGCGACCACTTGGCGACGCACGAAGGCGGAACGGGGGCGCGCAAGAATCAGCCGCTGTGCATCGCCACGGCATTTTACTATCTCGATGTGCGCCTGATGGCGCGCATCGCCGAGGTTTTGGAGAAGACCGAGGACGCGCGGCGCTACAACGAATTGGCCGAGAGAATCCGCGAGGCCTTCAACGCCCGCTTCTACGATGAAAACTTCGGCTACTACGATGTCGGCTGCCAAAGCGCGCAGGCCTGGGCGCTGGCGTTCGGGCTGGTTTCCGAGGCGCAGCGCTCGCGCGTCGCCGGCTATTTCACCAGCAGCGTCGGCTACCGCCAGCAACGGCTGACCACCGGCTATGCGGGCACGAAATGGGCCGTGGAAGCCCTCGCGCAAGCCGGACGTAACGACATCGTGTGGAACCGGGCGATCGCCACGGAGTATCCGAGCTGGGGCTATATGCTGCGCGATCCGAATCGCACGACGATCACGGAAAACTGGCTGGGGGCCGGTTCGCTGTGTCACACGGCCCTGGGCGCGGCCATTGACGAATGGTTCTATTGGGGACTGGCCGGCATCCGACCCGACGAATCCGGACCGGGCTACGAACGGATCGTTTTCAAGCCGTTTATTCCCGGCGATCTGGCCTGGGCCGGCGCGACGGTGCACACGGTGCGCGGGCGGGTTTCCTCCCATTGGCGGCAGGAGGGCGGAACGGTGACGCTGACCCTCGCCGTGCCCGCCAACAGCACGGCCATGGTGGTCCTGCCCGCCCCCGACGCGGCCGGCGTCACCGAAAGCGGCGCGCCGCTCTCGGAAGCGAAGGGTGTCACGCTCAAACGTTGCGCGAACGGGGAGACGATTCTGGAGATCGGCTCGGGCGAATACGCCTTCCAATTCGCCGCGCCGTCCGCGAAGTAAAGTTTGGGGAAAACGGAAACGACGGGAAATAAGTTTACGATGGCACGCTGTTCGACGTGGAAGATCGTAAGCCGACTGCAGTGGGAGAACACGATGAAAGCCAGACGCTATCGGGCCTTGGTTATGGGTTGCGGCCTCTGGGCGGCCTCGCTGAGACCGGCGGCCTCGCAGGACGCGATCGTCGCGGCCCCGCCTCCCGATCTCTTGAAAGGGGAAGGTCCGACGATCGAAGAGGCTCAGAAAACAGACTGGTATCTGCATTTCTACGGCGCGCGCGGTTGGATTCACGGGGCCACGCGCGCGGAGACCGAGCGCGCCCGGCAAATATTAATCACCCAGGTGCCGCGCTTGTCGGAAGTTCGTGACTCCATCCGGGTCGGGGATGTGATCCTGGGCGTCAACGGCGTCTTGTTCGCTCGGCACCCGGTGTACCAGTTTCGGGAATACGCCCACCCGGCCACCCTTGCGAATCAGGGCCTGACCGTCACGATGTGGCGTTCCGGCTGGGAGGCCCCGCGGACCCTTCGAATCGAACCGCGGGATGCGCGTCCCGATTTCACGCGGGGCGACACCGTTGACCTCACGGCCGAGGGCATGGCGGCCGATCGCAATCTGGGCGCGACCGGCGCGCGGGGCTGGATGTATGAGAAACAAGAGCGCGCGCATCAGATTCTCGTCACACACGTGGATCCCGGCTCGCCCGCGGACGGCATCTTGCGCAAGGGCGACGTGATTCTGGGCGTGGGAGACCAACCGTTCGTTTCCGACGCGCGCCGCGTTTTCGGCGAGGCCCTCACGCGCGCCGAGACCGAAGAGGAGGGCGGGAAGCTGCGTCTATTGCGCTGGCGCAACGGCGTGACGGAGCCGGTGACGATCCGACTCGAAGTCCTGGGGCGCTATAGCGACACCGCGCCCTGGAATTGCGAGAAAAGCCGCCGGATCGTCGAGCGCGCCTGCGCCTATCTCGAACGCCGCGGAACGCCGATCGGCGGCGAGCTGGGAATCCAGGCTTTGGTGGGATCGCTGGGCCTGCTGGCGACCGGCGAAGAGCGCTATCTTCCACGGGTCCGGGAGCACATCGAAACGCTGATCCGGCGCGTGGCCGAATCCGGCGATCAGCCCCCCTATGATAGCTATCCGGCCTGGAGCTGGGGCTATGCCAACCTGCTGCTGACCGAATACCACCTGGCGACGGGCGATTCCCGCGTCCTGCCGGCGATCGAAACCTTCAGCTGGGCGCTCGCGCGAGGCCAGGCGATGAGCGGCACCTGGGGGCACGGCATGGCGCCGCCCGATCCGGCCACGGGCGCGTTGCACGGGCCGCTCGCCGGATACGGCACCATGAACCAGATCAGCGCCATCTGCTGGATGTCGCTCCTCTTGGCCCGGCGCTGCGGAATCGCCGACCCCGAAATCGAACGCGCCATCCGAAACAAACACGCCTTCTTGAGCGATTTCATTGATGTCGGCAGTGTGACCTATGGCGACGATCTTCCCGGCGGACTCCATCATGACGACAACGGCAAGACGTCCGCCGCGGCGGTGGCCTTCGCTGTGCTGGGCGATCGAGCGGGCACGGATTTCTTCGGGCGCATGACGGTGGCCTCGCACTCGATTCGCGAGGCCGGCCACACGGGCAACTATTGGAGCGACCTGTGGGGAGCGCTCGGCGCCGCGCGCATGGGCGTCCAGGCGTGCGCGGCCTTTTTCCGCGAAGATCACTGGCGTTTCGATCTCGAACGGCGATGGGACGGCAGTTTCGAATACCAGCCCAAGTACGGCATGGGCGACGGCATGGATCCCGTGACCGGCCGCCAGCGGGCGACGGCCGAGCACGCGATCCCGCATTGGGACACGACCGGCGCGCGCCTGCTCCTCTATTGCCTTCCCCGGCGCCGATTGGCGATCACCGGGCGCGATATTCTGACCGTCGAGCTCTCGCCGGAAGAGGTCGCCGAGGCGGTCGAGGCGGGGCGGCTGCCGCGGGACGACACGGCTTGGGAACGAAAATATGATGGACGGCCGGTGTCGGAGCTGCTGCGCTTGCTGGGACATTGGTCGCCGGTCGTGCGCCAACAGGCCGCGCGATCGCTGGCAGCCCGGACGGATGAGGCGCCTCCGCTGGAGGCGTTGCGCGGAATGCTGAAGGCCGAACCGCGCTATGCGCGCTACGGCGCCTGCGCCGCCGCGCGTCACCTCGGCCCGCGGGCGCAGCCGTTGGGGGATGACCTCATCGCGCTGACGGCATCGGAGGATCGCGTGCTGCGGAACAACGCCATCCAGGCGCTCGGGGCTTTGGACGACCCGCGCGCGGCGGCGGCGTTGTTCGCCCTGGCGGGCCGATCGTTTCCGGACGATCCCTACGAAGTGACCCGCCGTCGAATCGCCGACGCGCTGTTCGGCGGCGCCGCCCGCAAGACCTCGTGGGAAATCGCTCGTCAGGATCGGGCGGCGATGTTGGACGCGACGCGCCGAATGCTGACTTCGATGACCGGTCATTGCCGTACCGTGATCGCGGAAAATGTCGTGCCTTCGCTCTCGCGGGACGAACTCAAGGAATTATGGCCCCAAATTGAGCACGCCATGAAAACGCCGGCCACGACCTACAACGTTGCGATCCACCTGGCGACCCTTCGCCGGTTGAGGGACTTGCGGGTGCGGGAAGGAATGGACCTGGCGGTGAATTATCTGACCGCCATGCGGGCTCACGGCAGCGAGAGCCGCGTGCCCGAGGTGCTGGAAGTCCTGCGGGGCTACGGCGCCCACGCTAAGTCCGTCTTGCCCGGCCTACGGCGGGCGGCGGCGCATTTCGAGGCGGGAGAGGAGGATTTTCCCAAAGACCTGTCGCTCAAGAAAGCGGCGGATGTGCGCGAGTTCATACGCCAACTGGAGAGCCTGGCGGACGCGGACGGCGGCGCGCCCTTGATCTCGATCGCGCAAGGATGGAAATAAACGACCCCGTACGAATCCGGCGAGCGCCGACAAAAAGTCGGAGTTGTGAAGCCGGACCCTGATGGGCCATGTTTGCAGCGACGCGACGGACGCGCGGAACGCGTTCAACGGACGCTCGCCTTTATTTCCCGCTCCCTTCCCGTGCGGCGCGCGCGGCGCTTTGAAAGGTTGCGGGCTTTTGGCGTGGAAGGTATCCTATCGCTATGGGATGCCAACGAGGTCATCCACGCGCGCCGATCCTGACGGGGAATAGAGCGATGACGAGCGACGCGGATAGCGAGTTTCGACGCCGGGCGGAAGAGCGCCGCGCCCGAATCACCGCCCATCTCGCCGCCGGGTGGGACGATGCGGAAAAGTGGGACCTGGAATTCTGGCAGCGGCAGTCGCCGCAAGACCGCTTGTCCGCGTTGGTCGCCCTGCGCAACGATTTGATCGCCGTTCGCGGCCGGGACGCGGCGCTCGATTGGAGCGATTGATGGACGCCGTCCGGGATTTCGAAGACCTTCTCGAGGCGTTTCATCGCCACGGCGTGCGGTGCCTCATCGTGGGGGGGCTGGCGTTCATTTATCACGCCAAGCCCCGTTTCACCAAAGATATGGATTTGTGGGTCGAACCGACGCCGGAAAATCTGCGCAAAGCGAATGCGGCGCTGGCCGAATTTGGCAGCCCCTATCTGCTGAGCGAGAACGATCCCGGCAGTATTCTTCAAATCGGACTGCCGCCCAACCGAATTGACCTGATTCAGACCATCGAGGGCCTTTCGTTCGAGGAGGCTTGGAAAAAACGCGAGTCGGCGTCTTACGGCCAGGCGTCGGCGAACTGGATTGCGCTCGACGATCTGATTGAAATCAAATCCCGAATCGCCTCTCCTCGCCATCAGGCCGATGCGCGGGATTTGATCCGCGTTCGGGAAATGCGGCGCCAAAAGGCGATCGGAGCGCCGAAAGACGCTTCAGCCGCTGACGCGGGGGCGGGCCCGCGGCGGGGCGCGAGACGATAAGATTGCTCGCCGCCTTGGGGGTGGGCGAGGTGTCCGACGGAGCGGTGAGTTTTCCAAGGCTTGGAAAATCCGCGGTAAAATTTTCCAAGCCTTGGAAAAAGGCGGGCGGATATCGGCGCGCGTTCGGCTTTATTTCGCGTCTCGGACGGCGCGGCATCATCCCCGCCGGATTCGCCGCGCCCCAATCCTAGGCCTCGATCGCGGCCGTTCCCGCCGGCGGGATGGGCAGGCGGTGCAGTCCGGCGGCGAACCGGCGGCGCTGGTCGCGGAGGAGATCGCCCGTGCAATTCCAAATGCGCACGCGGCGCTCGCCAATCGCGTTCGGCAACTCGAACGCCACGCGTCGTTCGAACGTGCCGTTGACCAACAACAGCGCGCGTTCGCCGATCGCCGGCAGCGGCACGAAGCCGTTCGCGTAAGCCGCGGCGGCGACCTTCGTCGCCGTTTCTCCGTACACGGCGGGATAGGCGTGCTGCGGCTGCAGGGGCCGAATCTTGCCGTCCAGCAGCACATCGCGGTGCTCGCGCCAGAAGGCGAGATAGCGGCGGATCATCGCGACGTGGCTCTTCGGAATCTCGCCCAGCCGGACGGAAATCTGCGGCACGGTGAACAGCGCGTGGAGAAGCTGCATCGCGGCGCTCTCCACCGTGTCGTCATAGTGCCACATGACCATGTCGGAATGGACCGCCGTGCGTCCGCTGAGCGCGCGCAACAGCATCGAGCCCACCCGGTTGCCGGCGGCATGGTTCGGTTCGTCGCCGACGCGGAACATGTTGCCGTATTTGCGCATCGCCGGCCCGATGTAAGGCTGGCGGAACTCGATCATCACGTCCGGCTGGATGGCGCGCAGCCGCGCGATGACATCGGTCAGGAGACGGTCGGCGGCCTCCGTGACCGAGGCGTGGTCCCGTCCTTCGCCGAACGCGTCCCGGGTCTGTTCGCGCGCGGTAAAGCAGTCCACGAAATCGAGTTTGAAGCCGTCCAGACCGTATTCGCGCAGCGCGCGTTCGTAGATGCCGATCAGATATTCGCGCACCTCCGGGAAGCGCGGATCGAGGACGAACCATTGCCGCTTTCCTTCCGGGTCCGGGTCGAGGAATTTGCCCTGGAATCGGGCATACGCTTTCGCGTGGACGCCGACGAACGGCACGCTGAACCACAGCAGGTATTTCATGCCGAGCGCGTGGACGCGATCCACGTGCGCGCGCAGGTCGGGAAACTTGCCGGGCGCCGGTTCCCAGTCGCCGCACCAGGCGTAACCTCGGTATTTGACTTCGGTCTGCCAGCCGTCGTCCACGATCACCGACTCCATGCCGAGCGCTTTGGCGAGCCGGCACTCGTTTTCGATGGCTTCCGGCGCGATGTCCAGATGATAGCTGTACCAGGTCGAATACATCGGCAGCCGCGCGTGTTCGGGCACGGGGGCGGGCGCGTACTCCGGCATCGCGGCCCACCAGTCGGAGACGGCGCCCAGCGCGTCCTCATAACGGATCGGTCGGGTGTCGAAGCGGACGACGGTGCGGTATTCGGTCAGGGGCGGCGCGGGGTCGAGGAAAAGCTCGATGCGGCACGTCAGGCGAGCGGTCTCCTCCGCGTGCTGGGCGCTGAGTTCGCTCGTGTTGATCGCGTCGGCCAAGGCGAAGGTCATGCGGTTGACGCCCGCATAGTTGAACATGCAATACACGGGCGCGTTCTGCGCGGCCCCGGCGCGCACGCGCGGGCGGCCCATGCCGCAGAGCTGGGTCGGGGCGGTCGCGCCGGTGCGGTGGTGCGCTTCGAGCGCCGGATATTCCCAGCGCAGCGTGATCGGACGGGGACGCAGCGGAGATTTCGCGCAGACCCGGACGTCGAGATATTCGATTCCGGGCGCTTCGCCCGGGCGCGCCGCGAGGCGCACGTCCAACCCTTCGTTCGAGTGTTCGGCCTGTATCGAGTATCCGAAAATGGTCGCGTTGCTCATGGCGATTCTCTCAGGTTGGGCGCCTTATTGAAGATGCACCGCGGAGACGCGGAGTCCGCAGAGAAAAAACAGCAAAGAAGCCCGCCGTGCGATTGCGCGCCTTCACTCCCGTCCGATCCTTCCGCATTCGGCGCTCCGCATTCATCACAGCATTACCGCGGCCACCTTCGCCTCGTCGAGTTCCACGCCGAGACCGGAACCGTCGGGAACCGGCAGGCAGCCGTCGGGGTCGAGCGGCAGGGACAGCGCGCGGTCCATCTCGCCTTTCAGCAACGGGCCGTGCAGTCCCAGTTCGGTGAATTCCACCGCGCCGGTGAAGCGGGGGAGGGCGGCGGCGAGGTGGAGTTTGGCGGCGATCTTCACACCGGTTCCGAAGGAAGTGCCCAGAACGCACTGAAGCCCGGCCTCTTCGGCGATGGCCGCGATTCTCATCGCGTTGCAAAGCCCGCCGGCCTTGCCGATTTTGATATTGAGCACATCGGCCGCGCCGGCGCGGACGACCGCCTCGGCGTCGTGCGGGCCGAAACAACTCTCGTCGGCCTCGATCGGGACGTTGACGGCGTTTCGGACTTTCGCCATGCCCGGCAGATCCCACGCCTCGCAGGGTTGTTCCAGCAGCTCGAGGCCGACGCCGTATTTCTCGGCCAGCTCGCACAGCTCGATCGCCTCGTCGGGCGAGTAGCCGCGGTTGGCGTCGGCGCGCAGCGAGACTTCCGGGCCTACCGCCGCGCGGATCGCGCGCAGGCGCTCGGCGTCGTCCTTCGGGATGCCGCCGATCTTCGGCTTGAAGGCGCGTACGTTCATGCGCAGGTACTTCAGGCATTCGTTCGCCATGTCCTCGGGCGATCCGCCCGGGATCTCGATGGCGACCGGAATGCGGTTTCGGCGGGCGCCGCCGAGCAGCGCGTTTACGGAAACGCCGCGCGCCTTGCCCACGAGGTCGTGCAGCGCCACGTCAATGCCGGACTTCGCCGAAGAGTTTTCGCGATAATCTATGAGGTCCATCAGCGCCGGGATGTCCCAGGGTTCCCTCCCCACGAGTTGCGGCCCCAGATAGTCATCAATGGCGACCTGGATGCCCTCGACCGTCTGGCCGAAGAATCCGATATCGGCCGGCGCCTCCCCGATGCCGACGAGACCCTCATCGGTCTCCACCCGCACGAGAACATATTCGAGGATAGGACCCGGGCGCTTGGGCGTGACGCGGCTGAGCCGTCCGTTCCATTCCCGTTTCGTGCCGGCGTTCTGCGAATTATAGAAGAAACGCCGCAGCGGGATTCGAATCGGGGTGGAATAAATCCGGGTGATTTTCATGGCCGCCATCCTCCAGGGCTGCGCGCCGCCGCGCAAGTCCTCACCGCTTCGGGAGCTTCGCCATGAATTCGTGCGCGGTTTCCATGAACTTCACCAGCAGGGCGACGGTGGCGTCCATGTCGTCGGCGTGGCAGAGCTGGACGGTGGAGTGCATGTAGCGCACGGGCGCGCCGACCGTCGTGGCGATCACGCCGGCGCGGGACTGCTGGATGGCGCTCGCGTCCGTGCCGCCGCCGATGTTGCGCTGATAGGGAATCCCGTGCTTTTCGCACATCTCGCAGAGATACCGCACCAGACCGGGGTGCCCGATCGTCAGGTTGTCAATGACATAGATGCCGGTTCCCCGACCGGGTTCGCAGAGGTTCTGATGGTCATCCACATACGCCCCGCGCGCCATGCTGCCGTCAATGGCGATGCCGATGTCGGGCGCGACGCCGAACGCCGCCGGCCGCGCGCCGCGCAGCCCGACCTCTTCCTGCACGGTGCTCACGGCATACACGTCCGCCGCCGTCCGGCCCACCGTGCGCATCGCCTCCAGCAGGCAGTACAAACCGATGCGGTCGTCGAAATTGCGGCCCACCCACATTTTTCCGTTCAGCAACGATACGTCGTTCTCGAACGTGATCGAGTCGCCGGGCTGGACGAGCTTCTCGATTTCTTCCTTGGGCAGTCCGGTGTCAATCAGCAGATCGCCGAGCGCGGGCGGCTTGACGTCTTCGCCGTTGATTTTGGGAACGATCGCGCCGCGCACCGGTTCGCGCCCGTGAATGATCACCCGCTGCGACTGCGCGACGGCCGGACTCAAGCCGCCCAGCGGGATGAAGTGCAGCAATCCCTTCGCGTTGATGTGCTTGACCATCATGCCGACCTCGTCGGCGTGGGCGGCGAGCATCACGCGCAACGGGGTCTTCCCGCGCCGCGCGCGCGCGCCGGCTTTGCGGAAGCCGATGACATTGCCGAGCGCGTCGCGCCGGACCTCGTCGCAACAGCCCGCCAGCGTCTCCGCGGCGACCTCCTGGGCGGCGTTCTCGAAGCCCGACGTTCCGGGCGCGTTGCAGACCTGCAGTAATAATTGGCGATTCACGCGTGTGTTCCATTCTTTATGGCGATGGCGCTTTCGATTCGACGGGCGAACATAGCCGCGCGCGCCGGTTCCTGCATAGTGCGGAAATGCGACATCCGCCTGTCAGCTCTGCGAACGCCGCCGGGTTCGCGCACGGCGTCTCGCGCGCGGCCGCGGTCGGCGATCCGGCGTTCCGCGCCGTTCCGCCCCCGGAGATTCGTTTGTCGCCGTTGCCGCAATGCAATGTCGCAACTTTGTTATGTCCAAGAGCGGCGCGGCGCGGTTATTTTGCGCGTAGCGATGTTTTGAAACGGTGAACAAATCTCTGTCAACTTCGCGCGCTCTGGTCGCCGCGGCGATCGGGCTGCTCGGCTGCCTCGCGATCTGGGTGTTCGTGCCGCACAACAATTTCCGCTTTCAGAACACCTACCTTTCCGACAGCTATCTCCCCGAGATCGTCGTGGCCTTCCTCCTGCTCGTGGTGCTGGCGGTGAATCCGCTGCTGCGGCGGTTCGGGGAGCGGTGGATGTTGAACCGGCGGCAGGTGGCGTTGATTTGCAGCCTGATGCTCTTCGCGGCGGTGCTCCCGAGCAACGGGCTGATGCGCATGTTCCCGCGCGCCGTCGCGGAGATCAATCAGAAGCTTCACCAGAATCCCACCACGGCGCGGATCGCGGCGGAGGCCGGATTCCGGCAAGCGCTGTTTCCCGACCCGTTGCCGACGCTGAACGCCGACGGCACGGTCCAAACGCACGATACGCCGGTGTCCGACCAGTTCATTGAGGAATTGCGCGAGGGCGCCGCCATTCCCTGGCGGGCGTGGATTCGTCCGATGATCTCGTGGGGCCTGTTGTTCATGGCCTTGTGGGCGATGATGATCGGCCTGGGCGGCGTGGTGTATCCGCAATGGCGGGATCGGGAGCGTCTGCCGTTCCCGCTCTTGAGCGTCTATCAGGCCATCATCGGCGACCCGGAGGACGCTTCCGGCCATGCCCTGCCGGCGCTGTTTCGCAGCCGCCTGTTTTGGGGCAGTTGTCTGGTCGTGTTTCTGATCCATGCCGCCGCGGGGCTCAACGCGTTCACCGGCGGCTTCCCGACGATCCCGCTGCGGTGGTCGCTGAGCGAGTATTTTTCGGACAGCATTCTGCGATATGCGCCCCAGGCCTTCGGCGGGCAAATGATCTTCTTTTCTGTCGTCGGCCTCGCGTATTTCATTCCGAGCCGCTACGCGATCTCCATCTGGGCCTGGGTGTTCGTCTATTCGTGGTATTTGATACTTGGGCAGGCCTACATTCCGGCATTTCAGCAGGGCCAGGTCGAGGATCAGGCGTTCGGCGCTCTGCTGGCGATCGCGCTGTGGGTCCTCTGGCTGGGGCGCTCCCATTGGGCGCGCGTCGGGCGGGCGATGGTGGGGCGGTCCGCGGACGAGGAGGACCGCCGCAACGCCGTCGCCGGCTGGGTATTCGCCATCGGGTGCGCCGGCATCGTGGCCTGGGTGTATTGGGCCGGGGCCTCGCTTTGGTGGAGCGTTCTGGCGATGGTCGGCGCAGTGCTGCTTTCGCTGTTGATGGCGAGGATCATCGCGGAGACGGGCGTGCCCGTGTTGTGGACGAGCCGGTTCAGCATCACGACCTTGTCCGCCTTTTTCCCCCTGGCCTGGAAATCGCCCACGATCCTCCTGTTGACGGGCGTGTTTTACGCCTTTCTCACGCGCGCAACCGCCGTCAATACGGCGGTGATGAGCACCCTGGCGCTTGGCGTGGATCGCAAGGCCTCCCCGGCCCATCGCTCCCGCCTGGTGCTCGCGGGGCTGGCGGTGATGCTCATCGGCTTCGTGGTCTGCGGGGCGGTGCATCTGGAGATGGGGTATCGGAGCGACGAGATCAGCACGGCGGCGAAGACGGGCGCGAACGCGATCAACGACTGGGTCCGTGCGGATCGGACGACCTTCCGTTTTTTCACGGCGGAACGCGCCCATCAGGCCGCCGGCCTCGGAATCGGACTGGGGCTGTTGTGGGCGTGCTCCCGCTTCCCGGGCTGGCCGATCCATCCCGTCGGCATCCTGTTCACCCGAATTTCCATCGGCAGTCTGGTGTGGTTCAGCGTCTTTCTCGGCTGGCTGCTCAAAACGGCGATCACCCGGCTCTTCGGCGGCGGGGCCTATCGCAAGGCGCAGCCGCTGTTTTTGGGCCTGGTCGTCGGCGAGTTGCTGGCGGTGATCGTCTGGGCGCTGGCGCCGCTGGTCATCATCTGGACCACCGGAGCGCATCCCTCTGAAGTTCCGCGGTATATCCTGATGCAATATCCCTGATTCGACGCCATGTTTCCGATCCCGCATATCCGTCGCGTTCCGCGCGAAGTCCGACCCCGAGGCGGTCGCGCCCGGCCCTCGCCGGCGCCGGCGCTGCTTCTGGCGGGGCTTTTCTGCGCCGTCTCGGCGTCGGCGCGGGCGGACGCTTCGGATTTCGCGGCGCGGGTTCGGGAAGACACGCGCCGGCTGGCATCCTACGCGACTCGACAGGTGGGCGCGGCCGAACATGCGCGGGCGCAGGACGATCTTCTGGCGCGCATTCGCGAAATCCCGGGGGTTCGCGTCTGGACGCACGAATTTCCTGTGGTCGCGCCCGTCAACGAGGAAACCTACCTGGAGGTCGCCGGCGACACACTCCCGGGCCGCCATCCGATGTATCCGATCTGGCCCGACGCGGCCCGTCTGAACACGACCGGCCCGGGCGGCATTCACGGGCGGCTCGTGTACGTGGGCGACGCCGCGTTTGAGCGCCTGCCCGCCCGGAGCCTGCGCGGCCAGATCGCGGTCATGGAGATGTCGGCCTACGCGCAGTATCGCCGCGCCTTCGATCACGGCGCCGCCGCGGTCATTTTTCTGGAATCGGAGTCGTCCGCCGAGCCGCTAGCCTCGAATCAGTCCCTTTACAAGCCCCGCTACTACGTCCGCGCGGGACCGCTGGCCGACGCCCTCCGCGCCGGCGCGATCCCGCAGGCGCGCATCGTCAGCCGCGGACGTTGGGCGACCGTCACGGCGCGCAACCTCTATGCGGCCGTCGTTCCTCCCGACGCCGCCGGACAACGGCCCTATGCGCTCGTGGCGCCATACGATTCGATGAGCCGGGTGCTGGGCGTCGCCCCCGGCGCGGACGCGGCGCTGGACTGCGCCACGCTGCTGAACGTCCTGCGCGACGAGGCCCGAAAACCGACCCGCCCCTTGCTCTTCGGCTTCGTGGACGCCTATCACATCAACCAGCTCGGCATGCGCCAGATGGCCGCGATGCTCGCGGTGACGCCGAATGAGCGCACGCGCCGGGACTACCAAAAGCTCGATCAGGCGGATTTGAAGGAATATCAGGCGGCGGTGGCCGAGTTGGACGCGCTGGGGGACGCCGAGACCGGATTCCCGAAACTCCATGACCGGAACGCCGCGCGCTACACCCGGCGCTATTTCAAGGACGCGGTGGGATCGGGACTCTTGCGGCTGATGACTCTGCAGGGATCGCTGCGTTTGGTCGCGCGGCGTCCGGAGACCGAGGCGACCCCCGCCGTGCGCGAGGAGGCGGTGGCCGCCCTGGTCGCCGCGGTCTCCCGCTTGGACGGAAACCATCGCGCCGAATTGACCGACGCGCAACGGGCTGAAATCGCCGCCGTTCGATCCTTTCTCGAAGACCTGCCCGCGCCGGATTCCGAAACGCCGTTCCCGCTGGAGGAGGCGCGCGCGCACGCCTCCGCCCTCGTGGAGGTTTGCGGCGGGCTGATCCGCGCGCGGAATCGCATTCTGGAAGCCGCTTATTCGCGGGATAAACAGGCGGCCCCCGAGCTCATGCCGCTGGCGCGGGCCCTCTGGGACCGCATGGCCGATCGCGTTCGCGGCCAGTGGATGGAGCAGGAGCGCCGGGTCGCCTTCTTCGACGATCTCGACCGGCTCCGGAGGGAAATCGCGGCGGCGTTCGGCGTCGTGGACGCGGCCGAAGAACGGGGCTTGAGCCCGCTGGTCGTCGGTCTCGATCTTTCCGACTGCGGCGTGCTCGTCGCGCCGGGCGCGCATTGCAACTACAACCGCATAGACGCCATTCCCAAGGATTTTCAGCGGGTATTGCGCGCCGCGGTTCGGCGCGGCGATTTGTGGCCGCCGGGTTCGCCGGAGCGCCGGCTCGTCAACACGGACGCGATCGAGGGACGCGTGGCGGGCAGCGGTTTTCTGGGGCGTCGGGCGCTGATCACGAGCGCGGCGGCGAGTTTTCAGTTGCCGGGCGTCACGTGGGTCACCGACGACGCCGAGCGGCAGCGCGTGGACTCTCCCAACGACCGGTTCGAGGCCCTGGATTGGGCGCGGATCGAGCCCCAGTTCGCGCCGACGCTGCAATTTTTGGCCTGGTTGTTCGCCACGAACGAGAACGAGCTCAACCCGCGAATCGCCACGGACGCGGCCGCCCGCTGGCGGCACGGCATGGGGCGCGTGGTGGATGTCTCCGCCGGCGAAACCGTGCCGCGCGTGCCGCGGCCCGGATTCCTCGTCACGCTGGTCGGAACCCTGCGGGGCGACACCGACGGCATTCGAGCGAGCGAATTCGCCTGGACCGGCGAGGACGGCAGCTTTCGGATTCCCCTGCTCTGCGCGGACGTGAATTCGCTGGTCGCCAATTTCAACATGGCGGCGTTCCGCCTGGATGATTGGGGCGCGTTCACCGAGTCGCTTTCGACCGCCGAATCGCTGGTGACGGCCCGCCTGGCGACCACGTTCAGTCTTCGAAGCAAGCCTGGGGAGCAGTTGCCCCGCGCAGTCTCGTTCGAATGCGTGGAATTGAATGGGCCTTCCTTTTTCGACGCCCGTTTTCTCGAACCGCTGAAACAAGGCGAGCTGCTCGACGCCGTCCGCGGCGGGCGGCCGAAACAGTCGCATTTCAGCGTGGATCCCGGCGGGCAGATGTGGGGCCTGGTCGAACGCGGCGTTCGCTGGCAGCTCATCCTGCGCGCCGGCGCGGGCCGCGTCCGCACGGCGCTCTTGAACGCATTGCCGGACGGCCGCGAGCGGCGGCGGAGTTTGCGGGAGACGTTTCAACGGGGCTTTCCGATGGACGAACCGTTGCCCTCCATTCCGGAGCATATTTCCGCGGGCGATATCGCCCGGTTGAACGAGTGGCGGCTTCAGGACTTCCGTTCGGCGGGCATCGCGAGCAAGACCATTGACGAAATCCGGGTGGCGACGAAGGAAGCGCTAACGGCGGCGGAGGCGGCGCGCGCGGCCGACGACGGCGCCGCCTTGCGAAAGGCTTCCACCGAGGCCCTGGCCAATGAGATTCGCGCCTATCAGGCCGTACGGGACATGGGATTGGACATCGCGCGCGGGGCGATTTTCCTGATGCTGATGATGGTCCCCTTCAGTGTGGCGATGGAGCGGCTGATTTTCGCCTGCTCGCGGATCGGCCGGCAGATCGCGGCCTCCATCGCGATTTTCGCGCTGATGGCGCTCTTGTTGTGGAGTTTTCACCCCGCGTTCCGTATCAGCGCCCAGCCGATCGTGATCGTGATGGCGTTCACGATTCTGTCCTTGAGCGTGATGGTCATCAGCATCGTGCTCCATCGTTTCAAGGCATCGGTGCAGGAGTTTCAGACCCTGCTGGCCGAGGGCAGCGGCGCCAAAATGGGGCGCGGCGGGCTGATCGGCAGCGCGGTCTTTCTCGGCATCGCCAACATGCGCAAACGCAAGGTGCGAACGCTGCTGACCGGCGCGACGATCGTGTTGGTGACCTTCGCGCTGCTGTGTTTCTCCTCCGCGAGCAACTATCTCGACAAAAAGGATTTTCGCGTCGAAGGCGTCCGGGCGGAACATCCGGGCGTCCTGATCCGGCGTCCCACGTTCGGTCCTCTGCACTGGAGCGGGCTGCCGGCTTTGAAAAACCTGCTCCTGGGGCATGACGCGGCGTTCGGCGCCCGCGCCTGGTTGACCGCCGGTCTGGGCGACGCCCTGTGGCGGTTGCGCGTTTTGAATCCCGCCACCGGCGTTTACGCGCCGGTGCGCGGCGCGCTGGGCCTGCCGCCGATCGAGAACCGGCTGACCGGAATAGATCGCGTCCTCGAAAACTGGCCGGCGTTTGCGGAAGGCGGCGGTTGCTATCTTTCGAAGGATACCGCCGCACAGTTGGGCGTTCGGCCCGGCGATACGGTCGTGCTGCGCGGCATCGAGCTGCCGGTGCGGGGCGTTTTCGACCCGATCCACTTTGAGGACAAGATCGCCCAGTTGGACGGCAGCTCCATCCTTCCGATAGATTACGGATTGCAGGAACAGGATTGGATCAACCGCGACACCCAGGAGGCCATCGAGCAGGAAATGGGCGCGCTGGGCGGCGCATCGTCGGGCGAGGGGGCGGAACAACGCATTCCCGCGAACGAGCTGATCGTGATTCCGACCGAGACCGCCAAGACCCTCGGCGGAACCCTGCGCAGCGTCGGCCTGGCGTGCGCGACTGCCGAAGAGGCGGTCGCGATCGCCGACCGCCTCATGCACACCCTCGTCTATCCGATCTACTACAGCCATCCGAACGGAGGGGTCCATGTGGTCCTCTCGACGCCGCTGATCGCCGTGCCGCCGCGGAACCTGGCGATCCCGCTGACGATCGCGGCGCTGATCATTTTCACGACCATGTTGAACTCCGTCAGCGAGCGCAAACGGGAAATTTACGTCTATACCAGCCTGGGATTGGCCCCGACGCATGTCGGCGCCCTGTTCGTCGCCGAAGCCTTGACCTACGGTCTGATGGGGGCGGTCTTCGGCTATGTGGCAGGCCAGGCCACCGCGACGGCGTTGACCCACCTGGGATGGATGGGCGGCGTGACGCTGAACTACTCCGGCACGGCGGTCATCAAGACCATCCTGCTGGTGCAGGGCGTGGTCGTCCTTTCCGCCATCGTGCCGGCGATCGTCGCCGGGAAAATCGCCGCCCCCTCCACGGAGACCGACTGGCGCGTGCCCGATCCGGTGGACGGCGTGATCTGCGATCGGCTGCCGTTCACCGTCAGCCCGGCCCCCGCCGCGGGGCTGGTCGCCTTTCTGCACGAGTATCTCGAAGCGCACCGCGACGGAGTGCTCGGCGGCTTCGACATCGAGACCGTCGAGCTGTTGCCGCCGGCGCCGGGCATCGTGGCGGGGCTCGAGGCCCGACTCTGGCTGGCGCCGTTCGATATGGGCGTGCGTCAGCGACTGCGGCTGACGGTCGAACCGCCGGAGGACGGCGCCTGCGCCATTTCAGTGCGGATCGTCCACGAGGCGGGGGCGCCCAAGACCTGGTGGCGGCTCAACAAGCCGTTTCTCACCGATCTGCGCCGTCAGTTGCTGGGATGGCGGAAACTGGGGTCGGAGCGGATGCTGCGCTATATGAGGCGCGCCGAGGATGGCATTCGGGCGTCCGCGGGCGATCCCGCGAATCGCTCGCACGGAATCGCAAGTCATGCGCGAGGATAAAGAGTTTCAAGAGTTCCGCAACCTGATGACCGCCCCCGAGCGGTTCGAGGAGGGCATCAGTTGGGGGACGGTGCTGATGGGCCTGTTCGTGGGGCTGGTCATGGCCCCGGCCAACGTCTACATGAACCTCGTGGCCGGGCTGCACATGGGCGGCGCCGCGAAGTGGGTGACCGTCCTCCTCTATGTCGAGATCGCCCGCCGCGCGCTCGTCAAACTCAAACGGCCGCAAATCTTCATCCTGTTCTACATGTGCGGGGCGGCCATGGCGGCGGGCGGGCAGGAGTGGCTTTGGCGGCAGTTTTTCGCGCAAAGCCTTGAAATCCGCAAGATGGGGCTGACCGAATATCTGCCCGCCTGGTTCGTGCCGACCGATCCGGCGGTGCTCGCGAAACGCAGCTTCTTCACGATCGAGTGGCTCTGGCCCATCGGCATCGGCGCGCTGATGATGCTCATCACGCGCATTGACCATTTCGGGCTGGGCTATGTGATGTATCGCCTCACGGCGGACGTTGAGGAGTTGCCTTTCCCGATGGCGCCCGTCGGCGCGGCCGGCATGACGGCGCTGGCCGACTCGTCCAACGAGCGCGAGACGTGGCGCACCAAGGTCTTTTCGATGGGGGCGGCGCTCGGCATCTTTTTCGGACTGCTCTATATCGGGCTGCCGAGCATCAGCGCGGCGGCGATCGGGCGGCCGATCCGGATCATCCCGATTCCGTTTGTGGACCTCACGCACTACACGGAGCGGGCGCTCCCGGCGATGCCGATCATGCTCTCCTTCGATCTCGGTCTGATCGTCACGGGCATGGTGATGCCGTTCATGGCCGTCATCGGCAGCCTGTTCGGCGTGGTCTTCACGATGGTGGCGAATCCGCTGCTGCAACGATTCGGCGTGCTGACGGGTTGGGAGCCCGGGCTGAACGCCATGGAGGTCGTGCGCTCGAATCACTTCGATTTCTACTTCAGCTTCAGTCTCGGACTGATGTTCGCCGTGGCGGTCATCGGTTTTCTGCACATGTATTCCAAGCTCAAGCAGCGGAAGCGCGAGGCCGATGCGTTGGGCGCCACCCGCATCGAGTGGAAGCGGCTCTGGGGCCGGAACCGGGAGCGCGGCGACATTCCGGTCTGGGTCGGCGTCGTGATCTACCTCGCCTCGACCCTGGCCTATATCGGCATTGCGTACTATCTGGTCAACTACGCGTCGGGGCCGCTGGCGGGCGATCCGTTCCCGCTCTGGCTGCTGCTTTTCTACGGTTTCGTCTGGACGCCGTTCGTCAGCTACATGTCCGCCCGGATGGAGGGGCTGGTCGGCATGCAGTTTTCGATCCCGTTCGTTCGGGAATCCACCTTCATCCTTTCCGGCTACAAGGGGGCCGCGATCTGGTACGCGCCGATTCCGCTGCACAATTACGCCGGGCACGTGCTTGATTTCCGCACCATGGAGCTGACCGGCACGAAGTTCACCTCGCTGATCAAGGCGGAAATGATCACCTATCCGCTCATGATCGTCAGCACGCTGCTGTTCGCCCAGTTCATCTGGTCCATGGGCCCGGTGCCCAGCGAAATGTTCCCCTACGCCAACGAGTTCTGGGAACTGCAGGCTTATCAACAGGGTCTGATCGCGACTTCCACCTTGCCCGACGCCGGCATCAGTCCGTTCCGGGAGGCCTTCCGCTTCGATTACCTCGGCGCCGGATTCGGCAGCGCCCTGTGCCTGTACGGACTGCTGGCCCATTTCAACCTGCCCATTTTCCTGGTGTACGGCATGGTGCGCGGTCTCGATCAGTCGCTGCCCCACGCGATCCTTCCGACCATCGTCGGGGCGTTGCTGGGCCGCTACGGCTGCCGAAAATGGTTCGGCGAAAAATGGCCGCAATATCGAATCGTCTTCGCCGCGGGCTTCGGGGCCGGCATGGGCCTGGCCTCGATGTTCGCGCTCGGCGTCGTGTTCATGTTCAAGAGCGTGAATGTCGTGCTGCCGTTGTAAAATGCCGAATGCCGAGTGCCGAATGCCGAATGACAGATTTGAATGTAACGAATGCGGAATGCGGAATAGGGAATGCGGGATGAGCGAGGAATTGGAAAAGAGGACCCAGGCGTTTGCGCTTCGCTGCGTTGACCTCGCGTTGGCGCTGCCCGACACCGATTGGGGGCGTTTGATCCGGCGTCAATTGCCGCGCTGCGGCGCCAGTGCCGGCTCGAACTGCCGCGCGGCGGCGCGGCCAAGTCTCCGGCAGACTTCATAGCCCGAATGAGCATTGTGGAAGAGGAAGCGGACGAGAGCCTGTTCTGGATGGCAATGATCATGGAGAGAAATCTTCTGAATGCGGCGCGCATTCGCCCGCTTTACGACGAGGGAAACGAGATTCTTTCCATCGTTGTGGCCTCCATCAAGACCGCCCGCAAAAGGGGCCAGAAATGACTTCGGTGAGCATAGACCGTTGTGTCTCCTACATTCCGCATTCCGTATTCGGCATTCCGCATTCGGAGACTTCCGCCCTTCCGCATTCCGCGCTCGGCGCTCGGCATTCCCCCCTCGCCTGGGCCGGCTGGCGGCTCGAAATGCCCGATGTCTGGCAGCCGCTCAAGCTTTCCGGAACACCGCAAAAAGGACAGATGATCGTCGGCGACGCCGAATGCGCGATGTTCGTGCTGGATTGGGAGCGGCCCAGACCCGGCGCAATCGAGGATGGCCGCCGATGGGTGGCCGAGCGGCTGCGCAAACTGGGCGCGCTGCCGCGCGAAAACCCGCCCGCGGCGGCGGCGTTCACCGCGTGCGGTTGGGCGCGCGATATCCAAACGTCGGAAGGCAAGATGACCACGCATTGGTACGGCTACGCCGCCGAAACGCCGCTGCTGCTGGCCTTCCGAGTGAACGGCGTCCTGCCGGACGCGATCCGCAACACGATTCTCGACGGCGTCCTGCCGACGTTGCGCGCCACACCGGCGGATGAGGCGACGGAATGGGCCATGTACGAC
>CALGXT010000087.1 GCA_937935255.1 uncultured bacterium | reverse complement strand
ATAGGACGTCCCCGTCCCGTCCGCCGCGGTGTTCCACCCGGTGAACGTGTGGCCGGTCTTCGCCAGGCTGCCGGCGTTGAGCACGGTCACCGTGGCGCCGGCCGTGTAGGGGCTGTTCGGGTCGGTCGGCGCCTCGCCGCCGGTGTGCCCATTGCCGTTATAGACTACGGCGTAGTTCGCGACCGGCGTCTCGACGGCGCCGATATCGGCGGCGGCGCCGACGATGCGAGGATAACCTGTCCCTCGCGCGTCGGTGGTATAGGCGCGCAATGCCAAAAACCGATCGGCGGGCAGAACGATCGCGTAGATATCGCTATCCGCCGTCGGTGTGCCGGCCGTGGTGATGAAGCCGCCAATTCCGGAACTATTCGCCGCCGTCACGGTCATGTCGCCGACCGTCGCCGCCGTCCACGAGGCGCTGGACGCCACGAGCTGCGTGCGCGCCGAATCCTTGTAGAAATTCGCCGTGGCCGTGCCGTTGGCGACCGCGATCGTCACATAGAGCCGCCCCTCGTCTGTATTGCTGAAGGCCAGGCCGGTGAGATTCGCGTAAGACGTATTGACGATCTGATTCGATCCGTCGTTGTAATCGGTGGTCGCAAACGCGGCGGAGGCGTTGAACGTGAAATTGCCGCCGAGTCCCGACCCGCCGGCGGGCGTGACGGCCAGCGTGACCACGCCGCCGCCCGGCGTGTACGACTGGCTGACGCCGACCAGCTCGGTGCGGGCGGCGTCTTTGAAGAACCGCACCACCGGCGCCTCGCCCGATTGAACCGGTCCGACGAAAACATGCAGCCGCCCGTCCGCATCGGTATTGACACCCGGCGCCAGGCCGATGATGCCGGAGACCTCGCGGAAGAACCCGTAACGGTCAGAAATCGGCGCACGGAGCGGGCTGATAGACAGCGCGTTGTCAATCGCCGGGCTTCCTGTTTGCGGCAGGCGCGTCAGGGTGGGGCCGCCATTGTCCTGCAGCGCGCCGAGCGACGGATTCGACGTCGAGTTGTTCTCGCTCACCGTCGGCGCGGTGACGAGTTGCCCCACAATCGAGTTCCGCAGCGCGTCGAAGCCGCCGGAAATATCCTTGGAGGAGGTGTTGCCGGTATTGCCGTACACGATCGAGGAGTGGATCGCGGCGTAGAGGCGCGAATTGAATCGGACGGCCGCCGCCGCGTTGGTCCCCGTGCCGCTCCCGTTCGAGACATTATCCATGACCGTGCAATGCGCCATCTGGAGAAGGCCGGTCGTGGAATTATCGTGATAGAGCGCGCCGCCCTGATCGGCGGCGGTATTTCCGTGGAGCGTCGAATTGACGAGGGTCAGCCGCCCGGCGTTGTGAATGGCGCCGCCATCGGCGCCCGAACCGGTTGCGGTGTTGTTGGCGAATAAACAGCCCACGATCTCGAGCATGGCCATCGTGCTGCTGTTGTTGCGGATCGCGCCGCCGCCCGTCGTTCCGGCGACGGAGTTGCCGTCGAACACGCAATCGCGGATCGTGAACGCCCCCGCGTTATTGTAAAGACCGCCGCCATTGGCGCCGGTGGCGCGATTGTTGCGAATCTCGCACCGCTCCATCAGAGCCGATTCGCGTTGATCGTAGGAGGCGTTGGAATAGATCGCGCCGCCGACAGCGGCTTGATTGCGATCGGCCTCGTTCGGCCCGCCGAACACGCAATCGCGGATCGTCGCGTTGCCCTCGAAATACACCGCGCCGCCGTTCGAAATGGCCGTCTGACCGCGGAAGGTGGAATTCGAAAGTTCGATTGTGTTGGAGGCCCAGATGCCGCCGCCGCTGCCCGATGCGGTGTTGGCGGAGAACGTCGCATTTTGCAGCGTCAGAGGGCCGGTGCTGTAGAGCGCGCCGCCGCTGCCACCGGAATTGTTTTCAAAGACCGTGCCGTCAATGGTCGTCGCATAATTTCCGATATTGACCGCGCCGCCGTTGTTCGCCGCGCTGTTGCCGGCGAAGCGACCGCCGGTGACGTTCACCGCGCCGCCGCCGTCCTTGTGGATGGCGCCGCCCTGGCTCGAGGTCGAGGACTGCGCCGTGGCGGTGTTGCCTTCGAAGACGCAATTCGCGATCGTCAGCGTTCCGCCGTTCTGGCGAATGGCGCCGCCGCGTCCGATGCCTTGGTAACCGCCTTCATCCGTGCCGGTCGCGGTGTTGTTCTCGAAACGGCAGTTTTCGAGCGTCAGATCCGCGTTCGTCGCGATCGCGCCGCCGTAGCCGTAGCGCGTCGCGGAGGCGGAGGCGTCGCCGACGACCGTGCAGTTTCGAATGACGCAATCGCGCAGGACGAGTCGCTCGCCGTTGGAGTAAATCGCGCCGCCCAACGCATCCGCGTCGGTCGCGACGGCTCGTCCGTTTTGAAGCGTCAAGCCGCGCAGCGTCACGTCCAGCACCGCGCTGCCGTTGTAGACATAGAACAGGCGTCCTGCGTTGTTGCCGTCAATCACGGTCTTCCCCGCCCCGTCGAGCGTGAGGTTCTTGGCGATCGTGATGGGGCCGGCCAGTGTAACGGTCGGTTGATCGCCGTAAAACGCGATCGTGCTCCCCGCCGCCGCCCAGTTCACGGCTTCGCGCAGCGAAAGTCCGCCGCCGTCCTGAATGTCCGCCAACAGCGAGGCGCCGATCGTCGCGTCGTCGCCGGTGTCGGACATCGAAGTCACAAGGTTGGGGTTGCCGGCGAAGCCGGCGCGAATCGTCGTGTGCGCGGTGAGGGTCACCGTGGTCGAGGCGCTGTTCGGATCGGCGAACGTGGCGGAACCCGATACGACCGTCCAGTTCGAGAACTGATAGTTCGGACCGGGCTGGGCCGAAATGGCGTAGGGCAGGTCGGCGGGATCCACGACGACGGTTCCGGCGGGGGTCGTGGACCCGGCGCCGGCGGGCGAGACTTCCAGGGTCAGCGCGAAATCGTCGTCCGCCTCTTCGACCATGACATACGCCGAAACCGCGCCCGGCGCCGTCAACTCGAACGTCGCCGCTCCGTTGACGGCGTCGGCGTCTTCCGCGGCGGACAACGTAACGGTTTGCCACTCGCTCCAGTTGGAAGGCGTGAAGGTCAGGCTCGCGCCGCTCGCCACTGAAAGGTCGGCATCGCCCGTGGCGCGCGCGACGGAGACGACGACATTGGATGCGATCGGGTTGTCCAGCCGCACCCGGAAAACGGCGGTTCCGCCCTCGGGAACGCCGACCACAGGCGCATCGGTGACAACGGACAACGTGTCATCGTCGTGGATGGCGACGGACGCATCGGCGCCGCCGGCGAAAATCTGGTAAGCGGCGTTGGGGGATATCGAGAAAACGACGGTTTCGCTCGGGTCCGCAGCGGCGTCGTTGAGCGGCGTGACGGTGATGGTCGCGGAAGCGGCGCCGGCGGGGATCGTGATGGAACCGGACGCGGACGTCGCGGGGCTGGTGGTGTAATCCACGCCGTAGACGGCGCTGCCGGAGCGGGTGTAATAGATGGTCGCGCTGTTGCTTAAGTCGTCCACGCGCGTAATCGTGAACACGGCGTCAGGGCCGCCGTTTTCCTCGATCGTCGAGGGGCTCGCGGAGATCCGGACAAACGGCTTGACGCCGTAAATCGGGACCAGCGGATCGCCTTGCAGGTTCTCGCTAAAGTAAATCCAGCGATAGACGTAATACCAATCGCTCAAGGAAATTTTCAACGCTTTTGCCGTGTAATATGCCGATCCGGCGAAGACATTCTTGTTTTTGAAAATCTCCGTCAGCCAATCCAGGATATAATCGGAGGTTGCGCCGCCCCAGCCATAGTTGCTCGCCGGCGGCGCATCGGGGCTTCCCCATCCGTAGCGCGCGCCGCCGATGTACACGAGCGCGCCGCCGTTCGGATTGCGCAACATGGCCTCCGATAGCGACGGCTCTCCCTGATCGAAGCCGGCGGAAAGACAGGCGCCGGTTCGGAAATGCGCGGTGAGTCCCGTGAGGCTCGCCGCCTGGCTGGTGTTGAAATCGCCGCTCTCCGCGGTCAATACGGTGGTGTTGCCGTGAGTGTCGTTGACGACGAAGTTCCATCCTTCGCTGTAGCGAGCGACGAGGTTCGCGCCGCCGCCGGCATAATCGCCCGCCGTCGCGCCGTCCCAGCTCGTGATCGTGTCGAACATCATGCCGAGCGTTGAAGCGGTCCAGCCGAAGTTCTTCACCTTGTCGCGATATTTGCGGCGCGTCCACATTTCGGAATCGCTGACCGTCGGGTGCGCGGCGTCGCGGAATTCCCGATGGCCGTCGTCTTGCAGATCGCTGGGCCGGCCGTCGCCCGTGTACGAATCCCAGAGCTTCAACCCCGAGAGCATCATTTTTCGGAGCAGCGCCGGCGGCGGATTGGTCTCATAAGCGATCAACTTGTTTACATAGGCGTTGACGTGCTCCGCCGTCCGCACCGGAATGCGGCCGACGATGACATCCGCGTACAAATCGCCCTCGTCCTGCGCCGCAATGCCGCCCACATCGGCTTCCCCATACACGCCGTCGGCGTCCCAGTCGTCCCAATTGCCGTTTAGCCCGGCGTAATAGAAATCGGCGGGACAATTGGACGAAACATAGGAATCCACTTTTACGTAGGTGTCCCGGTCCGGCACGACCGTGTCGTCTCCGCCGAGCACGACATAAAGCGTTCCGTGGTTGTTCACATAGTCCAGGATGCAGTTGCGAATGCGGGTCTGATTGTCGGTTCCGCCGTTGGGCTTGTTTCCGGGATAGGCGGCGTAGATGCTCTCGGTCGTCAGCACGCGAGTCGTGAGTTTATTGAACGCGGCCCGGTGATCGGCGAGCGTTTGGAACGCCGGCGCGAGCGCGGCGGAGGTGATGATGAGGTATTCGGTCCGGTTCGGGTCGGGATCGTTTTCGACGATCGTGACGGCGGCCGAGGTCGGCGCGACCAGGGTCGCGCCCGCCGCATTGGAAAGCGCCACCGTGAAAGTTTTGTCGGGCGCGGCGAATCCCGAATTGTCCAGAATCGGGATCGTGAAATACTTCGGGCCGTCTTCCTGATCGTTCCACTGGAGCGTGCCGGAGACGGCGATGTAGTGCGCGCCGGCGAGCGCCGTGCCGTCGCTCGTGGCGTACTGAACGGACGCCGCGCCGTTCTTGTCGCCGTAGCGCACCGCGCTGACGGTCACGCGTCTGCCGTTTTCGTCCACGGTGTACGAGGAAGCGGACAGCGCCACAAATCCGCCAGGCGGAACATCGTCATCCGTGATCGTGATGGTAGCGGTGGAAGGCGTTCCCAACGTCGTCCCCGATGGCACGCTCGTGATTGAAACGGTGAACGTCTCGTCGCCTTCATAGGCCGAGTCGTTGATGATGGGAATGGTGAATGTCTTCGACGTTTGGTTCTTGCTGATGGTCACCGTGCCCGATCCGCCGGTGAAGTCGGCGGGGCTGACGGCCGTGCCGTTCGCAGTCGCGTAACCGACGGATAAATTCGCGGCGGCCCTCGGCGTGCATTGGACAGTGATGGTCACGCTGCCCGCATTTTCATTGACGGTATAGGCGGCGGAAGAAAGGGAAATGGTCTCGCCGGCGGTGGGCAAGGCCGCGCCATCATCGCCCGTCGGCGCGGCCGGCGCCGCGCCGGCGCTTCCGCGGACTTTTTCGGAGGCCCGCCGGCGCGCGCGCGGGTTTTCGAGAATCTTCCGCCGAGCCTCGGCGGATTCGCGATTGAGGTCGGGCCGTCCGCGCACATGGGGGCGGAACTTCGGTTCGTCCTCCGAATTATCCGCCAGTCGCCGCACGGTCTCCCGGAAATGTTCCAGACGATTCGGATGGATCAGCGGCGAATCCTCGGAGTTGAGGGCGTACTCGACTTCGATCTCGAAATCCGTCGTCAGCCGCAGCTCGCCGCGCGCGCCGATATAACGCAGGGGATGCACGGCGATATGCGCGACCGAGTAGCCTGCCATGCGCCCGGTTCCCAGCAGCTCCACGCGCTGCGCGGGATACGGTTCGCGGGATTCGTAAATGTCCTTACGCCCCTCGACAAACGCCGGCGGGGGATCGCCGGGACGGACGGGCGGTTGTGCGGGATAGACCTTGAAGCGCCCTGGCAGTTTTCGTTCCTCACCGCTGACCAGCGTCGCTCGCGTCGCGGTGGCGCCCGCGGGGATCAGCAGTTTGACATACCGCACCGGCAAATCCGGCGCGCCGGCCGGCGCGACTCCGCGGTCGCACTCCGGCAATTCGATGACCTGGTGATTCCGATGCGGCAGCGCGCGAAATTCACTGCCTTTCAGGCGTACTTGCAGCCTTTGCGCGGCGAGAACTTCCTCCGCTTGCGAAGCGGGAATCGCGCCCGCAAATCCCATGAGCAGCATCCCGACCCAAAACCGAAGGCGCATCTTCTTGCTCGCTTTCTCACCCTTTCAAAAACGATGATATAAGTTTGGAGATGAGCCAATACAAGTACTTTATTTTGTTTTTTATGTCCGCAAAAACACGGCGACCACGCCGGCGACGCCGGCTAACCTGCGCCTCGATGGGAGACTATTGGGGACAGAGAAATAGTTTCCGACCGTCGGAAGCGGGATCAGAGGGAGGTCGCGCGAGGGACAGAGAATGCGAAGTTTGCGGACACGAATTCATAACACGTTTTCCAGCAACGTAATGCGACATAGGCCGGGATGAAGTTGCAGGCGAAACAGGCGAGACTACCCGTCGGTCGCGCGGACAGGTCGTAACAGCCCTCGGTTTTCGTGGAATTCGCGCTTTTCGTAGTTCCAAAAGAAACTCCGAAAGGGGCAGACCGCCCGGTAGCCTTGGGCTGATCCCGTCCATGGCCCGAATTCTGCGCTCCAAAGGATTCTATCGGTACGTCATTTCGCTTTCGCTGTAAGTTGCCTGTCCCCAAGGCATCCCATCCCCGCTCGACGGCTTTTCGCCCGGCGTGGGCGCAGGGCCCCAAAATTCTCTGTCCCCATGGCATCTCTGTAGCTCCGGCGCTCTGCCGCCGAAGGTAGGGCGCGGCGGCCCGCCGCGCCGTGAAAGATTCACCGCGGAGACGTGGAGAACGCAGAGGCCCGAGGTCCGAAGTCCGAGGTCCGAGGTCGGCGTAAAACCGTTCGTAGGGCTCGAGCTTGCTCGAGCCGCCCGCGGCCCGGCCGGCGGCCGGGCCCTACCGTTCCCCGAGATGGGTAGGGCGCGCCCGTCCCGGCTTCGCCGGGCCGAGGCTTACGGCGGCCCGCCGCGCCGGAAAATACGGGGACAGAGAATAAGAAGTTTGCCGAGGCGAATTCATAAGATGCTTTCTACCAGTGCTATATGGCGGAATCCGTGACGAAGTTAGAGCCAAGAAATAAAGCCCTGCGACTTGGGTTGCGGCGGCCGTCGGTCGGCGAGATCAACGCAGAAAAGATACAGGCGAATAAAGCCTCGCGATCGCCAAGTGGCCCTTCGGTCTCCTCAAGGCTCATCCGCGCGACCGACCCGGTCCCAAAGGGTGAGGCCGGCGGGCGCGGCGTACGGGCGGCCGAGGCGACTGACCAGCGCGCCGATGACATAGGTGACGGCGAACGAGAACGGGAAGAAAAAGATTTCGTCCATCGCCTCGAAGCGTTGCGCGGCGAGCGTGAGCGCGATCGCCGACGCGGCGCCGACGAACCATCCGACGAAGCGGGCGCGCCGGTCGAGCATTCCCAGCAGAAACAGGGCGAGCACCGGCGCGCTGAAAAGCCCCATGATCGTCAGAAACGATTTCACGATGCCGCCGATCCGCGTGACGAGAAACGCCATGCCCGTCGCGAAAACGCCCAGCGCGAGCGTCAACCCGCGCGCGCCGCGCAGCGCCGCCGTATCGTCCAGCGCGCGCCGCGCGCGCACGAGATCGTGTACGATGACCGTGGAAAGCGAGTTCAACCCCGAATCCATGCTCGACATCGCCGCGGCGAAGATCGCCGTGATCAGCAAGCCGGAAATACCGTCGGGAAAGCGGTGGACGATGAACCACGGCAGCACGCGGTCGCCCGCCAAGCCCTCCGGAATCGCCCCCGGGTGCGCGCCGGCCCAAGCGAACAGGCCGATGCCGATGAAGAGCAACAGCGCGACGATCGCGACGTCGGTCGCGGCGTTGAACAGAATAGCGCGCGCCAATCCGCGATTCGTGCGCACGGCCAGCAGCCGTTGCACGGTCACCTGGTCCACGCCGTAGTCCTGCATCAGGACAAAAAAGTAGGAAACCATCACGGCCAGACCGGTCATCTGGCCGACATCCCACGTCAAATCGAAGCCCCGCAGTTTGCCGGCTTCGCGCGCGGTTTGCAGGATCGCCGCCGCGCCGCCGGGAACGTCGCGCGCGATCAGCGCCGCCAGCGCGATGGCGCCGCCGATCATGATGACGAATTGCGCGACATCGGTCCAGACCACCGCCGAGAGTCCGCCGAGCATCGTGTAGGCCGTCGCCAGCAGGCCCATCAGCAGTATCGCCGCCCACAACGGCATGCCCGAGACGACCGAAAGCGCCATCGCGGGCGCATACACCACCATACCCAGCCAGCCCAGCCGGGCCAGCAGGAAGAGAACCGAAACGGCGGTTCGCGCCGCCGGTCCGAAGCGCCGCGCGACGTATTCGTAGGACGTCGTAACGCCGAGCCGCCGGTAAAACGGATAGAAGAGAAAAATCAGGATGGGCGCGACCACGGGGCTCATCACGCTGACCGCGATCAGGGCGGTGTTGGCCTTGTAGGCCATGCCGGGCAATCCCAAAAACGTCATCGCGCTGGTGACCGAGGCGTACATGCTCATGGCCACCGCGAGCCAGGGCAAGCGGCGTCCGCCGAGGAAGTAGTCCTCCGTGGTGCGCTGGCGGCGGGCCAGACGAACGCCGATCGCGAGCATCGCGAGCAGGTACAGCGAAAGCACCGTGAAATTGAGCGGGGAAAAACTCACGGCGAGCGGCTCAATTTGAGGCCCCGGCGCATGAAGGTCGGCACGTCGAGGTCCTCGCCATCAATCAATGTCGGCTCGACATCTTTGAAGCGTCCCTTGCCGGGCGCTTCGATGGGCAGCGTGCCTTGGACGATCTTCCCGGCCGTGCGGGGCGGGGCCGAGGGCTTCGCGGCGGTCGGCTCGTCGGGCTTCGACGCGGAAGCCGGTTCCGGCGCGGCGGCGGGCGCGACCGCCGCTTCGGGTTCCGTCGGCGCTTGCTCGGCGCAGAAGAGCGTCAAGCCCAACCGTCCCTCGTATTCGGGATCCACCGCTGCGCCGATGTGCAGCTGCGCTTCCGGATGGGAGGCCTCGCCGACGCCGCGGATCAAGCGGTCGAACTCGTTCAGCGAAAGATCGGGGCCGCCCAGCACCGCCACCAACAAGGCGCGCGCCGTGGCGAGCGCGTTGCCGCGATCGAGCAGCGGGCTGTCGCGCAACCGAGAGAGCGCTTCCGCCACGCGCTGCTCCCCGGAGGTCTCGAAGGCCGCCATGGAGAGCACGCGATTGCCCGACCGCGCCAGTCTCCGGAAATCGGCGAGGTCCACGTGAATCAGCCACCGTTGCGTCAGCAGCCGCCACAGGCTGCGCAAGCCGGAAGCGATGACGTCATCGGCGACCTCGAATGCGCGCGCGAGCGGGGCGTTCTCGCCGACCCACTCGAACAACCGTTGATTCGGGAACAGAATGACGGCGTCCGCTTCCGCGCGCACGGCGGCCAGACTCTCCTCCGCGCGCCGTCGGCGTTCCACCCCCTCGAAAAAGAACGGCAGCGCGCAGACTCCGAGGGTCAGCGCCCCGGCTTCGCGCGCGTAGCGACACACAAGCGGCGCGGCGCCTCCGCCGGTGCCCCCGCCGAGAGCCGCGACCACGATCACGAGGTCTGCATCGGCGCACAGATCGCGCAGCGCATCGGCGGAAGACTCGGCGGCGCGCCGGCCGACCGCGGGATCGCCGCCGGAACTCAGCCTTTCGGTCACTTCCGCGCCGATCAGAACGCGGCGTTCGATCGAACATTCTTGCAATACGGCCTCGTTCGTATGCGCCAGGGCCAGATCGGGTGTTTCATGGAAACGCGCTTTAAGGCGTTCGAGCGCATGCGCTCCGCCGCCTCCCACGCCGATCAATTGCACTCGGCAATCGCGCATATTCGTCGCTCCGTCAGCTTCCGAAAAGACGGCGAAGGAAATCGCTCCACCGCGCGCCGGAGGCGCTTCGGCCGCCGTTCATCGCCGCATAACGCAAAAGCCCCACGGCCGTCGCGTACTCCGCCCCGCTCGCGACGCCGAGGCCGCTGACGCCGATCGGCTTTCCGATGACGCAGGGCAGATTATATTCCCGCGACACCAGTTCGGGCAGGCGTCGCAGCAGCGCGCCGCCGCCCGTCAGCACGACGCCGGCCCCCAAGCGGATGAGAACACCCCGCCGTTCCAAATCCCGGCGGATGATTTTCAGAAGCTCTTGCAAGCGCGCGTGCGCGATGAGGTGCAGGTCGCCGAGCCGGACGTTGCGCCCGGGAAAACCGCTCTCCGCGGGCAACGGAATCGCCTCGTGACGCCGCGCCGGCTCGATTTCCGCCGCGCCGTGCTCGATCTTCAGCCGTTCCGCCTGCGCCGTCGGTATCTTCAGCCCCAGCGCGATGTCGTTGGTGACATGGTCGCCGCCGACGGCCACGGCGCCGGCCGCCGCCACCATCTGATTCGCATACACCAGATAGTCGGTCATGCCGCCGCCCAGGTTCAGCACCAGCGCGCCGCTCGCCTTCTGCTCCGGCGTCAGCACCGCCAGCGCCGCGCAAAGGCCGCTGAAGGCGACGTCTTCCACTTCGAGGGACGCCATGCGCGCGGCGCGAACGGTGTTGCGCATCGGCGCGCCGTCGCCGTGCACGATCAGCATGTCGAGTTCGATGCGGGATCCCTCCATGCCCTCGGGGTTCACGACGCCTTCCTGGCCGTCCACGTAATAATGTTGGCCGATGCTGTGGAGCGTTTCGCGCCCCGACGGCAGATTCATGCGCCGCGCGGCGGCGGCGACGTCCTCCATCTCCTTTTGGCGCACGAGCCGTTCCTCGTTCATGATGTGAACGGTTCCGCGGTTGACCTCGCCGCGGATATGACCCCCGGAAAGCGCCAGATAACAGACATCCACCGGCCGTCCGCTCTGGTCCTCCGCCGCTTGCACCGCCGCGCGCACGCCGTTGGCGGCGGCATCGAGTGCGACGATCTGCCCTTTTCGCACGCCCTCCGAGCGGGCCTCGCCGACGCCGACCACGGTCAGATGTCCGTCCTCCCGAATTTCGGCGATCAAAACGCGCGTCTTGGTCGTGCCGATTTCAAGGGCGGCGATGGCGGGAGGGGCGCGCATGACTAAAAACCCTTCATCCCACGGTTCACCGCCGCGGCCCCGACGCCAGCCGATCCACGTCGAGGCCCTCGACCGGAAAGACCTCGTCCGAGTGGAGCGGGATGCGCAGCGGATCGGGCCCCCGCGGCAGCCGGAGATCGCGAATGGCCTTATTGATCGAGGCGAGATTACGGAGCTTGCCCTTTAGCGTTTCCCCATCCAGCCCCGGCGGCAGCAGGGCGCGGTCGCCGTTGTCGAGGATCAGCGCGAGGCCGCCGTCGGGCGCAATTTCGATGCGCTGGATGCGAACATAGTCGTAAAGGCGCGTCGTTTCGCACGCGTCGAGCGCGGCCAGCGCCATGCGCGCCGCCGGACCGGTCAGGCGCCGACCGGGACGCAGACCGGGTTCGTTCACGCCCTCGATCAGCGGGAGCAGCGGCGACGCGAACCGGGGACCCAGCAAAACGCCCTCGCGGTCCACCGCGTCGGTGTAGCCCGCGCCGGACACCGCGACCCGCGCGACGGGAGTGCGCTCCATCACGCGGATTTCCAGCGTGTCCGGCAGTCGCCGCCGCACCGTGACCGATTTGACCGAGGGCAGCGCCGAGAGCGCCGCCCCGATGCGGCGCGGTTCGACCTCGAACAGGCGCGTGACGCCGGCCAGTCCCGCCCTCTCGAGCAAAAATTCCGCAGAAAGCCGCCCATCCGAACGCGCGTCGAGCGTACGCAAAACGAAGCGCGGATTCTCCACCAGCAGGATACGTCGCAACACCAACGCGCCGGCATACACGCCCCACGCCGTCCCGCCCAGCAACAGCGCGATCAGCAGCGCCGCGCCCCAGCGTTGGGCGCGCTCCGCGCGGCGCTGCGCCACGTTGGCGCGCACCAGCAACATGCCGTCGCGCCGCGGCGCGCGCCGCGTTCGGCGCGAACGCCCGATCGTCATCCCGTCCTCGTCGTCATTCAGCAACATCGCCCTCTCGGCCCTCTGCGCGAACCGTATCACCGAACGGCGGCGTCGTTCAAGATGCGATCGCAAAGATCCGGAAATGCGATGCCGGCGGCGGCCGCCGCCTTGGGCAACAGGCTGGTCTCGGTAAAGCCGGGAATGCTGTTGAGCTCCAGAACATACCACCGGCCCTCCGGCGCCAACCGGAAATCCACGCGGCCGAATGTGGCGGCATCGAGGGCCGCGAAGACCCGCTCCGCGTCGCGTTGAATCGCCGTCGCGACATCGGCCGGCAGCGGCGCGGGGACAAGGTATTGCGTGAGCCCCGGCGTGTATTTTTCTTGATATCCGTAGCATCCGCCCGGCGCGACGATTTCGACGATCGGCAGCGCCGCGCCGGCGAGGATGCCCACGGTCAGTTCGCGGCCGGGCACATACGCCTCGACCACCACATCCCCGCCGTGTCGAGCGGCGTCCGCGAAGGCCGCCGCCCATTGGTCGGGCGCGTCCACGCGATGACATCCGATGCTCGAGCCCTGGCGCGCCGGTTTGACGAAGACCGGCAACGGCAGCGGACAGGCGCCGGGATCGGCGCGCAACGCAACGCCTTTCGGAATCGGGACGCCGGCCGCCGCCAGGGCGGCGCGAGCGCGCGATTTGTCGAAGGCCCGTTCGCAGGATTCCGGACCGGAACCCGTATAAGGAAGGCCCCTCTCGCGCAACAGGGTCTGCACCCCGCCGTCCTCGCCGAAGGCGCCGTGCATTGCCACGAAGACCGCCTCAATGCCCGCCGGGATCGGCAGGTCGCTTGTTTCGCGCACGTCCACTTCGACCGCGTCATAGCCCGCGGCGCGCAAACCGCGCGCGACCGCCGCGCCGGAACGCAGCGAAACCTCGCGTTCCGCCGAAGTTCCGCCCATCAGCACGGCCACCCGCGAAAATTTTCGTTTCAAGAGATATCGCCCTCCGAAAGCGCGCACTCCTATCAAAAACCGGCGTCGAACGCCAGCGAGAGATAAGCATCGCAGCAGTTCCGACAGCCGGAATGGAGAGGCGTGAGGAGAGCGCGGTGGGAGGCGGGTCAGAGATGATGAAGAACCCGGGCGCGGGGCCGGCAGGAGATTCGCCTGCGATTTCCGGCTGATGTTCCCCGGCGCGCGCGCACCGCGGCCGTGCGGCGGCCCTGGGGAGCAAAGAGGTCAGGGCGCAGCGGCGATTCAGGCTGAAGAGCACCGGGACGCGAGGCGCTCTGCGAGGATGATCGCGGCCCAAAGGCAGACGGGCATCCCCTGTAGCGTACACGGTTTAATGTTGCGCAGGAAGCAGTGGAAAATAGCGTGGACGATGAAAAGCACACGCCTCAGGCCGGTGATGGAGACGGGATGATGGCGGAAGTAGTGGCCGACGTTCCAGGCATTGCATCGTTCGTTGAAACCTTTGTTCTCGATGCGCCAACGCTCATGGCCGAAAACAGCGATGGTCTCGGCCGAGACTTCGGCGGCCGGCAAGGTGGTGATCCGGATTCATTCGGCGACCCGCTCGGTGCGCACGCGCTTGCCGTTGAAGCGTTGGCCTCCAAAGGTGGTTTCCACGCGGCGCACGACGCGGACCTTCTCGGGGAAGGGATCCCAGGAGGTCAGCGGATCGTCATCCCAGAGTCGGGAAGTTTTTGGGGCGCGCGCGGGGTGTCGTCCTGCCGCCCTAACTCCTCACGGGTGGAAGGCGGAGCTGTGCGGCGTTGCGAATTACGGGAATATCGGATATCGAATCATGAACTTCGAATGTCGAAGTGTGGTTCCCTTCGGATTTCGAGGCCCTATGCGCCTTTCTTTCGCCGCTTCCGCTTCCGACTCCCGAATTCGCCCCTCTTTATGCCATCGGCGAGGGCGGGGGGCGGCCGCGTCCGAAAGCGGTGGGGCGGTCCGCGAGTTCCATCCGCAACACGCCGCCGCCGGAGATCTCGCCATGGCGAAGCCAGGCGCGATTCAGGGACTGCCCGTTGAGTTCGACGCGGCGCAGAAATCGGGCGCGGCCCTCCGTGCCGCCGTCCGCCTCGACGATCAAACGCGGGCCGTTCTCGCCAAGGGAGATTTCGGCGCGACGAAAGAACGGGGCGGATAGCAGAGAGAGGTCTTGCCCCATGATCGGATAGAGGCCCAATGCGCCGCAAATGTAGAAGGCGCTGTGGCAGCCCATGTCCTCGTTGTCCGGCAGGCCGTCGCGCCGCGTCGAATATTCCGAATGCAGGATGCGCCAGACGGCGGCGGCGGCGCGCGCGGGCGCGCCGGCATAGTGGTACAGCCACGGGATGTGCATGAAGACTTCCTTGCACGGGCTGTGCCGGGCGAGGAAGCGGTCCACCGCCCGCGAAAAGGCCGACGGCCCGCCATGCCTTCGGACGAGTCCGGCGAAGTCGTGCTGGACATTGAACGACCAGCCGACGCTCGGTCCCTCGTAGCAATACGGATCGTTCCAGGAATCCGAGCGGCAGGTCGCGGGATCGAACGGCTCGACCCAACGGCCGTCGGCGCGGCGCGGCGCGAAGGCCTTGAGATCGTCGCGCCAGAGGTTCCACACTTTGCGCGCCCCGCGCATCGCCTCGGCCGCGTCCGCGTCGCGTCCCAGTTCGGCCGCCAGCCGAGCCGCGCACCAGTCCTGATAGCTGTATTCCAGGTGCCGCGAGACGCAGTGGGGAACGGCGTCGGTGGTCCAACCCCGATCGCGATAATCCTTCAAGTAGCGGCCATGGTTCCATGGTTCCGCCGGTTCCACGCGGCTATTTTTGAGCATGAAATCCAGAGCTCGGCGGTAGTCCACGCCTTTGAGACCCTTCAGCCGGGCCTCGCAAAAGAGAATATCGGCGGACGACCCGCCCTGCGCCTGCGCGGAGTGTCCCGCGATCCAGGCGTCGGCCAGCCAGCCGGTGTGCTCGGCGATATCGAGCAGCGCGTTTAGGAAAGAGACCTCGCGTTCCGGATCAATCAGCGTAATCAGCGAATTCGCATTCCGGACGCTGTCCCAGAGGCAATAGAAATCGTTGTACTGCCGCACGCCGGAGCGCCAGAGGTGATTTTCGTCGTCCACGCCGAGATCGCCGGGCATGCAGACCAGACGCGTCAGGAAGGTGTAAAAAATCCGGCGTTCGTCGCGCGAACCGCCTTCGACGCGGATACGGCCCAGATAGCGCTCCCAGATCGCCTCCGCCTCGGCGCGGAGATCGTCGAACGCGCGCGCGCCGCACTCGCGCTCGACGGCGGCGCGGGCGTTGGCGACGCTGACGAAGGAGACGCCGACGCGCAGTCCGACTTCGCCGCCGTCGGCAAAGTGCGCGACCGCGGCGGCGGGCAATCCCTGCGCGGCGGGCCCGGCGATCGGTCCGCCCGCGCCCCAGGCCAGCCTTCGCCCGGGTTCGCGATCGAATTCGGCATAGAAGAACACGCTGTAGGGGTAGCTATGGCCCCAGCCGCCGCGGAAGTCGCCGCGTCCGACGACGGCGCGCGGGCCGACCCACTCGATCCATGCGCCGAGGCACTCGACGTTGGCGCGAAAATCGCGGCGCAGACAGGCGTCCGCCTCCAGTTGAATGTTGGCGGGACCGGCGGGGAAGCGGTAGCGATGGACGCCGCAGCGCGGCGTGCAGGTGAGTTCGGCTTCGATGCCGTCGGGCGCGAGTCGAACGCGATAGTAGCCGGGCGAGGACCGCTCATCGCCCTTGTCATAGGCCGCCGAAAAAAGCCTGGGCGGACCGCGGAACGGGGTGACGCCGATATTGCCGTAGCGCCCGCCGCCGCCGGTGCCGCTGACGTGCAGGTGGGAAAAGCGCAGCAGCGGCAATTTCGAGCGATAGCCGTTGGTGGATTGGGGCGGGATGGTGTCCGGGCCGGGCCGTGCGAGGGCGAAGGGCAGATAGGGACCGCAGAGCGTGTTGCCGGCGCCGTCCACGCCGATGAACGGGTCCACTTCGCGAATCAATCCGGGCATACATCGTTCTCCCGGTTCGCAGAAAAACGCGCCGTCCGCAAAAGGTCAAGAGCGGAAATGTTCGGCCTGTGCCGTTTTCCCGTCGGAGAAGAAAGGGAAAGCGAATCCTCGTTTAGGAAAGGAGGGTGGGCAGGGCGGTTGGGACAGGTTGTGGTCGAATCGGAAATGGCAATCGGGCGATGCGCCCGCCGCCGCACGAGTGTATCACACTTCGCGAAGTGTGATACAGTCAAAACAGCGCCGATGAGGTGAGTCCGGAGGAATAAGAAATTGCCTATCTCATTCGTATTGAGCGAATAAGCCCGCTTCTGGGAATGAGCGATAAATAGCGGGCGATAAATTGCTGGTCGTCTCATAATTGTCCTGACATGCTCGTCTACGGCGTCGCGGCCTCAGCCCGCCTTCGACCTTCGGGCTACAGCGAGGTCTTCGACAATCTGAGGCCCTAAATTCTTCGGCCGTAGGGCGCGAGCTTGCTCGCGCCGCAGAGGTCGGAGGTCGGCGAAGATTGTAGGACGTAAGACGTGGAACGTAGAACGTACTCGTACACGCCCCCCGCCGTCCACCGCACCTGTAGGGCTCGAGCTTGCTCGAGCCGCATGCGGCCCGGCCGGCGGCCGGGCCCTACCGTT